>CAZIYL010000074.1:0-10422 GCA_964543425.1 uncultured Deferribacteres bacterium
TCAGAAAAATAGTGGGCACCAGCACCAGGCAAATCGAAATTAAAATTAGAAATTGCACCACATCCGTGACGGTTACGGCCCAGAGCCCGCCGGAAATGGTGTAGATCAGAATGACGATGCCGGTGACCACAATCATGATGTCAATGGCCAGCATGGAATTGGGAAAAAGCGTGGGCGCGCAGATTTTGCTGAGCGACGCCAGATGATGCGCCGGCCAGTACATCATGCTAAGAGCCAAAATGCTGGCAAGAAAAAGATGCGTGGTTTTGTTGAATCGGGTTTTAATGTACTCCACCGGGGAGGTCATGCGTGTGCGACGCCAGCGTTTGGCCGAAAGCAAAAATCCAATAATGAACGAAACCGGCCAGCTCACGAAAAACAGCAGTCCAAACCAGCCCGTGTTGTAAATAAAACTGGCAGCGCCTGTGAAGGTCCATGCGGAAAAGAGCGTCATATAGAGCGAAATGCCGGACACCCACCAGGGAATTAGATTTCCGCCTACGAAAAAATCTTTCCCCCCTTTCATAAACCGGGAAAAATAAAAGCCGATAGCCAACATAAAAATCAAATAAAATCCAATGACAATATAATCAACCGCAGGCAGTCCGAAGTGCATAAAAATTTCCTCTTTCGGGCAATTCAAAATTCAGCCCTAATTTCTTCCAAAACAAAATAAGACTTTCTTGTTAACAATCGGCAAAATAAGCTAAAGCTAAACATGCTCATTTATCTTGGCGAATCGCCAAATTCTATTACTCAGAGATTTAAAAGTCGATTTTTACCTCAAACGATGCAAGCAAACGTATCGCATCCGGCATTGCAAATTTTGCATTTTTTATTTTGTTAATCAGCGGGTTAATCGAATAGTTCTTTGCATGGCTAAAATCGGCTTTGGTAAAATCGCAGTTTGTAAATACACAATTGTAAAATTTTCTGGATGTGATATTCTTCTCACCGCGAATATCATTAAATTTCATATTTTCAAAGTCTTTATTTTTCTGGATATTCACAATTTTTCTTATTCTATCAAATTTTTAAACATTTACGTATTAGCTCATATGAACCCTACTCTTATACTTGACAACTTTGAGCTTGAAAACCCTTCAAAAATAGTAGAGGGTTTTCAAGCTCAAGCCCTCTAATAAAGGTCATATGACACTATTACAAACCGGTTTTTTCTTATCAATCTGACCACGAGTTGGCACCTTTTTCAATTTCTAAAATACCCGTTTCGGCAATAATCCTTCGCGTCTTTATGCCTTGTTGGCATCCCTTCAAATCGAACACCGGTCGAGAATTTTCCTCATATTCCGCCCCAAAATATTGCGTTTGTCTTCTTCCGAAATATCCGCATACACCACCCAGCCGAACTGCGGAATGGGGTCACGCATGGAAGTGTCGGTTCCATAAATCACCTTCTCGGAACCAACTTCTTTCACCAGAAATTCAATGATTCCGTTGGTCACGGAGGTAAACGTGATCTCACAGAAGACATTCGGGAATTTTTGGGCGAGGCGAGCATGGCGCCGCGCCACTTCATACATCCAGCCGGAATGCGCCAGAAGAAAGGAAATTTCCGGATATTTTGAAGCCAGAATGTTCATTTCTTCCTCAAAATTGTCCGATGGGTGCATCAGCGCAAAGAGCCGGTGCTCATTCCCGTACCGGAACCAGGGATCGTAGGCAGGGTCCGAGTAAGGAATTTTATTTCGGGGGTAATAAGGCTTCATCCCTTTCATGCCGGCTTCTTCGTAACAGAATGTGAGTTCTTTCTCCCAATCCGTCACATAAAGCGGATCAAGCGTGGCGTATCCCACAAAATTCTTCGGGAAATCCCGGACGGCTTCTGCCACCGCCAAATTGCCCCGTTCATAATCCGTCCAAACGCCACCCCAGCCGCTGGCACAGGTGATGTCCACACCCAGCCGGCCGCTGCGCTCAATGACGCCTGCGGCATCGGCATTGGGCATAACGGCAATCACAATGTCCGAATGCCCCTTCTCCGAAATGTGCGCGTGTCCGTCGATTACTTCCATGTCATCGATGGGTTTTCCGGCCTTGGCACGAACAAGAATGGCATCGTCTGCGGGAGTTTCTTCGTAGTCGGCAGGAGGCTCTTTTAGCCGAAGCAATCGCATTAGATTTTCACCGGCAATTTTGCGGCGATCCGCATCGCTGATATCGGCGTAATCAATGAAGGCTTTGGCCGCCCCGGGACTTTTTTGCATCATTTCCGTGCCGAAGAGAAGTTGATCGGCACCGACCCTTTCCACCAGAAATTCAATAATCCGATTGGCCTGGTAGTTGGAAAATTCCACGTGCAAATTGGGAAATTGTTTCAGCAGCGGCAGCAATATTCGCGTGGCCTCCCAGCGAACCGCGTGCAAAATGACCGGCAAATTCGGGTAGGATTGAGCCAGCCACTTTACCTCTTCCCAGGTGATTTGATTGTAAGGTTCATAATCCCCTGCATCTACAAACAGCGGAATTCCGGCTTCCTGAAGAGCTGTCAGCAAATCTCCCACATCCTCTTCATTCACCAGAAAATGGTGCCGCCTCGGGTAAATTTTGGCCGCTTTTGCTCCCGCAGCGATCATCTTTTCCACAAATTGGGGGCCCTTGGGCGATTCGTCCGCTACGCTCGGCAGCGCCACCCAGGCAGGAATAAGCCGGGGATTTTTCCTGCAAATTTCGGTTACAATTTCATTTCCCACAGACGGCTGAATGTCACGGGCATAATTTGAAAAGATCAGCGCCCCGTGAATGCCACACCGTTCCATGTCCCGTACCATTTTCTCCACTGTCCAGGGTGCGGCAGGGTCTTTTCCCGGCTGCTTTCCAACCGATGCAAAACAGTCCAGATATTTAAAAGTTTTCATGAGAATACCTCCTAAATTTTGAGCATACTCCAAAGTTACGCAATAATTTTAAATCATTGAAATAGTTATTGTTTCTTTGCTGCCTCAGCAGCCCACGACTTCAGTCGTGAACTGCCCAAAACATGGTTAAGATTCTAAGATTCTTCGTTGGCCGCCTGCTTCGACTGGGCTCACCTCCACTGAATGACAGCAACGCGTCTGCCGTGTCATTCCGAAGGAGTAAAGCGACTGAGGAATCTTCTTATTACCCTGCGAAACAGATAAAAAGATGCTGAAGAATCACCTATCGACACGGTTTTGCCGATTTTTCTTGCCTGCCACGAAAAGAATTTGAACCTGCAGTTTCAGGAATGCTAACACAGGATAAAACAAATTGTCATAATCCTGCATGCAGAAAATTGCAAAAATTTTGGAGCACAAACCTGTTGGTCCGTGCCATATGAATGCTCCGGTGGAAGTTTTTCCGATCCCCTATTTTACAAATAATAAATTTGGCGCCAAAAATCCAATTTTTTCTGAAGAAAATTTTCTATTTAGTGGGCTTCCAGCCAATTCGCGCCGATGCCCAGGTCCACTTTGATCGGCACGGTCAATTCGATTGCTCCTTCCATTTCCTCCCGAACCAATTGTTTCATGCGTTCGATCTCTGATTCGGGCACCTCGAACACCAGCTCATCGTGCACCTGCATGATCATCATCGATTTCAGTTCCTCTTTTATCAACCGATTGTGGATGTGAATCATGGCTACCTTAATTAGGTCGGCCGCCGTGCCCTGAATGGGGGTGTTCACGGCCGTGCGCTCGGCAAATTCACGCATACGCCGATTGTCAGATCGAATTTCGGGAAGGTAGCGCCGCCGATTCAACAGCGTGGTTACGTAACCCTTCCGACGGGCTTCTTCAATGGTTTCTCTGATGAAGTTCTGCACGCCCGGATATTTGGCAAAATAGTTAATAATAAATTGCTGGGCTTCTTCGGTAGAAATGCCCAGTCGGGATGCCAGTCCAAATGGCCCCATTCCGTACATGATGCCAAAATTGATTTCCTTCGCCCGGCGGCGCAGATCAGGAGTGACCTCTTGCGGCTCCACACCAAACACCAGCGCTGCCGTGGCTGTGTGGACATCTTGGTCATTTTCAAATGTACGCAAAAGATTTTCATCGCCCGACAAATGGGCCATAATCCGCAACTCGATTTGAGAGTAATCGGCATCAAGAATAACATGATCTTTCCGGCCGGGGATGAAGGCTTTCCGGATTTCGCGGCCCAATTCCGTCCGAATGGGAATATTCTGCAAATTGGGATCGCTGCTCGAAAGCCGTCCGGTAGCTGCCACGGTTTGATTGTAAGAGGTGTGAACACGCCCGGTTTCCGGATTAATCAATTTCGGTAGAGCGTCAATGTAAGTCGATTTCAATTTCGCCAATCCACGATAATCCAGTAGTTTTTGAGGCAGCGGGTGAATTTTCGCCAGCTCTTCCAGAACAGACACATCGGTAGAATAGCCCGTTTTGGTTCGGCGGGACGTTGGTAAGCTCAGTTTTTCAAACAAAATAACGCGCAGTTGCTTCGGTGAGTTAATGTTGAATTTTTCCCCTGCCAAATCGTAGATTTCTTCCTCTAATTGCCGCAATTGGTCCCCCACATTTTTTGACAATCGGCTGAGCAAGGCCGTATCCAGAGCCACGCCGTTTTTTTCCATTGTCATTAATACAGAGATTAGAGGAATCTCCACTTGTTTGAAAAGATCGTACAGTTCAGCCTGCTTTAATCGTGGTTTCAGAATATTTCGCAGGCGCAGCGTCATATCCGCATCCTCGCAGGCATAAAATGCTACCTTTTTTACATCCACTTCCCGCATGGTAAGCTGATTTTTTCCCTTTCCAATCAAATGACTCGTGGGGATTTTTGTGTAATTAAAATACTCAAAACTTAAACTGTCCAGATTGTGCTGGTGGCTGGAGGGATTAATTAAATAAGACGCCACCATTGTGTCAAAATCGACCCCCCTTACGGAAATGTTGTAGCGAACAAGCGCCAGCATGTCGTACTTGATGTTCTGACCGCATTTCTTGAGTGTTTTATCTTCCAGAATAGGTTTAAACCGGTCAATCACCAGTTTAAGCGGTAATTCCTTTTGATTTTTGGGGGAAGCCATGACATCAGCCCATTGAAACAGCGGCCCCAAAGTTGAAGCATTTTCTTTTTCGCCGGCCGCCACCGGCACGTAGTAGGCCTCACCTTCCTCCCAGGCGAAAGAAAATCCAACCACGTGCGAACGAAGGGGATCGATATTCGTGGTTTCCAGATCAAAAACAAAATTGCCCGCCGCTTTAAGCTGCGAGACAAGCTCTTCAAGTTTATCAGGGCTATCGATGATTTGATAATTCTGTTCCAGTTTTTTCTTATTCGAAAAATAGCGATCGATTAACTTTTTAAATTCCAGATCTTTGAATAAATTAATAATTTCGTCGGGGTTGCCGTCCTTTTGTTTCAGTTCCTCGATCTGCACATCTACAGGAACGCTTGAATCAATTGTAACCAACCTTTTTGAAAGAATTCCATCCTGACCGTGGGTTTCGATAGCCGTTTTCCATTGCTTTTTTGGCAATTCGTTAATGGCTTTAAATATATTTTCAAGATTTCCGTATTGCTGAATCAGCTTTTTAGCACTCTGCTCGCCCAGACCTTTGATTCCCGGGATATTGTCAATTTTGTCTCCCGTAATCGCCAGATAATCCACAATTTGATCGGGACGCAAACCCCAATTTCGTTTGAGCCAATCCTTGTTAACAATATCTACGGAATCGCCCATATGCTGAGGACGGTAAATTTTTATTGAATCATCCACCAGTTGGAAGAAATCCTTATCGCCGGTAACAAGATAGCTTTTGATTCCCTTTTCCTTTGCTCGTTTTGCAAGAGTGGCCATAACGTCGTCTGCCTCGTAACCGGGGACTTCAATAATGGGAATGCCCACCTTTTCAATAACCTGGCGAATGCGAGGCAATTGATCGGACATTTCATCCGGCATCTTCTCACGAGTGGCTTTGTATTCCGGGTACTCCTTGTGCCGAAACGTGGGCTCCGGTGTGTCAAAAACAACAGCAATGTAATCCGGCTTTTCCTCCGACAGAATTTTCAGAAGAGACTGGGTAAATCCAAACGTAGCAGAGGTATTTTCTCCCTTTGAATTGATCAACGGTCGCCGAATAAAGGCATAATAGGCCCGATAGGCAAGATGGGAACCGTCAATTAAAAAAAGTTTGGGGGAAGATTCGGCCATAAAATTTTCCTGAAAAAATTATATTTCCTGAACTGATAGTTATTTTTTCTTCCGGAATCTTGTCAATTCTTCATGTTTTGCCTTTATGACAAAAGTTTATGAGTAATTCAGGTTAAACCTGGATTCGGAAATTTATTTTTTTCTACAAAATTTCGGAGAAAAGGGTAATTTTTTGTCTCATAAATCCAAAACCCACCCCCTGATTTTGAGTAAAGCCAATGTTGCGGGGTAGAAAACTCCCCCTCCCTTCCCGAAAGGAGGGGGAGAATGAGGGGGTGGGTTAAGAAAATTCTGAATAATCGATAAAATGAATTCAATATATTTGTGGAAAATTGCTTTTGTTGCAAATTATTGCTTTTGTTTGTTTGCACAATTCGGCTAAAATGAATTTTCCGAATCTGGGTTAAATGAAATATTTTTTGTTTATTAATTTACAGCAAAACTTTGTAAAAGTCAATGAATTCAATTGACAATCTGATATTTTTTTTATATAATTTAGAGACTCAAACAGAGGAGGCAAAAATGAACCAAAATCAACCGCAGCAAATTAATGTTGAATTAGGCCAAAAAGAAGCGGAAGGAATTTACTCGAACCTTGCTTTAATCAGCCATTCGCCCGCTGAATTTGTAATTGATTTTACCCGAATGTTACCCGGCGTTCCAAATGCCAAGGTTTATGCCCGAATTATCATGACGCCGCAACACGCAAAATCATTCTTGCAGGCCATGCAAGACAATATTCGAAAATACGAAGCACAATTCGGCGAAATCATCATTCAGGGTGAGGATAAACACCGCTCTTTCGGATTCAAACCCCCTTCAGAAAATTAATCAAAAAATAAGGGAAATACCCATGGCAACTGAAAAAACCGGATATTTTACATTTGTTCTCCATTCCCATTTACCCTATGTTTTATCCCACGGGAAATGGCCCCACGGGATGGATTGGCTAAATGAAGCGGCAGCGGAAACGTACATCCCCATCCTGAATGCCCTGAATGAATTACGGGAAGAAGGCATTGCTCCCAAAATTTCCATCGGTATTACACCGGTTTTAACGGAGCAATTGGCAGACGAAAGTTTCAAAACCGAATTCGAGTCTTACCTGAAGGAAAAAATCCAGGCAGCGATTGATGATCAGATTGAATTTAAAAAATACGGCAATTCCCACATGCTTAAATTGGCTGAAATGTGGGAACGCTTTTACAGAAAAATTCTGTCGGATTTTGTTGACACCTACCATTACGATCTGGTTGGCGCCTTTCGGGAACTTTCAGAATCAGGCTTTGTGGATTTGATTACGTGCGGCGCCACGCACGGTTATTTCCCCTTGCTTGGTCTGGACACCAGCATTCAAGCACAGGTTAAAACGGCTATTAAAACACACACACGTCACTACGGAAAACCACCGCGCGGCATCTGGCTGCCTGAAGCCGGTTACCGCCCCCGCTACCACTGGGCGCCGCCGGTTGCTTCTGTTTTGGGAAAAGAACCGTATCTGCGCAAGGGCGTAGATGAATTTCTGAGTGAAAACAATCTGGAATTCTTTTTCGTGGATTCTGCATTGCTTAGGGGCGGAAAGGCAATTGGGGTGTATCTGGATCGCTTTAAGGCGCTTCAAAGACTCTGGGCTCAGTTTGAAAAAGAAAGGCCGGAGCGGGAAGAAGACACCGAAAAATCGCCCTACGAAATTTACCTGGTCAGTTCGAATCCGGAGCTAAAAAAGCCTGTGGCCATTTTTACGCGCGATCCCAAAACCGGACTCCAGGTTTGGTCCGGCGAGTGGGGCTACCCGGGAGACAGCTGGTACCTGGATTTTCATAAGAAGCATTTTCCCGGTGGACACCGGTACTGGCGGGTTACCAGCCCCAAAAGCGATCTGGCCGACAAAATGGAATACGAACCGGAAATGGCAGAAAGCCGGGTCCCTGAAAATTCCGACCATTTTGTTCATCTGATTAAAGACATCCTGCGCGAACACCTTTCCGCAACGGGCAATAAGGGTGTGCTGGTTGCTCCATTTGACGCCGAACTGTTCGGACATTGGTGGTTCGAGGGCCCGGAATTTCTGAAAAACGTTTTGAAAAAATTGGCAAACGACGACGAGGTTCAACTTTCAAATGCCGCTGAAATTCTGGACAACAAAAAACCCATTGAGGTAATTTCCATTCCCGAAGGTTCCTGGGGAGAAGGCGGATATCATTACATCTGGCTCAATGAAGATACCAGTTGGACATGGCCCCACATTTACGCAGCGGAAAAACGAATGACCGACACATTGAACAAACTGGATTGGCAAAGCAATCCCCGGTTGCAAGAAATTCTAAAGCAGGGTGCACGCGAACTTTTATTACTTGAATCTTCAGACTGGCAATTTTTAATCAGCACCTGGGCTGCCAGGGATTACGCTGAAATGCGTTTTGAAGAACACGTACGAGAATTTAATAAAATTCTGGACATCGCCGAGACATTTTCAAAAACGAGCAATCTTTCTGAAAAAGATCAGACTTATTTGAACGATTCCAAAAAACGCGACAATCTTTTTCCCGATCTTGAATTAAAATGGTGGCAAAAGTTGGAATACCCCGTTTAGATTAAATTTTCAAAACTGATTTTGGCTGCTTGAATAATTAATCAATCTTGGCCACAGGGAAAATAAATAACAGAGAATGAGAAGCGGACTTCCGCGCTTGTTCTCTGCGAAACTCTGTGGCCAAAAAATATTCTTGACTGGTTGCGGACTTAATGAAAAAACATATCCTGACAATTTTTCTTTCGCTTTTCGTTTCCACTCCACTTTTTGCTCAAAAGACGAGCATTGGTTTTTACGCAGGGCAGTGGCAGCCTCATTCCATTGAACTGCAAAAAACCGTTTCTCTTTTTGCGGGTAATGCAGAAACCACACCCTATTTTTCTCTGATCATTACTGAAGCCTTGGCAAAAACATTTTTTCTAAAACAAACTATTGGTTTCTGGAAACAAAAACGTGTTGACGCCGAAAACGTGCGCTCTGTTACGTTGGTACCGGTAACCGCTGCAATCAAGCATCGCCTTGTTTCGGATTCCTTCTTTATGCCATGCGTTTCCTACGGCGCGGGCCTCTTGCTTGGTATTCCTCAAAAAGAACCAAAAACAAGCGCAGTTCCTTCTAAATCAATTGGAATTGACATCTTCGTTGCAACAGGTTTTGACGTTGCTTTCTCTAAAGCCTTTGGTTTTCACATGGATTTTTCATATCATTATGCCAAATTCCCCTCTAACGTGGGAGATACAGATGACTTTACCGGCCCTCAGGGAATTTTGGGTTTGTACTACCGATTTTGAATGACAGAGACAAAATGTGCATGTAATTTTGCAAACAATTGTTCCGGTTTTTGCGATTATTGCCATCGGCGCGATTCTCGGACTGTTCAAAGACTTGGATGCAAAAACCCTTTCAGAGATCACCCTGTACGTACTTACCCCATTTTTGGTTTTTACAAGTTTAATTGAAAGCAAAATCGTCCTTCAACAACTGGTAACCACGGCGGCTTTTGCCGCTTGCATTTTTGTCGGAATGGCAGGTGTCAGTTTTGGAGTGGCCCATTTTTTGAAGTTCAGTCCTACAGAAAAGAGCAGTTTTGTCCTTTCAACTACTCTCATGAATTCCGGCAATCTCGGATTACCCCTGATTTATTTTGCATTCGGGAATGAAGGTCTGGCCATTGCGGTTATTTTCTTGGTGTGTTTTGTAATTGTTCTGAATACATTTGGAATTTTCGTCGCAGCCGGGGGACATTTGCCTGCATCTCGGGCGCTGGCTGAAATTTTCCGATTGCCGGCTCTTTACGCGATTGGGCTAGCGTTTCTGCTGCGCGGAACACACACCGTGCTCTCTCCCATTCTGTACAAACCCATTCAAATGATCGGACATGCCGCAATTCCGACAATTCTATTAATCCTCGGCATTCAATTGACGCACGCCAATCTGAAAGATAAAATTCCCCGCATCAGTCTGGCCGTTTTTCTCAGACTTATCTTTTCGCCCATTCTGGCAATCGCCATTTTTGCACTGCTTCCGGCAGATAATTTGACCCGGCGTGTTCTCATTATCCAATCCAGCGGTCCTACGGCGGTAAATGCTATTATTCTGGCCACCAAATACGACATTCATCCCGAATTTGCCGGAAGCGTTATTCTGGTTAGCACGATGCTCAGTGTATTTAGTTTAAGTGCTCTGCTGGTTTTGTTTGGAGGGTAAGGAAAGGGCAACCCGA
>CAZIYL010000075.1:0-10105 GCA_964543425.1 uncultured Deferribacteres bacterium
GACCTTTTGACATTCGGTGGATTTTTTATCACGATTCGGTTGTTTGGAGAACTGTGAAAAAAATCATGAGACATATGCTTGAAGAGGAAAATATTGGGCTGATTTTTAACAAAAGGGAAGAATTAGACACACCATATTCTCATTTTTTGCTTACGGAAAACATAATTGAACATGGTGCGCTGTCTCCAAAAACGACCTGCTATCTCGCTCCGCTCTACATTTATCCCGAAGAAAAGAAAAATACCGCCGGCTCTGGCCGCACTTTTATGATGGTGTTCGAGCCTCAGGCCAAATATGTTGTCCTCAGACCCAATATTGACTCAAAAATTCTTGAGGAATTAGGCCAAACCTTTGGGGAAAGACCAACACCCGAGGAGATTCTTTATTATGTTTACGGCGTTTTTTACTGCAATAGATACCGTACAAAATATGCGGAATTTTTAAAAATCGATTTTCCTCGCGTACCATTTACATCTGATTTTGAGATTTTCAAAAAAATTGCCGGCTACGGAAAAGAATTTGCGGATCTTCACTTACTCAAAAGCAAGGCGTTGACCAATCCCGTTTCCAAATTTCACGGAAGCGGAAGCAATGATTTCGTAACAAAGATTAAATACGATGAAAAATCAAAGAGAATTTTTATTAATTCAGATAAATATTTTGATAATATCTCACCTGAATTATGGAATTACCACATTGGTGGTTATCAGGTTTTATACAAATATTTGAAAGATCGCAAGGGACAACAAATGAGCGATCCCCGACCGTATAGCCGAATTGTTACGGCAATTGATAAAACCATTTCTCTGCAAGAGCAAATTAATAAAATCTATGGACAGGTGGAAAAGAAACTGATCGATGTTTAGGATGAATTCGCGAAAATTCTGGAAATTAGTGGCTGACGTCTTTTTGAAATAGACTTATATTTAGTTCATAAAAAATGGTTGTAATTTCGCTGAGGTTTTATTAAATTTGATTACTTTCATCTATCGATTTTCACCGTGATTTAACAGGGATGTCTATTATATATGACCAAAATAGTGCGGCACGCTTTACGGGGAGTTTTTTCTGTCTCGATAATTTTATTCTTTTTGACTGAAACTTTCGGTACCGGAATTGCCTCATGGTTTCCCGAAACAGCCACGCGCCACAAATTTTCGTTGTCCGGGAACTGGCTTTTTCGCGAAAAGGAATCCGAACGCTGGCAAACGATGAAAATTCCGGGAAGTGTGCCCAAATCGGCTACCTATTTTTTTAAAAGGGATTTTCGTCTTCCGGCTTCTTACCGCAACAAGTTGTATTCTCTGTTGGTCAATGGCGTCAATTTTAAGGCATCCGTGAGCATTAACAATCACTATGTGGGGGATGTGCCCGCCGGATTTGAGTCACTGGCATTCCAACTGGATCCGGAAATTCTTCACGATGGGAGAAATGCTATTCAACTGGAAGTGGATGCCTCGCAGAATTTCGATTATTCTTTGCCGCCTAAAGGGGGATTGCTGGAACCCAGAATTCCCAGGGGAATTATCAGGGACATTGCTTTGTACGATCAGCCGGTAGTGTCGCTGAAAAATGTGGGAATATCGTACCGGGTTAAGAAAAATAATCAAATTATCGCCGTTATTTCGGGTGAGATTTCTGCGCCGGAATCCGTGAACCAAAATCCAAAGGCCGTGGCCATTCGCGTTATTGCTCCTGATGGAATGGTTGTGAATACGGGTGAAATGAGCGTTTCGGGGGATCGTTTCCGGAAGACGATTCAATTGTTGAATGGAAATTTATGGCGGCCGAATCATCCTGCGCTTTACGAAATTGAAATCTCCTTGAAAACGGAAACCGGAAATATTTTGGACGTCTGGAAAAACCGAACCGGATTCCGACGGATAGAACGCCGGAACGGTCAGTTCTATTTGAATGGCAAGAATTTGATATTAAAAGGATTATCCGTATTCCCCTGGCAATTGTCGCCAAAGGTTTTTGGACGGCATATTAAACGGCTGGGGGCAAATGCCGTGCTTTTTATTTATCCCCCAAAGCCGGAAATGTTTACGGTTGCCGATTCGCTTGGATTTTTTATTTTGATGGGCCCGCCCCTGTGGAACACGACGACGGCCAATTGGGAAAACGCTTCTTTTAAAGAAAACGTTCGTCAGTTTTGGAGTACGCTTCCTCGAACAGGAGAGGGACACCCGTCGTTTTTCAGCGCCGTGATGGGTGTGGGGAATGACGGATTTTCAAAGAAATTTTTTCAAACGATTCAGAAGGACAGCCTCACCGGAGGAACGCATTTTTTTGCCGGAGCCTCTTTTCGCACGAGAGAGATTTGCGCCAAACATTTTCCTCTGGATTGGGTTGGATTTGATCTGACGACGTTTCGACGCCCGAAATGGAAAAAGGTTGTTTCTGATTTTCGGAAGATGCACCCTGAAACGCCTATTTTGTTTACGCAAGTATCGGCGCCGTTTGTAAAGCTGTTTAATGTTCCTGAAAATGAACTCAGCTACGAGAAGCGCCAAGGATTTTATTTGTGGAAAATGCTTCGGGACATGTACCAATCACCGGATGTCGCGGGTTGTTTCGTTTTTACCAACCTGGATTACCTGGGATCCTACCCAAGTTTCCTGAATCCTTACGATGCGAATCACAGTGAATTTCGCCTGGGGCTGCTCGCAGGGGGAAACACCTCTCCAAGGATCGCCTGGAAAATGGTTCACGATCTGTACCACGGAGAGCAGATAAATTATGCCGATTACATTGAGAAACGCGATCCCAGAGAGGTCTCTTTCATTTTATGGGGGTTTGGGGTCATTATTTTTTTCCTCTATTTTTTAAGGGGGAATCGCCATGTTTCTGGGAATTTTGTTCGGGTGTTCATGCGTCCGAAGGGGTTTTATGAAGAGCTGCAATCAGGGCGGAAAATTGCCTGGGGACATTCCCTTATTATTAATGTCAGCGGTTCGGCAACGCTAGCCATTTTTGCGGCCAGCCTGTTTTTTTATTATCGGGAATCAATTCTGTTTGACTATTTTATAGGCCAGTTACTTTATTTTCATTGGCTGAAGGAATTCTTTGTACCGTTGGTTTGGAATCCCGGTCTGTTTGTGTTGGTGTTAACGGTTATTTTCTTTCTACTGTTTTCGGCTTTGGCGGTCGTTATTCGATTGTCTACAATTGTGGCTTCGCGTTCGCTTTCCCTTCGCAATGCACTGACAATGGTTTATTGGCTGAGCGGCGTTTTTATTTTTGTAGTTCCATTTGCTATGATTTCGGCTCGCATTTGGCCATATCTGTTAATAAGGTATTTAATTTTCTTAATATTGCTGGTTTTATTTATCTGGTTTTTTTACAGAATTTTTCGCGGAATGGTTGTAATTTTGCATTTCTCAGCTATCAAAACAACTCTTGGGATGATTGTTTTTATCGGGTTCTTTTTGGGAATTTTGGCATGGCTGTATCAAATGCATTCCAATTTTTGGCCGTTTTTGAGTTACGCAGTGCATGTTTGGAAGACAGGCATTTAGATAATGCCCACAAATTTTCAAGAATAAGGGTTTTTCAGAATACTTATAAGATAAAAACCGGTAATTACACAAATTATGCGAATACAATCCAGTTAACTTCTATAAAATCAATTTGTGATAATGAGTGCAAATTGGCGGGCAATATCTTTTCAGAGTGAACTCTTATAAAAATATTTGCCGAAAATGCGTGAATTGAAGGTTTCCATTTTTTATGAGGATTAGATGTATCTGACACGTTTGGAATTACGCGGATTTAAATCGTTCGCCAGGAAAACAGAAATCATTTTTAGGGATGGTCTTACGTGCATCGTGGGGCCCAACGGAAGTGGCAAAACAAATATTGTGGACGCCATTCGCTGGGTTCTGGGGGAACAGCGAGCGAGCATTCTTCGCAGTGATAAAATGGAAAAGGTCATTTTCGCGGGGAGCAAGAGCCAAAAACCCATTGGAATGGCTGAGGTTTCAATGACGATTCAGAATGACCGATCCGTGCTTCCTTCGGAGTACAGCGAGGTGGTGGTTACCCGCCGTCTGTACCGGTCGGGCGAGAGCGAATATCTGCTCAATAAAAAACCGTGCCGCCTAAAAGATATTAACGATTTGTTTCTGGACACAGGGCTGGGGCCGGATTCCTATTCGGTTATTGAATTGAAAATGGTGGAATCGATTCTTAGTCCCAAAACGGAGGATCGGCTGCGCCTGTTCGAAGAGGCGGCGGGAATTAACAAATACAAACATCGCCGGGCAGCTGCGCTGCGGAAACTGGGCGCCACACAGGAAGATTTGAATCGCGTAAACGATATTATTTCAGAGGTTGTGCGAACGGTCAATTCGCTGAAACGGCAGGTCAACAAAGCGGAGCGGTACAAAAAGCTCTCGGAGGAAATCGAGCAATTGGATGTTCGTAACGCTTCTTTGGAGCTTGGAAAAATTTTTCGGGAATTGCGTCCCCTAAAATCTCAATTGGAACAGCGCCAGCAGGCATTTCAAACCAATCGGTCAATGTTGAGCAAGGAGGAAGCCTATCTCGAGCAGATGCGCGCGGAAGTTCTTTCTCTGGAAGATCACCTTTCAAAAGTGCAATCCGAACTGGATCGTGTCACCCAGGGTGTCCATCAGAAAGAAAATGAACTGGCGGTTTCAAAGGAGCGGATTCGATCGCTGAGGGAGAAGATCACCCGTTACCACACGGAAGAAGATCAGCTTCGAAAACGTCAGCAAATTTTAATCAAACGGCTGGAAGAAACTCGTCCGAAATTGATTGAAATACAGGAAATTAGCGATGGGTACAAATTAAAACTTCGACTAAAACAGGAAGAATTGGAAGGCTTTGAGAAGATTCTTAACAGGCGCCGGCTGGAAGCAAATGACTATCGGAAAAAGCTGGTCGATCTGCTGAAAGAACTGGATAAAAATGAAAAAGAGAAAAGCCGGTACGAAGCACAAATTCTTCATTTACAGGGGAAGCAGGAACAGCTTCAAAAGGAAGTTACCGCCGCTAAGGAAGAAGAAATACGGTTGAAAAAATCTCTTGCCGAACAAACTCAGGCGGATTCTGCCGCCGACAGCGAATACCGTAAATTGACAGAAGCGATTGGAAAAACGGAAAAGTCCGTCCGGAAAGCAGAGCAAACCCACAGAGACCTGCGAGAAAAATTGCTGGAGGCAAAAACTCAATTAGAGGGAAAATACCAGCAGAAAAATTTCTTGCAGCACGTCATCGAGGCAAATGAGGGTTTCCCCGAAGGCGTGAAATTTTTGTTGGAGCATCAATCGGAATTTCCGGGATTGCTGGGGCCTCTCGGGGATTTAATAGACGTTCCCGAGAAATATCGAAGCGCCGTTGAGGCGATTCTTGCCGGAATGGCTTCGTTTCTGGTTGTGGAAAAAGCGGAAAATGCTTACGCCGCGATTGAACGCCTTCAAAAACAAAAATTGGGACAGGTAACATTTGTGGTTCTGGAATGGTTGAAGCAGCCTCCTATCGCCAGCCGTCCGAACCTATCGGAAGCGGGCGTGCTGGGTTGGGCAAATGAACTCGTGGAGGCGGGGGGAAAATTCAAGTCGATTGTCGATTGGCTGTTGGGCGATTTCCTGATTGTGGAAGATGCCGATTTACAAAAATCAATTTACCAAAAACAGGGAATTAACATCGTAACCACAGCCGGGGAATTAATTTCCAAACACGGGCTTTTGCGAACACCTTGGTATGCCCGTGGAACCCGTATTGCAGGTGTGGGACGAAAGAGCGAATTAGAAAGGTTATCTTCCGAAATTAAATCTCTGGAATCCGATCGGGAAAAACTGGCGGCAAAATTTAAGGCTGAGCAGAAAAAACTCGAATCACTTCAGAAAGAATTTGAATCACAAAAGCGTGCGCTAAAGCGGTACGAAGAACAAAATTTTCATCAACAGATGCAATTGGCAAGGGATCAGGAAACCTATAAAAAAACGGTTGATCTTATTCAAAAAGTGTCTCTTGAGATTGAAAATACGGGCGATGCGATTCAGGCATCCCACGAAAAAATCAATCAGCTTATGCCTGCCATCGAGCGACTTTCGAAACGAAAGGAACAATTCGAGAAAGATTCTGAGAGATTACTGGAAAAGGTGCAGGAATTGGAGGACGAGCGGAATCAACTGGCGGAATCTGCCCACGGAATCAATCTGAATTTCGTTCGCACAACCGCTGAGAAAAAGAATATTCAGTCTGAAATTGAGCGAATGGAACGAACGGTTCGGGAATTAACAAAAACGCTGGCGACCCGCGATCGGGAAATCGGTGAGGCTGAAACGGACATTGAATACCTGAATGGTGTAGTTGAAACGGCACACTCGGCATTGGCGGAATTGTATTCTCAGCGGGAGGTACTGGCTAAAGATAAAAATATGCTTCAAGTCAATCTTGAAAATCTGCGGGAGCAATTAAAGGCGAAAGAGGAAGAGGTAAAGCAAGCCCGGGAGGCGGGGGAGAGTTCGTCGGATTTGCTGAGAGACCTCAAACTGAAACTGTCGGAGTTGGAACTTCGGGCGGATAATATTAAGCATAATATGAGTGAAAAATATGCTATTGAGGTTGTTGCCGCTGACGCCAGGACACCCACGGAACACAAAGAAATTGGGGAGCGATTGGAGCTGCTACACACACGGCTTCAAAGTTTTGGTCCGGTTAATCTGCTCTCATTAGAGGAATACGAAAAAGAATCGAAACGAATGGAGTTTTTGGAAAAACAGCGGGACGACCTCCTCGAGGCAAAAAATACATTATTGGAAACCATTTCAGTCATTAATAAAACAGCCCACGATAAATTTTACGATGTTTTCCAAAAAATCAGGGGAAATTTTCGTAAGAATATTCAATCCTTTTTTGACGGGGGAGAGGGAGATATTCAAATTAAGTTTGATCCGGGCGACCCGTTGGAGGCAGCTATTTCCATTAAGGCCCGCCCCAAGGGGAAGGCCATTAGTTCAATGGAGTTACTCTCGGCAGGAGAGAAAGCCCTGACGGCAATTACATTGTTATTCTCGATTTATCAGGTAAAGCCCAGTCCGTTTTGTGTGTTGGATGAAGTGGATGCCCCATTGGATGACATTAGCCTTCGCCGTTTTCTAAAAGTGGTTCGCGATTTTTCAGACACGATCCAATTCATTTTGGTTACACACAACAAGGTAACCATGGAGGCCTCTGATAATATTTACGGCGTCACAATGGCAGAAGAAGGCATTTCAAAACTGATCTCGGTACGGTTTGAGAAGGAGGAAACCCCTGCCGAGATGAACTGATCCTGACACCGGAAAATTGAGCATTCAAGGAAACTTTCTTTGTTTGAAGCGTTAAATATTTAAGAAATTTCTGCTGAAAACAGGGATTGATGAAGTTACAAATTGTGTGGTTTAACAAAATATTCAATGCGAGGGTTTTATGAAGCAATTACGTATTTTGACACTTATTGGAGTCATTTTTCTTTTGGAAAGTACCGGGCTTCCGGCACAAACGTTTAATCAAACTAAACTGCCCTTTGAATTAAATTACGCCGCCTACCGGGCATCCAGCGGATTCGATTACATGGAAATCTATTCATCCATTTACCGCAGCCAATTGAAATTTGTAAATGACAGCACCCGCCATTTTCGGGCTAATTTTAGGCTTGAAATAAATGTGGCCAAAGGGGATTCGGTCGTGTTTCGGGATGCAGCCAAAAAGGTTACGTATGCTGACAGCATGAAACAGGTGAGAAAAACGCAAAGGCTTCCGGATGTGTCGCGTGTGTACATTCGCCCGGGAAATTACGATCTAAAAGTCACCATTCGCGATTTGAACAATCAACGTTTTGGAACCATTGAGCTTCCGGCTAAAATTATCCCTTTTTCCAAAGATTCATTGGATGTTAGCAATATTGAATTCGCTTCTCTAATAAAGAAAAATGATAAACCCAATATGTACACCAAGAATGGCTATCAGGTGATTCCCAATCCGGGAGCCTTATACGGACAGGGTGCGCCGGTTCTTTATTTTTATTCTGAAATATACAATCTGAAAAAAGCTACACAGCCCGACAGCTATCAGGTAAGCTACCAAATCCTGAATCGCGATGGAAAAACTGTGCGAGAGTTTGATCCTATTATTCGACAGAAACCGGGCTCATCAGCCGTTGAGGTTGGTGGTGTAAATATTATTACCCTGCCTTCCGGATCCTATTTATTCAAATTGATTGCAACTGATCTGGGAACCGGACAAAAATCCTATTCAATGAAAAAGTTTTATGTGTATCGAAGCTCTGATTTTGCAAAACAGGAGAAAAAGGAACGATCAAAGATTTCGCAATTGGCGCGATTCCTAAATAGCCCGGAATACCAAGTTTATGATGAAATGACAAAGAAGCAATTGGATGATGAATTCAATGGTGCAAGCTATATGGTCAGTGGTCAGGAGAAGAAAATCTACAAGCATTTGGATTTACAGGGGAAACGCGAATTTTTGAAGAAATTCTGGATTCGGCGCAATCAGGATCCGACCACAATCAAAAATGAGTTCCGGCAGGATTATTTGCAGCGCCTGGCGTATGTGAATTCGCACTACGGTTCGGGGAAGCCTGGCTGGCGAAGCGACCGCGGGAGAGTCTATTTGATGTACGGCAAACCGGACGAGATTGAACGATTCCCCAACAGCAGCGAAACAAGAGCCTATGAAATCTGGCATTATTATCACATTCAGGGTGGCATAAACTTCTATTTTGTCGATGTGCGTGGATTTGGGGACTACCAGTTAGTGCACTCCACGGCTCGAAATGAATTGCAGGACACCAATTGGCAGCGCTGGCTGACACCATTTTAGAGTAATTTTTGAATGAGTTTAGTCTAAAAAGGATATCTTCCACTAATTTCACGAATTATCACGAATTGATTTTATTGAAGTTAATGGAATTTAGCCCCGTATAATTTGTATGATTAGTGGTTTTTAGAGTGCACTCTTGAATTGAAACGCCCTGATTCAGCCACAAATTCAGGGCGTTTTTTATGAATAATTTGCAGGAGGGACGATGGGAAAGCCGACCATTTGTTTTATCGGATTGGGAATCATGGGAAAACCCATGGCTGCCAATCTGCTAAAATCAGGATATCCTCTGATTGTATTTAATCGCACGCGCGGAAAGTTAGCAGCCTTGGTGGAAAAAGGAGCGACTGCTGCCGATTCTATTTCCGATTGTTCCCACCGGGCAGATGTAATCATTACCATGCTTCCCGATTCCTCTGAGGTACGTGAAATCATTTTGGGAAAGAATGGCGTGGCAGAATCGGCAAAACCAAACTCTACTGTTATCGATATGAGCTCGATTTCGCCGGTTGTCAGTCAGGAAATAGGGAAAAGTTTGCGCGAAAATCACATTGACTTTTTGGATGCTCCCGTAAGCGGAGGAGAAAGCGGGGCAATTGCCGGAACGCTGGCAATTATGGTGGGTGGTTCGGAGGCCTCTTTTGAGAAAATGAAACCTGTTTTTCAGACAATGGGGAAATCCGTTAAAAGGGTTGGGAAAATTGGTGCAGGGAATTATGCCAAGCTGGCGAATCAGATTATTGTTGCACTGAATATTGCGGCTGTGGGGGAGGCTTTTGTGCTGGCGCAAAAGGCAGGCCTCGATCCGGAAACCCTTTACGATGCCATTCGAAACGGTCTGGCCGGAAGCCGGGTTCTGGATGCAAAAGCACCAAAGATGATGAATCGCCAATTTGATCCCGGGTTTAAGCTTAAGCTGCACCAAAAGGATCTGAAAAATGTACTGCAAACCGCGCGTCAGATTGATGTTCCCCTGCCCTTAACCGCACTTGTGCAGCAAATGATTACGACATTGATTGCTGATGGGAAGGGTGATCTGGACCACGGAGCGCTTGTTCAATTTGCAGAGAAGATCAGTGGGGTTACGATTCAAAAAAATAATTAAGATGTGAAAATATTTTTCTTGAAATAGCGGTTTGATTTTCGTATATTTTTAAACCAAATTTGCAATTTGCCACCGTAGCTCAGCCTGGTAGAGCAGCTGATTCGTAATCAGCAGGTCAGCGGTTCGAGCCCGCTCGGTGGCTCA
>CAZIYL010000076.1:0-6717 GCA_964543425.1 uncultured Deferribacteres bacterium
CTATGTGCTAAATTCATAAATAACACACCCCTAAGTCCCCTCTTGATAGAGGGGACTTCCCTCGTTGCTGAGTTTAACCATTTCCGGTTAACGTGGGTGCAACGGGTTAACGTATTTTTACTAAATATTTCTCAATCACTTTTGCAAAACTCGCAACGGTAGAGCTTTTAAATGCAAAAATTGCCGCTGCAAACATCGGTTGAGAAAATTCACTACCGCCGAATAGTTATGAGTTTTTTACAATAAGCACGAGAATATAATTTCTAACAAATCAGTAGGTTATCCCACAATAATCATTCGCTGAACGCCACCGCTTTTTTTCTTGGGCTTCGGTTTTGATTCCGACGGCAGCTTTTTTCCCATCTCGCGAAATGGTTTAGTGGGATCCCAGAGTGAAACCTTTTCACCCGCCTTCAGGCCTTTTTTAATAACGATAAAATCCTTGTTTTTTTCGCCGGTCTCGACAAACCGTTTTTTGGGTTTGGGTGTAAGAACGTAAACCAGGGTCTGTCCATCCTTCTCAAAAACCGATTCAAGGGGCACATAAATGACGTTTTTTAATTGATCTGTAATGATTTTACAGGTGGCTGTCATGCCGGGCTTAAGCTGGTGACTCGTGGAATCCAATGAAACTTCCATGTCGAAAACCTTGTTATTTGTTGCGCGGTCGTTGTGAGCCAGTGTGGCAATGCTGCTGACCTTCCCGGATAATTCCAGGCCGGGGACCGCTTCCACCGTGACACTGACCAATTGGCCCTTCCGAAGCCGGTCAATATCAACTTCATTAACCTTGGTTTTTACGTTCATTTTGCTTAAATCGGGAATTTCAAGAATTGCCTGTCCGTACCAAGGGGTATCGCCTACTTTGACTTTTTGTAGTCCGGATGACCCCCAGATTCTATTGTAAACCACCATGCCATTGGCCGGGGAAAGAATGGTCATATCTTTCAGATTTTTCTGTGCGGCTTCAAGATTGGATTTCGCCTGATCTACCGACAACTGTGCTTTTTCGAGAGAAGCCTTGTCGATAGCTTTTTGCGCCTGCAATTTGTATTTTGCCTGTTTTAGGGCAATCTCAGCCTTCTTCATCGACAATTCCTCTTCTCGCCTGCGTGCCTCAGATTCAAATTCCATTTGCTTAAGTTGAAGTTTAGCCTGTTGGAATGAATACCGCTGCATTTCCAGTTGGCTCTCCAGGTCTTTCCGTGTTGATTCAATGTTTGCCTTTAGTTTATTCAATTCGGCAATTGCATTTTTGAGATCGTTCTCACGTTTATGGATAGTTTGCATAATTTCACTGGTGTCAAATTGAACCAGGAAATCCCCCTTTTTCACGACTGTTCCCTCGGGTATCATTCGAATAATACGAATGGAGTACCCGCGTGCCCTTGGTACGGTTATTGAGATAGAATTCACAGCCTGCAATTCCCCTGTTGTTGTAATGGGAATGAGAAAATCTCCCTGCTTTACAGCAAAAGAAGGAAGTGTACTTCCGGGAAATGACAGTTTCCAGATTAAAATGAGAGCAATGAAAATGAAAAGGGATAGCGCCAAATAGCGCGTGGTTTTGGATTTCCATGATAATTTCATTCGTGTCCCTTTTGTGTTTTTGGTTTGACACCTGATTTTTTGCCCGATGTGCAATTTGTTTTGTCCGTTTTGGATTTTAGCATTTTCCGAATTCCGGGCGGCAAATTAACGCCCGGCGGCAGTTTAGCGGGATTCGATGGCTTGATTTTTTTACCGCGATTGGCATCGTAATCGTATTTATTCCCTTGGCTCTGCATTTTGTCAATTTCGCGGCTTAGAGAATCGGTTTTCGCAAGATTTCTTTTGTAGAATGCCAGATAGCCCAATGGTTCTGTGTTGTTGAAAATTGGCGGAATCCGAACGAAATTGTTTTTTGTAAGTCCATTAAGAATAATAACATCATAGTTGTTTCGTTTCCCTAAGATAACAGCCCGTTTGCCCTTTTTGGTGAAAACAACGGGCTTGCCATCGTTTTCTACAACAGCATCGATTGGAATGAGTTTCACATTCGGAATGGTGTCCAGCAGTACGCGAGTTTTAATGGTCATGCCGGGTTTCAGGCTCGAATCCGGGTCGGTAATTCTCACATGCGCCGGAAACACATGGATGGGCGATGGCTGATCCCAGATTTCACCGTGGGCAAAATTCTCAGGCTGTGACAGTTTGCTAATATCGGTCAAAATACCGCGGTAAATTCGCTTAGGATGTGCTTCCAGCCAGAGTTGCGCCCGAAGTCCACGTTTTACCTTTTGAATATCGACCTCGTTAAGGTACACAACCGATTCGATAAAAGACAGATTTGGAATTCGGATCATCTCCTGTCCGGGCCTAACCTTGTCGCCTTTTCGAATCTTTCGAGTCGAATCGCCAAACCAGACCGAACCGTAAACGACCATTCCCGAAGCGGGAGCGACTAAAACAAATCTGTTTATCCGATTTAAAATATCCCGAATTTCGGATTGCACATTGGAGACCTGCAAGTTCATCTGCATTAAATTGGATTTTTGAATAATGGCTTGATTTTTAATCGATTGCCTGGCTTGCTGTAATTGGATTTTTGCCTGCTCCAGATTAATGGCTGCTTGCTTTTTCCTGACATCCGATTCAAACCGGGAATTGTCGACACGCAGTTTGGCCTCCTCAAGATTGTAGGTGGCCAGTTTAAGTTGGTCTTGCAATTGCGCCATTTTTAATTGTTGGCTCAGTTTGAGTTCTTTAAGACTGGCCATTTTTTTTTGTAAATCGCGCTTTTTATCCGTCAGAACAACCTGCAGCTTGGCGGTGTCAAATTTCAGGACGGTATCCCCTTTGGAAACGTTGCTTCCTTCGGGCACAAGATAAACGATTTGAAGGCTGTACTGCCATTCCATGGGCGACATCAAAGAAATGGCCCTGCTGGATTGCAACTCTCCGCTGAGGACAAGGTCTGTAAAAAGCGAATCAATTTTTACCTTTTGATAGTGTATTTGTGAAAGGGATCGGGATGATCGAGGTGGTGAAAATATTTCGTAGAAAAAGAACAGAAGAATAAGCACAGCGAGCGAAATACTTAACTTTTTGTGGCGATACAAAAATTTGAGCAAAGCATTCAATGGTTTTTCCACGTGAGAAAATAAGAGACGCATATTCATTAAAAAATTTCAATGCCGGGTAAGAGTGAAAATTTCAATTAAAACGATGGAAATATTATTTAATTTAGACGAATAAAATTGAAAAAAGTTCGATTAAATTTGGGTAAACTGCCCTAATTTGAAGAAATACCTCAGTTCAATTAAAAAGGTTTATTTTCTTAACCAGAGTTTCGGTCATTGCGTGTCTGCCTCGGTGGACGTGTCGAGATGATCGTTTTTCCCCTCCCGGTTCACCTCAGTACACCCGCTGAAGCGGGCACTCGGTGACCGGTTTATGATTAGGGGTCTGTTTCGTAGGTTCTGGTACGTATTTTTTTCGACAGATCGCATTGGATGATTTTAATTCAAAATAAATACGAAATCCGAATATCGAAATTGGAAACAAATCTAAAATTCAAATAAGACAATTTCTCAAACAGTAAAAAAATGGTTTTTTTGCTCTGTTTTGAATTTTGGTCATTCGAATTTGTTTGGGATTTCGGATTTCATGCTTCGGATTTTAACTCATGTTCACCATTTCATCGCCAATCGTATCAACCTTTCAGAATATGTCACACTATTTACGAAAAGAATCCCTAAGTGGTCGGTTGTTCACGAGGTTTTTGCGCCACTGTGGCCAAACTCTTTTCAGTTTTGGTTGCTCAAAAGTTGGCTTTTAGGATTCCGGATAAAAATAGGTAGAGGCGAAATTCTTCTCGCTTTTCTCATCGCTATTTTTTATATTCTAAAAGCTAACCGGCAAAAGAATCAACGCATTTGGCCGCAGGTTTGTAAAATTCAATCAAGAGTTTTGCAGTGAATCAATCGAAAATAACAACCTCCTTTTTGGGAATTTTGGTTTTGATTGCGCTGGGATTAGTATTTTATTACTTAAGCAGCATTCTGAAACCATTTTTCGTAGCCGTTTTCCTTTCAATTTTGTTGGATCCACTCGTGGAAATTTTACGTAAGATTAAAATCCCCAAAGGAATTGCGGTCGTAATTGTCCTGTTGTTGACATTTGCATTTCTACTTCTTCTGGGATTGGTTGTTTATGCGAGCGTTACATCCTTTGCAGATGAATTGCCAAAATACGAAGCCAAATTCTCTGTAATGTTTCAGAATATTTTACAGTGGTTCAACATTCCTCTGCAGGATTTGAATTCCTATCTTCATAATTTTGACTGGCGGCGCGCCATTACCGGCCTGTCGCTGCCTTCATACGTTTCAAGCGGTATCGGATCATTTTTTCAATTTTTGTTGAATGTTTTCCTCGTGCTCCTGTTTATGATTTACATTCTTCTTGGCAGAGATTCCTTTTACGATCGGGTTCGCCGGGCATTTGCACCCGGCGGTACAGATCGCGTGATGATAACGGTGAAGAATATCAATGATCAAATTCAAGAATATCTGATTGTAAAAACGATCATCAGTTTGATAACCGGTATTTTGGCTACTATTGTACTGCTGGCTTTTGGTGTTGATTTTGCCATTATCTGGGGAATGCTAACATTCCTGCTGAATTTTATTCCGAACGTCGGATCAACCATTGCAACCATTCCGCCGATTTTGCTGGCCTTGCTGCAATTCGATTCTTTGATGCGGCCGCTCTGGATTACAATTAGCCTGCTTTTGATTCAAATGACCATGGGAAATTTCGTGGAGCCCAAATTTTTGGGAAAGCGCCTGGATTTGAGTCCCCTTGTGGTGATTTTGTTTTTGATATTCTGGGGTTATTTGTGGGGAATTGTGGGGATGATTCTGGCGGTTCCCATTGCGGCCACAATTAAAATTGTTACGGAAAACATTAAATTCCTCCGCCCGATTAGCGTGTTCATGAGCGGCGGGTAGCGGCAGTGATTTTGGAATGAGTTTGTTTAAAGAACCAGTGATTACACAAAATGTACATATTTTAATATCAATAAAAGTGCATTTTTTGCCTCGAATGCACGAATGGAAAATATCAATAAAATCACTTGCTTACCAAAAATTTTCGGTTACCATCCAACTGTGAAAAATAATAGCAATGAGCAAATACATTTCAGATAAAAAGAAAAATTGTCGGAGGATTTGTAATAAATATGAACTTGGAGTCTTTGGAACTTGGTTGTAAAGGCGCAAAAAATTTTAATTGAATTTCAGAAAAAATCGTACTAATTTAAAAACTAATTTGATAAAATCAACTGATGAAAATTGAGCTAAAGGAGATTGTGGATGGGAGTGTATCTGAAACAGATTAAGGGAATTAGCTTTGCTGCAAAAGGGGAAACCAATCATTGGGTTGTGATGGACGGAAGTGAAGAATTTGGGGGGCATAATGCCGGTACGCGTCCGATGGAAATGGTACTTATTTCTCTGGCGGGTTGTACGGCGGCAGATGTGGTGTCAATTTTGCAGAAGCGGCGCACCAATCTTCATGACATGGAGATGACTGTAGATTCGGAACGCGCCCCCAAACATCCGAAAGTGTACACCAAAATTCATCTTCACTATATTTTTCATGGGAAGGATTTGAATCCCAAAGACCTGGAAATGGCGATTAATCTTTCTCAAAATAAATATTGTTCAGTAACGGCGATGCTGGCGAAAACCGCCGAAATTACACACGATTACGAGATTGTTGACGTGTAAAGAATTTTCTAATTGGTGGAAGAGGCGCAGAAATTCAGTTGGTTCTGTGCCTTTTTTATTTGATAATGTAACGGAATGTGATCATTCCCGTCACCGTTTTTTGAGATTGGTTTTCCGGGATCGAATCAAAACGCCACTGTTGGAAGGCATCGATGGTTACCCGCTCCAGAACCGCATCGCCTTTCAGAATGGGAACAATGTCAGTGACCAGGCCGTTTGGGAGAACATGGAAACGAAGTTTAATAATTCCTTCCCCGTGATAGCCCTTTGGGTAGGCCGGAATGACTTTGGAAAGAACGCGCCGTTTGGAAGCCTCGCCTTCAATTTTGAACAGGCGATTTGCTTTCTCAGACCCGCCCGACGTCAGTGGAGGCGTTTCCTTCTGTTGGTTGGATTCGAGAGTTACAGGCGCGGGGATGCCCTTTTGTGCCGTGATAGTGGTCTGTTGAGGCAAACCAGGGGGAAGCTCTTCTTTTTGGGGGATTGTTTTTTCTGTCGGAAGAATGGGGGATTCGCTTTGAATAGCGATTTTATTTTTTTCTTTGACACGCAAAAAAGGCTCTTCGTTTTCACTCATTTGGCGTTTGGGGAGCCGGACGATTTCCCTGCCCGGAGCAGAAGCCTTTTGCTCGATGGCAGGAGCTTTTGCTTCCTTTGGCGGTTGAGGAGTTTTGCTCTCTGCGGCTTTAGCTTGCGAGCTGACGGCGGCACCCACAAAAGAAATCTCAACATATTCCGGCACATTCAGAGAGGGACTCACTTGAATCAGCAAAAACAAGAGAATCAGTACCGCATGAAAGGCCGCTGAAATGAGTAGTGATTTTTTGGAATCAATTTTCACTGAATACATTCCTAACCAATAAATACATTACACAGAGCACCACGGAGGAGCACGGAGTACCACAGAGAAAAACCTGAAAAGTAAATTTTGTCTCTGTGGTTCTCT
>CAZIYL010000076.1:6817-10103 GCA_964543425.1 uncultured Deferribacteres bacterium
CACGGAGTACCACAGAGAAAAACCTGAAAAGTAAATTTTGTCTCTGTGGTTCTCTTTTTTTACACTCTGTGGTTCTCTGTGTTATTTCTTTTTTTTGGTTACACAGAGCACCACGGAGGAGCACGGAGTACCACAGAGAAAAACCTGAAAAGTAAATTTTGTCTCTGTGGTTCTCTTTTTTTACACTCTGTGGTTCTCTGTGTTATTTCTTTTTTTTGGTTACACAGAGCACCACGGAGGAGCACGGAGTACCACAGAGAAAAACCTGAAAAGTAAATTTTGTCTCTGTGGTTCTCTGTGTTATTTCTCTTAAACTAAATCCCCGGCCGGGTGGCAATCATAAACTTCTCAGCACCGGCCAATTTAATAATGTCAATGACATCGATTGTTTTTTGCAACGACAAATTTTTATCTGCTTTGATCACAACCGTGGCGTCCGGCCATTTTTTAAGCAATTTCCGGACCCCTGCCCCAAGGGCCGTTTGCGAAACTCTCTTTTGATTTAGAAACACCGTTCCGTTTCTGGTTATGGTGACGAAAATATTGGACACCTTTTCGCTGCGCGCCGTAGCCGCTTTTGGAAGTTTGACCTTAATCCCCGGCTGAACCACGAACGAGGAGGACAGAAGAAAAAAGATCAGCAGCAGAAGAACAACATCGGTCAAGGAAATGGCAGAAAAGTCCGTGTAGCGCTTTTTGGACGTCTCGAATTTCATCGGATCAGGCCTCCTCTTCCCAAACCATTTCCAGGAGATCGTTCGAGCTATCTTCCATTTCGAATACCAGGCGCTCCACCTGTCCCTGAAGGTAATTGTAAAAAATAATGGCGACAATTCCTACCAGTAGCCCCGCGGCGGTTGTCACCAGTGCTTCCCAGATGCCGCCGGCCAGAACACCCGGCCCCACATTTCCACCGAGTGCTTCTATTTTCATAAACGCCTTAATCATTCCCGTAACGGTGCCGAGAAAACCCAGCATCGGGGTAATGGCGGCCAGCGTAGCAAGCGCCCCGAGATATTTTTCCAACTGGTAAATCTGGCCCCGTCCGGCGGTTTCGATGGCTTCCTTGATTTCCTCTTTCGGGTGCTTGTATTTCTCCAAAGCGGATTTGGTAATTGCGGCAACCGGCCCGGGAGTCAATTTGGCCGTTTTTATCGCTTCATCTAATTGTCGTTTGAGTAAGAGATTTTTCACGTGCAAAATAAAACTACGTGCATTAATTTTGACCGATCGCAGGGTGAAAAATCGCTCAATAAAAATGGCCAGAATGGCAATTGAGCTGAGCGCAATCAAAATCATAACCCATCCGCCCTTGGCGAGAATTTCAAGAATATTCATTCAAAAACCTCCGTTTTATTAGTGCCTCGAATGCGCGAATAAAAAATTACCATCGAATTTCCATTCCTCCAAAAAGCTTTCGGCCGTCATCCTGAATATTTAAAAAAGGTTCAATTGCCTGATTAAATCCGTTCCAGACGCCTGCGTAAATCGATCCGAACGGAAGCACGTAGCGAAGCCGCGCGTTGAGCAACAGATAATCGGGTAAGTAAGTTGTCGCCCCCTGTAAATTGGAACCCCCGGCAGGCACTACAGTCGGCACATATTCGATGGCGCGGTTTCCCACGTACCGGCCATCCGCTTCCAGCCGCCATTTTGGGGTGATCTGTGCCTGTCCCTGAAAGGTGATTTTTAAATCCGGAAGGTAGGGAACCTCATTTGTGTAATTCCATTTTGGGAATCGGGCCAAATCGGATGTAAGACTCTTGTTGAAATTAAGAAAGAGAGCGGCTTTCAGGAAAGAGTGTTCCAATTTCCCGGTTTGAATGGTAATTTTTGCCTGATTAAAGTGCACCTCCGGAAGATAAATCAGTTGGAAAATACCCGGAGAGTAAAGCTGGAAATTGGGAGGAGTTCCCCATTTCAAACGGCTTTCCCAAACCGGATAATTCTGAATAATATTTTCGGATAGTGCTAACTGAAAAAATACTTGCCTCGAAACCGCCCAATCCGCCGTTATCTGTGCCCGCACTTTCCGGTGTTCCAATTGATTTAAATTCAGGGATTGCACGTAAAAAGGATTTTCGTTGTACGCATCGTAAACGGTTCGGAATTTGTAACCCGAAAAATAAGACGCACCAAACTGCCATCCGGAAGCCAGCGCGTAGGTAAGGGAGAGCGCCGGTGTCGCTTTCAGGAATGTCTTGCTGCTGTCATTTGTGTGTGTGAAATAATAGTAGTTGAATCCGATTTTTGCAGAAAGGGCGTTTGTAACTGTTTTGTTTGCAGTAAGATGCCCATTTAAAAAAGTTTGAACATTCTGAAAAGTGCCTTCCGGGATGGGTGCCGGATTTCGCAGAATAGCGATCCCTGCCGGGTAGTAGGGAAATCGGTCTCGATTAAAGATCGCCTGCGTAGTGAAATCCAGCGCTATTTTTTTTGAAAAAGAAACATTTCCGGAGAGAATCTGAGTTTTTTCGTGGTGGGTATTTGCTGGCGTCGAGGCAGTGAACCTAAATGGACGATCAATGGCATTGTCCGTGGGAAACAGTTGAGTCTGGTACGAGGCTTCCCATCGAAATTGAAGGGACTGATTTGAAAGCAGTCTGACTCCGTATCGAAGGGCGTGGAGTTTTCGCCAGTTCGGCAGAAACAAGTAAGAGACCTTGTTTGGCCAGAAGTTGCCGAAGCCAAAACTGTCCTGCTGATAGGCGGTATTCAGGCAAAGTTGAAAACCCTTCCCGAGGTTTACGTTTCCAAGCAGATTGACACCGCCCCGATGGTAGAATCGATTTGCTGAGGTTCCAAGGCTGTTGCGCCAGATGCCGGAAAGTCCGAATGAAAAACGTTCGGTGGTTTTCCAGAACAGAATTTGTGAATTTGACGACCGAAAGCTGCCGCCGTTGACATCGACCGAAATGATCTGTTTCTTCGCTGGAAAGATGAGTCCCGGCAATTCTGGTGACTGGAGTTCCGCAGGGGGGAGCAGTTTGTAGTTTCCCCAGCCAAGAAGCACTGCCCGAGGCGGTTCTTCTGAAATGGTCACCTTGGTTTTTGGCATTTGCAGAGAAGCTGATTTCCCGTAGATTGTCACCTCACCCAGAATGAGTTCGTTTTTTGGGCGGCTGGGCAGCGGTTTTTTGGCCCGTTTGCGGTGGTGCCGGGTGGTCTGGCCTATGGCCTCTCCACTGATTTGAATCAAAAAGAGAAAGATAATCACCTGAATAAAAATACAAGAGAATTTTTTCATGGATTGCCTATTTAGCCTGCATTATTCATAAATCTTTGC
>CAZIYL010000077.1:0-10087 GCA_964543425.1 uncultured Deferribacteres bacterium
CTGGCGGATCACTCAACGACCGGAAAGAACCTCTCCCTGTTCCTATTCAAAAACAAAATCCCAATAGCTTTTTTTATCAAACTCGCAACGGTAGAAATTTTTATCTCAACGCAAGAAGCTTTGTTTTTAACGCCGTGACAATCGTTTCGGCAACGGAATTGACGGACATGAATTCCGTATTAATTACCAAATCGTAGAATAAAGGATCGTCCGCATCCCTGTGAAAATGTTGGCGAATGTAGGCTAATCTCTGATTATCTTTTTCTTCAATGTAGCGGCGGGCCTCTTTTCTAGAGAGCTCCATTTCATGCATGATTTGCAGCAGTCGCATTTCGTAGGGAGCTGCAATTTTCACCCGAAGTCCTCTCTTTGGATCCAGAATAAAATTGGCTCCCCGTCCCAGAATAACCGCCTGACCATGTTCGGCAATTACGAGCAACACATTCATTAGGTGATTCAGATAATGATCCGGATTCAGGACATCGGAGTCGATGATGGTTTGCACCCAAGTTTTAATTTCATCCTGCTTTTTTTCATCGAAGGATTCAATCACGCTCTTGCGAATGTGGGCAGTGGTTGCAATGTAATCCACAATCTCTTTGTCGAAAACCTGCCACTTCAACATCTCGGCCAGCTTTTGTGCGATTTCCTTGCCATTGCTTCCAACCTCCCGCGAAATAGTAACGTACGCCTTTTGCCAAGGGTCTCCCGGCTCCTCTTTTTCCTCGTATCTTTTCCGTATTTTCCGACGTACCTCCCAAAGACCAATCTGTTTTGAAACCAGATGACCTATAGGAACATCGTGGGCTATTCGCTTCATAACGAACCTCCCTTCTTGTTTTTGATCAGTCAAAAATCTATAAAAATCAGAAAACGGGGGAAAAGAAATCAATTCATGCACGGATCGTACGCGAAAAAATCAGCCGCGCGCAGGTTGCAAGGTTTTTTATTTTTCGCCCAAAAAATTCAGCACAGGCCTGTCATCAAACAGATCGGGAATAATCCAAACGTCCTTTCCCTTTTTAAGAAAAATTGTTTTTTTAGAATTCATCATGGCCAACACGATTTTTTCATTCGATTTCACAATCATCGTGGCGTTGAAAATATTTCCGAAACACTCCACCAATGCGTAAAATCCGGCGCGTTTGGCGGGATGAATCACAAACAGCTCAAAATGAATCTTTTTGAATTTGTACCTCGCGGTTACACCCCTCGTTCCGCGTTCAAAGTGGAAACAGTGCAGTCTCCCGAGAGACCAGCGAACCCGCATCGAAAGCGGTCCGGAAATCAACATTTCAGATGCCGGTTGTAACCCCTTTGCCGGTAAAGAAGCAAAAGGATTGGTTTCCATCCCTCCGGCTGGGATTTTCTTTAGCATCACCGCAGCAAATTTTCTCAGTGCATGCGCCGTTGCCGGGCTTCCATCCATATTTGTGATTGCCACAAAATAGCGGCCCTTTTGAAACAGAATATCATATTTCGAAACCTCATTTGGTACCTTGAATGTGGAATCCGGTAAGGAATGCCGCCTGAAGGTAAAAATCCCCAGAGCAGCTTTCGGTGATTTCATCCCGTAAATTTCCACCTGCAGCATCCCGTCTTTTTTCTTGTAAGCCTGAACCCCCACTGATTGAAACCCATATTCAAAATAAATGTCTGCTCCTCCATCCAGGTAATCCTGCAAATGTGCTGAATTGTAAGCCTGAAAGTTCCCATCCGTTTTCCAGGGCGTGATCTCTGTTTGAAGCGGAAAAAAGCGAATTAAACTCTCCCCTTTCGTCCATCCGGTTGATTGAAACAGGAAGAACCACAGAATGATGGATAGATAATTCAGCAATCGAATTTTTGTAGAAGTCATGGTTTCTTTCCCGCTTCAAATACCCATGTTGCTCAATGTGACCAAAATTTCCTCCAAAGCAGAAGCCAGATGCGGATGCTTAACTTCGTACTCCTCAATCACACCTTCTAACTTGTCAATCAATTTCTGAGAATTTTCCACATCTTCCGGATGATCCATATGATTTTCCAGTTCGTCAAGCAGTTCTTGCATTTGGTCTTTTTTGGCCGTGTTTTTGAATTCAATACGATTAATTTCGCCCCGAATATCCCGTATAGATTTACGTAATTGTTCATTTGCCATTTTATTTCATCTCCTTCTTTTGATCATTTTTTCTTCCAAACTTTGCCGGTTGAATTGGGAACGGAAAAATGCAATTTACTTTGCCCTGGCCTCGATCCGCACGCGTCAAAACTCTCTGCCTCAGGAGAAATTGGAAAAATAATAACGCCATAGTTGCAAAATATTTTTTGCACAAAAATTAAGAAATTCACTTTTAGCGAACAGACAAATTTCTTACGACTATAAATTAAACCATTTAAACGAAAAAAACACCTAAAATTTTGGGTTTCCGGCAAAAAAAGTGTTTGTTTGGATATCGGGCGGGAGTTTTTTGAGGGTCTCTCTTTATCAGAAATAATGGCAGCAGCGCTCCAAAAGCAATTCGCCAGAATAATGAATTATGGTGTAGCACAAAAAATCCGTTTATTTCCTTCAAGTGATTTAAACAACACCAAAATTTGTTGTGGTAAAACTGTTTGAAAACCCGCAACGGCTGGGTTTTAGAGAATGCACCCGTGAATCCCCTTTAATCTGCGAAGGTCTTCCATCGCCGGTTTCGTTTGGCAGAAACAGAATTTGTTTATTTTAGAGCAAAAGTTTTTTACTGACCGCCCGCCGGTAACCCGTTACAAGAATATTGCCGTTTCTTTTTACATCGACAATGGCGTACGAATTGTTTTCGAGCCCGGAACCTTCCACTAATGCCTTAAGGGTGTAATAATGGATTCCATCTATTCGGTTGTAATCGCCGGCGTGATTGTGTCCCTGGAATACAGCGAGCACCTTTTTGTGTTTTTGAAGCAGAGAGCGAATGCCGGCGGCATTTTTAACGTAAAGGTTTCCCGTTCCATCCAGAGGTTGATGAATAAACACAATAATCGGCCGTGTGGAAGATTTCAGCTCCTGTTTAAGCCACGCCTGTTCAAATGCGGGAACATTCGTATCTTTCCAATCAAAATTCCCACTGTTGTAATCGGAACCGTCGGCGCGATAGTCGGCATCGAGAACAATAAAGTGGATTTTCCCGGAAGAGAAGGAATAATATTTTGAGGATCTTGCAATGCCTGTGTTTTTAATAGCCGCCAGAAATTCATTTTTCGAAATGCTATCCGTATCATGATTTCCCAAAACGTGGTAAGTCGGGCCTCTGAATTTCTGAAAAATCGATTCGATGTCCCGCAAATAGCCAAGTGTTTTTTCTTTCGACACAGGAAAACTCATGTCCTTAAAATCACCCAATTCCATTAGGAAATCGACCTTCTGATCATTCATGAGTTTCACGCATTCCTTCATTTTTTTCAGGGATTGCCGATAGTAACGCGTTCCTTTCGGGTCGGCATCCGCATAATGGGAATCCGTAACCATTCCAAAGCGAATCAACGAGGCAGATGCTTTCACGCTCCAAAAAGATGCAAAGGGATTGAAGGCAAGTCCTGACAGAGCTGCTCCTGAAAATTTGAGAAAATCCCGGCGGGTGACCACCCATTTTTTATCAACCGCAGGCGAATTCGGTGTAATCTTTTGTGTGGACTGGGAATCCATTTCATTCCGCCCTATTTTTGTGCGTCGAAAAAACCTAAACAAAAATTATTCATTAATAATTGAAGCTGCCACCACATTGGAAACCAGACTTCTTAACTGTACTACGCTTCCCTTATCTTTAGGATGTACACGGTTTGTGAGCAAAATAACGACCGTCTGCGTTGCGGGGTCAATGACAACAGACGTTCCCGTGTAGCCGGTGTGTCCAAAGGCTTCCGCCGAAAATAAATCTCCCTTGTTGGAAGAATAATCCGAAGCCAAATCCCAACCCAATCCTCTTCCTGAGAATTTGGTTTTGGGGTAGATGCGCGTCATTTTTTCAACCGTCAGAGAACTCAAAATTCTTACGCCCTTGTATTCTCCCTTATTCAGCAGCATCTCTGCAAAGACGAACAAATCTCTGGCGTTGGAAAAAAGTCCGGCGTTCCCTGACACTTCTCCTTGCAGCCGCGCCAGGGGATCGTGCACTACCCCGTGCAGCGGCTTTCCATTAATCACTTCGGTGGGAACCACATCCCCTAAAAGTGACTTGGGTGGATTGTACATGGTGTGCGTCATTCCCAGTGGCTGGAAAATATATTTGTGTGAAAAATCCGACACATTCATTCCGGAAACCTTCCAAACGATGTCCGCAAGCGTAATGTAACCCAGACAACTGTAATGAAAGGCCTCACCGGGAGCACTGATTTTGGGTAGCCCGGCAATATAGGTTACCAGTGAATCCGTGGGTGTGGGTGTTCCGTAAATACGCGCCACAATTTTGGGGCTGGTGTATGGCGTAAGGCCGGATGTGTGCGTAAGCAAATGGTACAGTCGGGCATCCGGGGCATACTCATCATCGAGATCCAGGTATCGGGAAAATCCCGGGATGTACCGCTTTACCTTATCCAGCAAGCGAATTTTTCCCATTTCCACCAGTTTCATCACGGATGTGGCGGTGGCAATCGGCTTTGTGATCGACGCCAAATCAAACATCATATTCGTTTTCATGAGTATTTTTTTCGGAACCACTTCGGCGTGACCGTAGGCTTTCAGGTAAACAACCTTCCCTTTTCGCGCCACCAGTAATACCGCTCCGGGAATCGTTTTCCGATTAATCTCTTTCTGAATCACATCATCGACTTGCCGAAGCTTCGCGGCGGACATTCCAACAAGCGCCGGATCCGATCGTGGAATTTCCTGTGCAAAGGAAAGTGCTAACCATCCCATTAAGACAAAAACCGTCAAAATAAGCTTTTTCATAACACACCTCCTCTTCCGCCAATGGGCAGAACAATCTTATTTTATTAGCGATTACAAATTTAACAAAATTATTTTTTCCGTCTGGTAAACCGATGCGACTTTAAAACGCCTCCGAAACCAATCGTTAGTAAAACGATCGCCGAAATTAAATTGGTGATTTTTCCGTGTAGTGTGGGGGTAAAAAATATAGCAATCAGAATAGTAAATCCGAAAATAACCAGAAATCCTCCAATCACGAGAAAGGCATCAATTTCTTCCCGCTTTCCCTCTTCATTTTTTCCCTTGCTATTAGAGTCATAAGAGTCAGGCATTTTTTTCTCCCATTAAAATCGAATGTACAAATATGCGTAGAAAATAACAATGAGCGTTGCCCACAATTTAAGATTTCGGTACCATTTTCGATCGGGGGCGCCTTTAAAAATATACTCATTCGGAAGGAGCCAAACCAAAATAAAAATAACGGCAAAAAGTACCAGCACAATTACCTTTGCCCAAACCACAGACACATTCGTGAGAAAATTAAAATTCAGCAAGATGATTTCTCCGCAACTATTTATTATTTATAATAATAAGATATTACAACCGACTCCGAATAGATTTTTGAATAGTCTCGTCCTTGGTTACCAGCCCATAAACCAAACCGTGTAATTTTTCCAGCGGTTCGGGACGAGAGAGCAAACTAACAACAACCGTTACAATGATTGCCCCAAGAAACGACCACCAGGAAATGTACAAAAAGGGATCATCGATCGTAAAAAGGCTTCCCTTAAAAATAAACATTGCAATTGACAGCATTACGCCGATAACCAACCCCCACAATCCACCCCATTGAGTGGTACGGCTCCAGAGCATTCCTAACAGTAAAATGGCCAGAGTGGGCCCCTGAAAAAACGAAAGCAGCGTTTGGACATAAACGTACATTCCCGGAAAGAGCTTGTTTAGGGGAGCCGTTACCACACCAATAATCAGAAAAACAACCGTAAAAACACGTCCCATTCGAAGCAGGTGCCGATCATCCGCATCTTTCTTTATGAATTTTTGGTAAACGTCCTTTGTCCAGAGTGTAGCGGCAGAATTCAGATAGGAATCCACACTGGACATCAGTGCTGCAAAAAAGGCTGCGAAAACCAGGCCGGTAAGTCCGGGAGGAAGCAAATGTTTAATCAATGTGGGGAACGCCTCGTCACCATTAGCCAGACCAGGGAAAAGCGGTAATGCAATAAGACCAGGCAAAACAATTAAAATTGGAATAAACATTTTGAAGAAGGAACCCCACAAAACGCCGGCTTTAGCATTCCACTCGTCCCGGGCACCAAGCGTGCGCTGAACGATGGCCTGGTTCCCGATAAAATAAGCGGGTGCCAAAACAAACGTCAGGCCAAACAGAATTCCTGTCCACGGGTAAGGAGTATTTGCATTTGTCGGGAGAAAAAGCTTAAAATGGTTCGAATAGTGGGGCCCAAGAGCCAGCACTTTTTCCATTAGGCCTGACCATCCGCCTAACTGCCACAACCCCAGAATAATGACGGCAAAACCGCCCACAAACATAATGATCATCTGCACCACGTCCGTCATTACTACAGCCGAAAGTCCGCCCGAAACCGTGTAAAATCCCACAACAACGGCGGTCACCACTAAAGATACCCCAATTGACCAACCCATCAGCGTATTCAGCAAAACAGCCGACGCCCAAAAAATGATTCCCAGATCAAAAGCCATAAACAGCACCCAGATAGCTGCTTCAATGGTACGCACGGAATCGTTAAAACGCTTTCCCAGATATTCCGGAATAGTGTACACGCCTGCCCGCCAGTAGTAAGGGATGAAAATGAAAGCCGCCAGCATCATGGCGGGCATGGAACCCAGCCAGTCGAAATTGGCCACAACAATTCCATACCGGTAGGCCTGACCCGTTGCGCCAACGAAATCGATTGCACCAATATCGGAAACAACAATCGACATTCCGATTGCCCAGAAGGGAAGCATTTTACCGCCGAGAAAATAATCCTGGGAAGAATTAACATACTTCTTAAAAAAACCGCCCAAAAAGAGCATACCTCCGAGATACAGAAGCACAACAAAAAAATCAATTCCGGAAAGATGCATTTATTCTCCCTTTTTGTTCAGTTGGTTTTCTTCTCTGATTTTTCGCTATTGAGAGCCGAAGATAAGCTTGTTTCTCGGCGCTTCCCATGCTTAGGTGCACGTATTCGATTTCCTGAAAAGGTTACTGCTTCCCGATGAAGCAATTTTAATTTTACAATGGTGGCACCCCACCCCCCTCGTTCGGGCGGCGCATCAAAATAATCGACAACGGCCGAATGAGCATCCAACATTTTGAGGACGACCCATTTTAATTTACTCTTACCCTTGCCGTGAATGATTTTAACTTCGGTAAGGTTCAAGCCGATGGCGTTTTCAATAAACGAGTCTACAATTTCGGGAATTTCCTCCGGGAAAAATCCATGCAAATCCAGCACGTCTGTCACTTCAATTTGTTCGGGAAGAATAATTGCTTCTTCTTTCTCCTCTTCCTTCTGTGCTTTTTTCTTTCTTTTCCAAAATACAAGGTTCAATTTCTATCCTTTTTCTATATGAAAACTTGAGACAGAAGAACAAAAAATTTCTTTCTAATGTAACGTATTTTATTATAAGAATCAAGTTGAAAATAGGTTGTATTTTCCATCCATTGATTTTTGGCGGAAATAAAATGAACGGGACTTCCTTTTCGTCTCGTTCATTCTTTTCCCTCTGTAAACAAGGGCGATTCACTGAATCGCCCTTGTTGGTAGATTGATTTCTGCTTAAATTGATTCATTGCAAAATCGGTAGATCTGTTGATTTGCCTTTTCAGGCACGCATAAATTGACTTGTGCCAGCCCAATTCGTTTGTCAAATTCGGAATAAATCCCCTTGGATTGTTCCACCGCTTTTCAAATCAGGCTTCAAAATATTCTGTCAGATCGGCACGCGCAAGACCCGTTTCCAGAGCCACACGTGCGACAGCCTGTGCCACCATCTTGTGCACTTTTTTATCCAAAGGACTGGGAACCAACGTTCCTTCAGGCGCCAGTTCCGCAATGGTTTCAGCAGCGGCAACGTACATCTCGGTTGTTAGCCGGGGCACGTCTGCATCCACAGCGCCCCTTAGAATTCCCGGAAAACCGAGAATATTATTAACCACTTTCCCATCGGCAGCAAAAATGGCTCCCGCGGCCAGGGCGTCGTTCGGTTCAATTTCCGGCGTAGGGTTGGAAAGCGCCAGAATAATCTGACCTTTTCGAACCATTTCCTTTTTAATCAAACCCGGAACGCCTGTTGTTGAAATAACGATATCTGCTTCTCTCATGATTTCCTCCAGCGTCGATGGAATGCCTCCGGCATTCTTTAATCGATTTCGCGCATCCTCGGAAACATCCGCTCCGAATACGGCTTCTCCCGTGTAGTGCATGAGCATTTTTGAAATAGACAGTCCCGCGGCTCCCAAACCAATCTGGCCAATTTTGGAATGTTTCAAATCGATTCCGGCCAATTTCGAAGCATTAATCAGTGTGGCGGTTACCACTACGCCCGTGCCGTGCTGATCATCGTGCATAACGGGAATATCCAATCGTCGAATCAGTTCTTCTTCAATTTCAAAGCAGCGGGGGGCTGAAATATCTTCCAATTGAATGGCTCCGAATGTGGGAGCAATATGCGTAACCGTGTCAATAATTTGCTGAGTGTCCTTGGTATCTACTAAAATAGGCACGCCTGAAAGTCCCACAAAGGTTTCCATTAAGCTGGCCTTTCCTTCCATAACGGGCATCCCGGCCAGTGGGCCAATGTCGCCCAGACCCAAAATAGCTGTGCCATCGGTTACAATTGCCACCAGGTTTTTGATAGCCGTAAAGCGGCGGGCAAGGCGTTTATCATCCCGGATTTTGAGACAAACACTGGCCACACCCGGCGTGTAAACCCGCCGCAAATCGCGAAGGGTTTCAATTTTATAGCGGCTTTTAACGGCAATTTTCCCGCCCTGATGCATTTCCAAAACTTCATCCCGAACCTCCAATAAATCCACATCCGAAACGTTTTTGGTCACTTCCAGAAGTTTATTGAAGTGAGTTTCATCCTCCGCAAAAATCACAATGTCTCTGTCAACATGGTACGTGAGAAAATGGACGGTGCTAATTTCTCCCACAAATCCTCCGGCATCGCCAATCGCTTTTAACAAATTTCCAATCACGCCCGGTTTTTGGGCGTTTCGAACCCGAATCGTCCGCATCACCTTATTTTTCCACCACATGGTGTTAATCTCCTTATTTGTTGAATTGCAACATTCAAAAATCACGGGTGAGCCCAAAAGAAGGCTCGAGCATGATTACCAATCAATCCATTTTTCTAATTGATTTTCATCCGTAAATTTCGATAAATTATAGGATTATTTTCAATAATAATCAAGGGAAAATTCCTTGATTCTTAATTAATTAATTTGTATTATTTTACTGGATGGTTTTCGGTAGGAAATAGCATTAATGGTTTTGCTCTTTAACGAATTGGAGGCAAAAATGAGTGTTAATTTATTGGAATTCGAGCCCGGATTATTGTGGAAGCATTTTGATGAAATTCGGAAAATTCCTCGCTGTTCCGGACATGAGAAAGCAGCGGCTGATTATGTAATTTCTGTAGCCAAAGCCTACGGCTACGAGTACAAACAGGATTCCGTTGGAAATGTAGTCATTCGTGTTCCGGCCACGCCGGGGCACGAAAATGCCCCCACCATTATTTTACAGGGGCACCTGGATATGGTTTGCGAAAAAAATTCGGATCTGGATTTCGACTTTTCAAAAGATTCCATTCAACTGCGTCTGGACGGCGAATGGCTGATGGCGCAGGGAACCACGCTTGGGGCGGATAACGGCGTAGGAGTGGCAGCCGCTTTGGCGGTACCCGGGGACGATTCCATCGTCCACGGGCCGCTGGAATTATTGTTTACCATTGACGAAGAAACCGGACTTACCGGCGCTTCGCAGATTCGCGAAGGCATGCTTACCGGGAAAACCCTGCTTAATCTGGACTCAGAGGATGATGGGGTGTTCTTTATCGGCTGCGCCGGCGGTGAAAACACCCACGCAAAATTCAAGAAGGAACTTCAATCCGGTGTGCCGACCGGGCAGGCTCTGAAAATTACGGTCAAAGGGC
>CAZIYL010000078.1:0-10020 GCA_964543425.1 uncultured Deferribacteres bacterium
TCATGTCCATTACAGAAGCCGGATGCCCTTCTGCGGCCGCCAGATTTACCAGGCGTCCCTCAGCCAGCAGATTGATTCGGTGTCCGTTGGCCAGGATGTATTGATCCACATAATTACGAATGTCGCGGTTGATTTCTTTTGCTATCTTTTCCAAACCGGGAATATCGATTTCCACATTAAAATGCCCGGAATTTGCAATAATGGCGCCGTCTTTCATTTTCTCGAAATGTTCGGTGCGCAGCACGTGAATGTCGCCGGTAAGTGTGACGAACACATCGCCAATCTTTGCGGCTTCGGTCATAGGCATTACCCAGAAACCGTCCATGGCAGCCTCAAGTGCCCGGATGGGGTTCACTTCCGTTACAATGATTTTTGCGCCCATCCCTTTTGCCCGCATCGCGAGTCCCTTGCCGCACCAACCGTAGCCGGACACAACAAAAATTTTCCCTGCAATCAGCAAATCGGTTGCACGAATAATGCCGTCAATCGTGGATTGTCCCGTCCCGTAGCGGTTGTCAAACAGGTTTTTGGTCGCGGCGTCGTTTACGGCAATGACCGGAAATTTGAGAGCGCCATCCTTTTCCATGGCACGCAGTCGAATCACGCCCGTAGTTGTTTCTTCCATGCTTCCTAAAATTTGAGAAGCCATTTCTCCGTGTTTGGCGTGAATGTCTGAAACCAGATCGGCACCGTCGTCCATTGTGATGACCGGCTGGTGAGCCACGCATTTTTCAATGTGCTGGTAGTAAACATCCCGGTTTTCGCCGTTAATGGCAAACACGGGGATGTCGAAATCCCGCACCAGGGAAGCGGCAACGTCGTCCTGTGTGCTCAAAGGATTGGACGCACAAAGGTAAATGTCGGCCCCACCGGTTTTCAACGTGCGAACCACGTTGGCCGTTTCGGCAGTTACATGCAAACAGGCAGACATTTTCATGCCGGCCAGGGGTTTTTCTTTTTCAAAACGTTCGCGTATAGCGTGCAGAACAGGCATATCGCCGTCTGCCCATAAAATACGACGTTTTCCTTCATCGGCTAATGCCATGTCTTTGACATCGTAATCCACACTTGCCTCCTTACTATTTCATAAAATTAGCGTGCCAGTTCATTTGCTTTGTTTGTAAGTTCCCAGGTAAATCCTTTTTCCTCCCGGCCAAAATGGCCGTAAGCGGCCGTTCTCCGGTAAATCGGTTTTCGCAATTCAAGCGCATCGATGATGCCCGCAGGGGTTAAATCAAATGTTTTGCGAATCTTTTTCACCAGTTCGTCATTGCTGACTTTTCCGGTGCCAAAGGTTTCCACGTAAATCGAAACGGGTTCCGCAACACCGATGGCGTAAGCCAGTTGGACTTCGCATTTGTCTGCCAAACCGGCTGCAACAATGTTCTTGGCAATCCAGCGCGCTGCGTAAGAAGCGGAGCGATCCACCTTCGTTGGGTCTTTGCCGGAAAAGGCGCCGCCGCCGTGACGCGAATAGCCGCCGTAGGTGTCGACGATAATTTTTCGTCCCGTCAGGCCGGTGTCTGCATGAGGGCCTCCCAGAACAAATCGGCCGGTGGGGTTAATGAGAAAGGAAATTTTATCCTTTTGAATATATTCCTCCGGAATAACCGGTAAAATAACGTGCTGAATGACGTCTGTTTCAATTTGGTCGTGTGTGACATCCGGTGCGTGTTGGGTTGACACCACCACGGTGGTTGCCTCTACCGGTTTTCCATCTTCGTAGGCCACCGTTACCTGAGACTTGCCGTCCGGCCGCAGGTACGGTAAAACGCCTGTTTTGCGGACTTCAGCCAATCTTCGGGTGAGGCGATGTGCCAAAATAATGGGCAAGGGCATGAGTTCAGGGGTTTCGCGGATGGCGAATCCAAACATCATTCCCTGATCGCCGGCCCCGGCGCGGTCGACGCCCATTGCAATGTCGGGTGATTGTTGGTCGATTGCCGTGAGTACGGAGCAGGTGCTTCCGTCAAAGCCCATGTGAGCATCGGTATAGCCAATGTCCCGAATCACATCTCGTACCAGGTTGGGAATGTCAACGTAGCAGTCAGTGGTAATTTCGCCCCCCACCAGAGCCAGCCCGGTTGTAACAAATGTTTCGCAGGCGACCCGCCCGTAGGGGTCCTTTGCCATAATGGCGTCCAAAATAGCATCAGAGATTTGATCGGCAACCTTGTCCGGATGACCTTCAGTAACAGATTCGGAAGTGAATAATGTTCGAGCCATGAATAATGTTCCTCCATTTTACAGAATGAATCGTTTCAGAATAATAGATTATTTTTATTGAGCAATGCAACAAGCTAATTTTGAATATTCAAGCAAAAGCCCCTCAAGAAAAGAGAGACGATCCGCCAGCTGGCGGATCACTCAACGACCGGAAAGAACCTCTCCCTGTTCCTATTCAATAACAAAATCCCAATAGCTTTTTTTATCAAACTCGCAACGATAAATATTTAAGTCTAAAACTTAAAAAAATACTCGATTAATCGCAAGTTTTTTTTAGAAATCTGCCAAATGCCGCCGGATGTAGAACAATAATTTTTCATGTAACGCGGCATTTGCTGAAGCCACGAGTGACAGAATTTGCCCCTCCTTTTCGGGGATCAGAGGAACATCGTCCAGAGAATTACCGTTTGCATCCGTAATTACCACTCCGCCTTGTTTTGCGATGAATTGGGCTGCCGCAATATCGTAAGGAAAAAGTCCCACGATCCGTCCGTTGCCGGCTTCCCGAAATTGCAGCTCTGCCTGGTCGAGGTTTTCCAGCAGAATCCTTCCCAGATCGATGTAGGCATCTAACTGTCCGGTTAAAATGCGGGTAATGGAATAGGCGGCGCTGTTCCACAAAAAATTCCCGCCATTTACAGCACTTCCCTGAATAAGGTCGCCTAAAATGCGTAAAAGAGGCCGGATCGGTCGCCCAACAATATCGAAACTCCAGAACAAATGCGTCAAATCGGTATTGTCAGATGGAGCAAGGTTCTTGCCTTGTGGCAATTCAAGAGAAGAATATTCTGCCAAAAAGATGTCGCCTGATTTGATTTCGATTACGATGCCCGCCACCAGATCGCGGAAAAGCGGCTTTTCACTGAATGTTGCGATTGCAATGGATACAACCGCCATTTCAAAACCGGATGTTGCCGGCCGGGTTCCGTCAACCGGATCAACAATCAGAAGGTATTTCGGTTCGGGAGCGAGTTTTACAAATCCCCTGTCTTCCGAGTAGTAGGCCAGGGGAATGGAAAACCGTTCCAATTCTTCTCCCAGCACCCGTTCGGCAACTTCGTCCATTCGAAACGTTGTATCTCCGCTGGAGGCAATGCCGGTAATTTCCTTTCCCGCACGAGAGCCGAAAAATGGAAGCACGGCTTCCCTGATTTTTTGTGCAATGAGAATAAATGTTCTAATGTCACTATTCGTCATAATTCCTGCCCGGCTTCCTTGATTTTAAACACAAAATTTTTTCCGACGACAACGGTTTTTCTCATCTGTGAAGAAAATAGACCCGCCAGATGCAGCCGATTGTTTGCGTGGAGCTTTCCGCTTGGAATTGCATTGTACAGGCGCCTTCACTTTCGCATTCCCAGCAGCCCTTTGGGGAGGCGGCGTTTAAGGAAGCGTTCGGCGTACGCCTGGATTTTTTCCGCTGAATCGTATGTCAGCACTTTTTGAGCCATTTTTTTCATTTCTCGGTACCGCAAGGAACGAACATTTTTTTTGGTTTCGTCAAGAAAGTAAGGGGTTACGCTCAGTTCATCTATCCCCATTCCCAGGAGAATAGGAATTGCAAGAGGATTGCTGGCGAACTCACCGCACATACCGACCCACACCTTTTGCCGGTGCCCGCCCCCTATTGTTTTGCAAATCAATCGGAGAACGGCGGGGTGAAACCCTGTGTACAAAGGAGCGATTTTTTCGTTTCCGCGATCGACAGCGAGAGTGTATTGAATCAGATCATTCGTGCCAATGCTCATGAAATCGACTTCTCGGGCAAAATCCTCGGCCATCATTGCGGCAGCAGGCACCTCAATCATAATTCCAAGAGGCAGTTTGTTATCGAAGGGCTGCTGCCTTTCTCGCAATTCGTTTTTCGCTTCTTCCAGTCCGGAATATTCGGAGAACTGTTCCTCTTCGTCGGGGAATTTGGCTTTCCTCAGGAATAAATATTCTGTTCGATAAAGGCCCACGCCTTTGGCTCCGTGGGATAAAACGGATTCCACCTCTTCCGGGAATTCAATGTTTGCCGAAAGTTCAATTTCATGCCCATCGAGGGTTGTGGGTGATTGTTCCCGTAAGGGAAGCAATTCTTCCAAAAATTTTTGGTAATCTTCCTGACGCTTTTGGTAATCCTGGAGTGTGTTCGCGGTGGGATTTAAAATGACTTGGCCAGCATTCCCATCAACAATAATGATGTTTCCCTCTTCAACAGCTTTGGAAAAATATTGAAGCCCTACAACGGCCGGCTTTTCAAACGATCGGGCTAAAATGGCCATGTGGGATGTTTTCCCTCCCAAATCGATGGCGAGGCCAAGAATGTGCTTTCGGTTCAAGAGAACAATTTCCGAGGGTGTCAGTTGGTGGCTTACAACAACGACCGGCCTCGGCAAATCCGGTCCGGACGCATCTGTTCCTTCCTGGAAATTACGGATAACACGCCGCTCAACGTCCAAAATATCCAAACTCCGTTCCTGCAAATAATTGTCCTTGCCCGAAACCATGAGATCGTGGGTGTTGCGCATTATTTTGAAATAAATCCAATCTGCATTGATGCGTTCCTCCCGGATTCTGCGAATAACTTCGTCAATGACACTTTCGTCTTCCAAAATTAAAAGGTGTGCATCAAATAGCTTTGCATTTTCCTCGCCAATATTATCCCGAACATGCTTTTTGATGTTTAGTATTTCTTCTTTTGTTTTTTGAAGTGCTTCCCGAAATTTTTGAATTTCCCCGGGAATCTCTTCGGGAGAAAGTGTTCGTTTTGCCACGGAAATCGAGTTCTTATCGAGGAGATGTACCGGCCCCATAGCGATTCCCGGAGAAGCAGAAATGCCTCTGAAATGTTTTTCTGTCAGTTTGTTTTTCTGAGCAGACATTTTTAATCTTCGTCAAATTTGTTTTCAAAAAGAGTTACAAGAGCTTCAAGCGCCTTTTCTTCGTCTTCGCCATCTGCACGAATTATTATTTTACTTCCCATTTCAGCCGCAAGCATCATAAGGCCCATAATGCTTTTTCCATTTACTTCCACATCATCTTTGATCAATTTGATATCCGATTTGAATTTGGACGCTTTGCGTACAAATAGTGCGGAAGGACGGGCATGCAGGCCCAGTTTGTTTTTTACAACGACTTCTTTTTCGACCATTTCTTTCCGTTTTAAGTAACTTTTCTTAATCTGTCTCAGGTAATACGCGTCAAACCAAAAATATTCTGACAGGATTTACAGGATTGCCTAATCTTGTCAGTCCGGTCAAACTGCTTAATCTGCATTGTTTACAAACTCTTGCCACAAAGCACCAAAACACGAAGAATATTGCAATTAGATTATTGTCCCCCGGCCACTATGAAAACGCACAGAAGAAGCGGAACCGGTAAAGCAAGGTCAAATCCGCCCTCTGGCAAATTGGAACATTCAGTAATTTTAATGTATGTAAGTTCCAAGAGCTTTCCCATGTGCGCAAGAATCAATACAACTGTTTAATTATTATGTCTTTGTACCTTTGCGTTTTCGGGGCAAATGAATTTTTTGGATTAAAAAGCAAAACTAACCCCAAACATAAGTGCAATTGAGACCAATAGAGCCAAATAAAAAGACACTCTTTTTGTAAGAATAAAATATGTTAGCCCTGCCGCCAAAAAAAACAAACCACTAATTTCGAGTCCCATTTTGGCAGCGGCCAAAAAAAGAAATCCGGAGAGAACCCCTACCGAAAAGAGAGACAGTTTTTCCAGAGCGTCGAAATATTTCTGATATCTTCGCACGGACAGCTCGCTCACAATGTCGAATCCCTTTGCATAACCATGAAAAATCCCATAGTAACGAATAAAAACATGGGGGATGTTGTACAGAATAAACATGACAATTGGCCCTACGATTCCCCCGACAAGAGCCAGAAAGACACCCAGAATTACAGCCACGGGCTTAATTGTTCCCCAGAAAAGCCTGTCTCCAATGGCGCCCAAAGGGCTGGAAAGGCGGAATTTGAATTTTTCAATTGGAGCAAAATCCGTCCATTTTTCAACGCAAGCTTTTTCTTCCAGCCGGGCGACTGCGCCAAGGGCAAAAGAAGAAAAATACGGATGGGCATTAAAATATTGCAAATGCCGTTTAAGGAAGGCTTTTCTGCTTTCGGGGTCGCTGTACAGTTTGTTTAAAATCGGCAGCACGCAAAAAGCGAAACCAATGTTTAACATCCGCTCGAAATTCCAGGAGCCCTGAATGTAAAACGATCGCCAGAAAATTTTCATTAAATCCGATTTTCGAAGTCTTCTCATCTCGCTATCCCCAGAGTAATCCGATTAGTAGCCCGACAACAACCCCTGCAAACAGAATCGGACGATTCTTCTTGCTTGTGTAATAATATCCGACAATGCCAATTCCGACTCCTAAAAGGGTATATTTTAAACCGGATAATGAAAGGTGGCCCCAGTCATGGGCCCAAGTGTCAAATTTATCCAACCCAAAGGCTCCCAGCCAAACGGCAACCACGGTCCAGATTGCCCCGTGAAAAAAAGCCTGGAAAATGCCCAGGCGATGCATCCATGCGACACCCGAGGCGCTTCCCTTTTCGGCAAAATGATCGGCCCATTTCGCAAAGATTTGGTTGTTTCGGCGCATTTGTGGTATTGTAAATCCAGCCAGATAGGCAATAAGAAAGGCATATAAAAAGCCGCCGAAAACCAGCCAGGGATGATTAAGAGCTCCCTGAGGCTGAGCGAATAGCACAGTTGACACCCCCACAAATGATCCGATGTTTCCTTCAGGCAATTTTGCTCCCCCCACCGGAATATCTTTTAGCCAGATCAACTCAATGGTTGATCCAAAGAACAGTCCAAGCGGTAAATCCCCAAAAATCCAGCCAATTAGGGTATTACTAATTAGCGGATGAGAAATAAGTATCTGCCACGCGGCCGTTGTGTCCAGTCCGATAATTCCACCGGAGAAAAAAAGAATAACGTACTTTTGAAACATACTGATCTCTAAGGTTTCAATTTGGCAGAATTGTCATTTAATTTAATTATTTTAAAAAAAAATACATACAATGTCAAGAAAAATAATTACACCATTTTTTTTGCAGTTGCCCCTGTCCTTTTTTGGAAGGTACACGGAGAAAAGCGGGGAAGTTCGGGAGGGAACTAAAAACGGCCTATTTTTTCTCTGATCGTTGCTAAGTAGCTATTTTCATAAATCGTGTGACGTGTTCTGAAAGGTTGATGCTTTGGGTGATAAAATAGGTAACTTGAGTTAAAATCCAAAGCACGAAATCCGAAATCCTTTACCTCGTTAGATAATGACTGTTTATTTAAAGGAACAAATTCCAAGAAACCGCTTTTATCAAGCAATCTACTGTTCCCTTTAAATTTATCTAACGAGGTGAACAAATTCGAATGAGCAAAATTCAAAACGAAGTGAAAGAACCATTTGGTGACTGTTTTAGAAATTGCCTTATTTGAATTTTGGATTTGTTTCAAATTTCGATAGTCGGGATTCGCATTTACTTTGACTCAAGATCGTCCGATGCTATTTTTTCAAAAAATACGTACCGAAATTTATGAAATAGGCTACTAAGGTTGTGTGCTTTTTGGCAGAGATCGGGAAGCAGGATTCTAATAATTTCGGTGGGAAACCAATTCAAGAAATAATTCCAGATTTTTGCGACCCTCTGTATCCGGCAAAACGGCCAGCTGTTCCTGGGCTCTCTGAAAATGATCCTGAATGCGTGTTTCTGCTGCTCGAAGGGTTCCGGTTTCCAGAAACAGGTTTGCCACGCGTTTTACCGCCCTATGATCAATCTCGGGCTGATCCATGATTTTGTGAATCTCCTGCCTAATTGCCGGGCTTCCGATTTCAAGGGCGTGAATTAGTAAAAAGGTTTTCTTGCGCTGGATGATATCGCTGCCCCAGTCTTTTCCAAGCACTTTCTCGTCGGCTGTCACATCGAGAAGATCATCCTGAATCTGAAAAGCCATTCCCATGTTCAGCCCGTATTCCCACAAGCTCTGAACCTGCTTTTTTGAGCCATTTCCGAAAATGCCTCCGATTTGTGTACAAAGGGCAATCAGAACGGCCGTTTTTTTTCGGATCATTGTGAAATAGTCGTTGATTGTGACATCCCAGCGGCTTTCAAATTCCTTGTCGAGTGCCTGCCCTTCGCACAATTCCCGCAGGGCATCCGAGAAAAACCTTCCGATTTCCGCAATGCGGGGGTGGTTGCAATTCATCAGGTAGCGATAGGACAATGCCACAAGCCCGTCTCCGGAAAGAATAGCCACATTGACATCCCATTTTTTGTGGACCGTTTCCTGTCCCCGCCGAATATCGTCCTGATCCATGACATCGTCGTGAATCAGTGTGAAATTGTGGAGCATTTCCACAGCAATGGCGGCGTCCAGGCAATCTTCCGAACGTCCGCCAACCGCTTCACTGGACAGCAGAAGCAGCACCGGCCGGAGGCGTTTCCCGCCGCCGTCGATGATGTACTGCATGGGTTCGTAAAGCGTGGCGGGCTCTTTGTGTTCAAAAACAGATTGAATGCGTGCGTTAACAAGGGACCGGAGGTCAGTTAGTTTTTTTTCAAATTCGGCCAACTAAAATCTCACGTGTTAAATATGACGAATAGATTATTTTATTGTCAGTCATTCACCACCACAATGAATTATGGTGATGGTACAAATAAAGATTCGCTCCTTTTCCCTGAATTTTGCACAAAAAATAAATTTCCAAATCCAGACTCAAATAGTTGCTTTTTATTCATGCCGCAATGCTTCAATCGGATTAAGCCTTGCAGCCTTGAAAGCCGGGAAAATTCCAAAAAACAGGCCGACAAAGGATGAAAATACAATGGCTACCAGAACTGCCCAAATGGGAACGGCGGAGGGCATTTTTAGCGCCATTCCCAGGATTTTGCCGCCGCCTACCCCGAAAATAACCCCGATAATTCCCCCGATTTCGCTCAGAATAACGGCTTCAACAATAAATTGCCAGAGGATGTCTTTTTGTTTGGCCCCAATGGCTTTTCGAATCCCGATTTCACGCGTGCGTTCTGTCACCGACACCAGCATAATATTCATAATTCCAATGCCACCTACAATCAGGGACATGGCTGCAATGGCCGTGGCAACAATTGAAATGTAGCCGCTAATCTTATTCCAAGTGTCCAAAAGCGATTCCCGGGTTACAATCTCAAAGTCGTTCGGTTTTCCCGGGGCAACTTTCCGCACAGAACGGAGGATTCCCGTCACCTGGTCAATGGCAGGGGCAATCAGATCGGGACGATCGGCTTGCAGAGCGATGGAAATCGAGCGTCTGGATCCAAAAAATTTAAAAAACGTCGTGATCGGCATGAAAACAACATTATCCTGACTGAAGCCGAAAATCTTGCCCTTTTCCTCAAAAATACCAATAACTCGCATTTTATGGCCGTTTACCAACACAAATTTTCCAACCGGCTCTTCGAAAGGGAAAAGTTTGTCAACAACATCCATCCCCAGAATGCAAACATTTCTTGTGCTGTGTGCATCGTCTTTTGTAATAAAGCGTCCCTCTTTTAGCATGTATCCGCTGACGAGTGCCCAGAACTCATTTCCGCCTTTTGCCATCACCATTGGATTCGTGTGATGCCCCTTGTATTTTACGGTAATTCCAAATTGATCATCATCCGGAGAAACCAATTTAATAAACGTGGCGCGTTCCTTGATTGCCCGAACTTCCTTCATCGTTATATCCTTGCGATTACGAATCTCACTACTCACGCGACCCGTTTGAATAGCCGGATATTTTTGGACGTAAAACGTACTGCTTCC
>CAZIYL010000079.1:0-9982 GCA_964543425.1 uncultured Deferribacteres bacterium
AACCCAACAAACTTCTTTTCTTTTCTTCTTTTTTTCTTAATCTTAATCTCAATCTTAATCTGTCTTTTTCTACCAACCCAATTAACCCAACAAACTTCTTTTCTTTTCTTCTTTTTTTCTTAATCTTAATCTCAATCTCAATCTGTCTTTTTTCATGGTGATATTGCTACATTTTAGTGGACACGGAGTTAAGCCCAACATATCTTAAGGAAAAAGGAGGTGTCCACATGTCAAAAGAGAGAAGACGGTATACCAAAGAATTCAAGTTAGAAGCAGTCCATCTGGCCTTGAGCCAGGGGAGCACAGTTTCAGAGACAGCCCGCCATCTGGGTATTGAGCCCAATAGGCTCAATCGCTGGGTACGGGAGTACCGAGCTGATCGGGAGCATGCCTTTCCCGGGCAAGGGAAACTAAAAGAGCCCGATGAGGAGCTTCGGCGTCTTCGCAAGGAACTGGGTGGCACAAAGATGGAGCGCAACATATTAAAAAAAGCCTTGGCCATTTTCTCGAAACCGTCCCGATGGCCCATCGTATGATCCAGAGCATGTCACGCAAAGGCAACTGCTGGGACAACGCCGTCGCCGAAAGTTTCTTCGCCACTCTAAAAAAAGAACTGGCTCACCGCCAGTCGTTCAAAACAAAATCTCAAGCACGACAAGCCATTTTCCAATACATTGAAATCTTTTATAATCGACAGAGAAAACATTCATATCTGGGGTACAAATCCCCCGCTCAATTTATGAGTCTCAATCATGTCCATTAACCTTAACTCTGTGTCTATTTTTTTGTTGCAATTCCAATTTTCCCAAAACCCGTATATGTGCCCTTCATAGAAACCCCACAATCCATTATTGTTTCTTTTTTCTTAACCCCGCGGTGACCTGAAACCTGCTCCGCTCACAATCATTCCCTCATTGGCATTTGCAAACCGCTTTCCACCCTTACTCTGTACAAATTTCCCCGTGTTGTCCTTCTCTTTTGTCTTTTCCCTTTTTCATTTTTCATTTTTCCTTGTTTTTTGCCCTATGCAGTCCCCCTTGCTTCCAGTATTTGGATGCTAACTGGATGGCTTTTTCGCTCTTTTCCCCCACCCCTGCCTGGATGCTATTCGTCAAACCTCCAACCGGACTCCAATTCCGCAGCCGCTTTTTTGTCCCAAAATTCCCCCCCATCCCCAAAAATAAAAAAGCCACTCTCCAACCAATTTATGGCAAAAAAGTGGCAAAATGCCCAACCCACGGACATTATTGAGTGCTCGATTTGGGCTAATTACAGGCTATCTTATTGATATTATTAAAATATTAAAAATGAATTCCCGCCCATTGAGTGTCCATATATTTCCATATTTTTTGTCTTTCTTTATTCTATTTTTCTCATTTTTTACGACTTATAAACACCCTTTCAGTGTCCAAATAGTGTCCATACTCAGTCAAAAACCACCCTATTTTGCGAAATATTATCAAAATTTATCAAAATAAAAACCCATCAAAAAAACCCCTATAAACATTACATTTACAGAGGCTTTCATGCATCTGCCCACAAGGAATCGAACCTTGAACCTATCCGCCCGAGGCGGACTTGTCCGCCTCAGGCGGATTGCTCTGCCAATTGAGCTTTCAGCCACTCTCGCCCCTTGCCGCTTTTGAGAAATTTCTCCCGCTTCAATGCCTCGCTTCGTGTGGCGCATTGTTCTGAATAAAGTAACCTGACCACGGTATATTTGCGCGTGAATCGACTTCTCCCCGATTTGTGTTCCTGAATTCTTCTCTCAAGATTGTTCGTTTGCCCGACATATTTCTTCCCGTTGTCGAGCTCCAAAACATAAACCCAATAGTTCACTTCGCCCATTCTTTTGCCCAGAAACAAAAAAGGCCTCCACCAGGGAATCTTGCATCAAATAAACATCCATAGTGCGCCCACAAGGAATCGAACCTTGAACCTATCCGCCCGAGGCGGACTTGTCCGCCTCAGGCGGATTGCTCTGCCAATTGAGCTTTCAGCCACTCTCGCCCCTTGCCGCTTTTGAGAAATTTCTCCCGCTTCAATGCCTCGCTTCGTGTGGCGCATTGTTCTGAATAAAGTAACCTGACCACGGTATATTTGCGCGTGAATCGACTTCTCCCCGATTTGTGTTCCTGAATTCTTCTCTCAAGATTGTTCGTTTGCCCGACATATTTCTTCCCGTTGTCGAGCTCCAAAACATAAACCCAATAGTTCACTTCGCCCATTCTTTTGCCCAGAAACAAAAAAGGCCTCCACCAGGGAATCTTGCATCAAATAAACATCCATAGTGCGCCCACAAGGAATCGAACCTTGAACCTACGGATTAAGAGTCCGTTGCTCTGCCAATTGAGCTATGGGCGCTTCTACTTCCCCCCTTGAATCCGGACAAAGTATTGTCATATTTCCCAGCGGGAAACAAGAGTTTTTCCAATTCACAATGGGGACGGTTTAAACATAAAAAGCCCCAAAAAGGGGGCAGTTTAATTGTGAGCCAGGGAGGATTCGAACCTCCGACCAACGGCTTAAAAGGCCGCTGCTCTACCAACTGAGCTACTGGCCCCCGCAAAAATAAGCAAAATTAATATACAAAATTTAATAATAGATGTCAACAAAAATTATGTTAATATTTTGCAATTATCCCCGACTGATTCAGGAATGGTAAAATCCCCTTCAATCTACGTAACTCCATTTAGTCTTACTGTTTGGTTACGCCTCGCTCCCACTGAAACAAGCTGAATATTCGCTCCTGTAAATGCTGCAATCTTTTCCAGAAAGATCATCGCGTATTCGGGAAAATCTTCAAAATGCTGTATCTGGGAAGTATCCGTCTGCCACCCAGGCAGGGTTTCATAGACCGGCTTGCAATATTTTAGCAATTCTTGTGATACAGGGAAATCATCGTAAATTTTCCCATTACAATCATAAGCAATAGCCATTTTCACTTTATCCAATGTATCCAGAACATCCAATTTCGTAATGGCCAATTGATCAATTCCATTAATGCGCACTGCATATTTGAGAGCCACTAAGTCCAGCCAGCCGCATCTGCGGGCACGGCCGGTCGTGGCGCCGTATTCGCCGCCCAGCTTGCGGATTTCATCAGCCATTTCATTTTTAAATTCGGTTGGAAAGGGACCATCTCCCACCCGAGTGGTATAGGCCTTTGCGACTCCCAGCACTCCGTCAATTTTTGTGGGACCAATTCCTAATCCGGTGCAGGCACCACCACTAACCGGATTTGATGATGTGACAAACGGGTAGGTTCCAAAATCCACATCCAGCATGGCGCCCTGCGCTCCTTCCAAAAGGACCTCTTTTCCTTGGCTAATCAGACGGTTCAAAATAGTGGACGTATCTTCCACAAAAGGTTCCAATGTCTGTCGGTACCCTAAATAATCCTCGTAAATGGCATCTGCATTCATTGGCGCATCTTCAAGAAAGGGTTTCTTTAAAGAGAGATTCATCTCAATTTTCTCCCGTAAAACCCGTGGAGAAAACAGATCGATCACGCGAATGCCCAGGCGATCGTATTTATCCACGTAGGCGGGCCCAATTCCTCTGCCCGTGGTTCCAATGTGAAATTTTTGCTGCTTTTCCCGATTCGCATCCAGCCATTTATGATAGGGCATAATAACATGTGCATTGGCGCTCAGAAACAATCGGCCGGAATAGGATATTTTCTTTTTATCCAAAAGGGATAATTCACTCTTGAAAGCCTCAGGGTCAAACACCACACCATTTCCAATGATGCAAAGAACCTTAGTGTGTAATATTCCGGAAGGAATTAAATGAAAAATATACTTCTCTTCATCAATTACAACGGTGTGTCCTGCATTTGCCCCCCCTTGGTACCGGGCAACTGCATCCACATGTTCACTTAAGAGATCAACAATTTTACCTTTTCCTTCGTCTCCCCATTGGGCCCCAACTACTACCTGAACGGCCATTTGGTCATCCTTTCCTATCAAAAAAAATGGGTCGCATGTGCGGCCCGATTCTGCAATATTTACTCACAATGTGGCGTGATTTGATAAATCAAAAACAATAGGAATAACTATTTGAGCTCTGTTGATTACAAGCAATATTCCGACTTGAGCTGTATGCTGAAATTACTGTTTTTTAATTTGGAGTCAAATCGCTTTATTGAAAACTTTTTTGGGCACTTTCTACTGTGTCATAAATTTCGAAAACACGATCCAATTTTGTGATATCCAAAATATGCCGGATTTTCTCAGGAAGATTTGCCAGTTTGATATCCCCCATTTGATTGCGGGCAGCAGTCAACGCACTGATGATGATTCCCAAGCCGGAACTGGTCATCACATTTACGTTAGCCATATCCAGAATAAATCGTGTTTTGTTTTCATCCAGGAATTGATGAATCCGCTCATTAAGGAGATTGGCATCTGCGCCGCCCAACATTTTTCCATTCAAATGAAAAATGATAATTCCATAGTTTTCTTCTTCCTGAAATTCCATTCAATCCTCCTAATTGGGCAGAGGGCGAATTTTAATGACATTTCTTCAAATCAACAAAATCTTACCAATTTCGCCCTGCCACACGCATAATTTCAGTTGCAAGTTAAACACTAAAATAAATTTTTCTCTCTCTATCAACTTGATTTGTTCTTAGCGTCGTTTTGCCCTGTGTCCTTTTTTAAGCCGAGCTTCTGTAATCTTCTTGTGCCGAGGCGAGTAATTTTCCCATTCAACTAACAAGGGCGCGGCAACAAAAATAGATGAATAGGTACCAATCACCACACCTACCAGCATCGCAAATGAAAAATTATGGATTACTTCACCCCCGAACAAAAAGAGAACAAAAATCACTAAAAACGTTGTAAACGATGTAATTACCGTTCGGCTAAGGGTTTCGTTAATACTTTCATTAATAATCTGAACAAAAGATTCCCTGCGGCGGCCCTTCAAATTTTCACGAATTCGATCGAAAACAACAATTGTGTCATTCAAAGAATAACCAACAATCGTGAGGAATGCTGCCACAACATCCAGCGAAATTTCCAACCGGAAAATCAGGAAAAATCCCAGTGTAATGAGAACATCGTGAAACAAGGGAATAATAGCACCCACTGCAAATCGGAATTCAAAGCGAAAGGTAATATAGATCAAAATTAATAACAGCGCAAACAAAATTGCCCAGATGGCGTCATTCCGCAGCTCTTTCCCAATTTTAGGGCCAACGGTATCAATACTTCGAATATCCAGTCCATTTGGGAAATCTTTTCTCAATTGTGCCGTAACCTTGGAGGCAATAACATCCGGGTTTTTTGTAAGTTCCACCTGAATGATCATTTCCTTTTCGGTGCCATTCGCCGTTTTAATTGTTGTTTCTTTGATTTCCGAATTTCCATACCCAATTTTCGAAAGGGAGTTTCGAACCATTCTTACCGTAACGGAATTATCGAACTTCACGCGCATCGAAACGCCTCCCCTGAAGTCAATTCCATAATTAGGTCCCTGAACAATGAGCAAAACAAGAGCAATTAAAATTAGGGTTCCAGAAAACATATATCCATATTTCCGGTTACCAATAAAGTCAATATTCGGTTTCTTAAAAAACTGCATCTGCCTCTTTCTCCTTATCTATCTAAAATCTATATGCTCAGTTTTTTCAACGTAAAATGATCGGTAATATAATCGTAAACCACGCGCGTTACTACAATAGCCGTAAACATACTGCTTAGAATACCAATTGACAGAGTTAGTGCAAATCCCCGAACGGGGCCTGTGCCAAATTGATAAAGAACAATTGCCGCAAACAGCGTTGTAAGGTTGGCATCCAAAATAGTAATAAAGGCTCGACTATAACCCGCATCGATGGCGGCTCGAATGGTTTTCCCTGCGCGCAACTCCTCACGTATTCTCTCGAAAATCAGCACATTGGCATCAACAGCCATACCAATTGTGAGGATAATGCCGGCGATACCGGGAAGAGTCAGCGTAAAATGGAATCCCGCCAGTACTGCCATAATGAACAGCATATTCAGAAGCAGTGCAAGGTCCGCCAGGAAACCCGACATCCGATAGTAGAAAATCATAAACAGGATCACCAGAACAAATCCCAAAATAGCAGAGAAGGTTCCCTGACGGATGGAATCGCGTCCCAGTGAGGGGCCAACCGTTCGCTCTTCAATAATTTTAACCGGAGCCGGTAAGGCACCTGCCCGCAACACGATGGAAAGGTCTTTCGCTTCCTCCATATTTGCCATTCCCTCAATTATTGCGTTTCCATTTGGAATTTTACTCCGAATGACCGGTGCCGAATAAACTCTGTTATCCAAAACAATAGCCAAACGGCGATTGATATTTGCTCCGGTTACGTGAGCAAATATTTTAGCGCCCTCTGAATTCATCTTTAATGTAACAATCGGCTTGCCGGCAGACGTAAAACTGCTTCCACTTCCGATTTGAACACCGGCATCTACAATATACTTCCCAGTTAATTCCGGCTCTTTATTCAACAAATAAAGCTCATAGTAATTTTCATTTCCCACGGGAATCGGTTTACTTGCCCAGACAAATTCCACATCGGACGGAATGATTTTTTTAATTTGAGGCCTATTCAGAATCTTCTGAACAGCGTATTTGTTTTTTTCAGGAACGGCAATCTCTCCGCCGTGACTTCTGAAATCCCTCAGCAATGAAAGAAATGGATGTTCATTAAAAAGCTCCTGGTTTACTTCCAGCCCGGTGGTATCTTTCTTTGCAGATGTGTCTTTTCTCGTTTCGGTTTCACCAAAAATATCCTTTTCCGTAATCACCTTTTTGCCGCTGCTATCTGCCGAAGCTGCTTTGGTTTCTTTCTTTGCGGTTACCTTGCTTTTTTGCTTCGAAGGGAGAGCAGATTTGCCTTTTGCTTCCTGGATTTCCTTTAGCTTTTCATCAATTCTTTTTAAGACTTCTGTTTTTACATCGGGGTCTTTTAACAGCTTAAATTCCAGAAGAGCCGTTTCGCCGATTAACCGTTTGGCACGACCGACATCCTGAATGCCCGGTAATTCAATTACAATTCGCCGGCTACCGCGTTTTTGAATATTGGGTTCGGATACGCCGAATTGATCAACGCGGTTACGGAGAATTTCAAGAGAACGATCGACAGCATCATCAGCCTGTTTTTGAAGTCCCTTAATGACTTCCGCATCAGTTTCGGTAAGCTTTCCAAAGTACTGATTGAGACGCAGGTGATTTTCCTTAAATTTTTGATGTAAAATCATAAAATAATCAAGATTAGGATGTTTATAACTGGCTTTTTCAACTTCGGCCATTGTCTTGTAAAATTTGTCATCTTTATGTTTGGCAAGGTTCGTCAGTAATTGATGTAAATCCACCTCCAAAACAAGGTAGACACCTCCCTGCAAATCAAGGCCCAATTTGATTGTCTTCGATTGCAGCTTGTCATATTTCCCTGCCAGTTTTAATTTTTCAACCCCTTTGGCAGATAAATTGTGAGCCTTGTAGGTCGGGTAAAGCTGCCAAAGAGACCAGGCAACTGCAACTAAAATGATAATCACTCGTATCCAAAATTTTCGTTTCATTCCTTTAATTGCCTCCTTCGTACTCTATCTTCTTAATAATTTAAATCGATTATGCATAAATACCCCGCATCCGAACAACCTTCGCCACGCGATCCACGCCCAGAATATAAGCGCCAATTCGAAGGCTGACGCCGTGTTCGATGGCATTATCGTAGACTTCGTCAAGGCTTTCTTCCATGATGCGTTTGAGTCGGGAATTCACATCTTCCTCCGACCAAAAATAACCCATCCTGTTTTGAACCCACTCGAAATAAGATACGGTTACGCCGCCCGCATTTGCAAGAATATCGGGAACAACCCGAATTCCGCGATCTTCTAAAATTTTGTCAGCCTTTGCCGTGGTTGGGCCATTGGCCCCTTCGACTACAATCCTGGCTTTTATTTTATTGGCATTGCCGCTGGTAATTTGATCTTCCCGAGCTGCGGGGACTAAAACATCAAAATCCTGTTCCAAAAGCTCCATGCCATCCATATGATCAGCGCCACCAAATCCCTCGAGGGTTTTATGCGCACCCATAAATTGAATGGCGGCATCAACATCGATACCTTTTGGATTATAATAGCCACCCGAAACATCGCTGATTCCGACAATTTCGCATCCGTGCTCATGCAAAAGCCGGGCACTAACGGAACCCACGTTTCCAAACCCTTGCACGATTACCTTTGAATCCTTCGGATTGAGGCCTTCCTTTTCCATAATGCGCATCGTTATAAACATAACCCCTCGGCCGGTTGCCTCCGGTCGGCTTCTGCTTCCCCCCCAAAAAAGCGGCTTACCCGTAACAACAGCCGTTTGTGTTTTCTGAGCGTGCATAGAATAGGTATCCATAATCCATGCCATAATTTGCGCGTTTGTATTCACATCGGGGGCGGGAACATCTTTTTCCGGCCCAAAAACTTCCAGCAGGTTAGCCGTGTAGCGGCGTGTAATTTTCTCAAGCTGAATGCTCGACAGGGCATCAGGATCACATTTAATTCCACCTTTCGCACCACCAAAGGGAATGTTAACAACTGCACATTTCCAAGTCATCTACGCAGCCAGCGCCTTTATTTCATCCAGATTAACATCGGGAGCATAGCGAATCCCGCCTTTCGATGGGCCCATGGCCGTGCTGTGAATCACACGCTAACCCTCAAAAACATGAATATTTCCATCGTCCATTTGAATAGGAACCGTAATAATTACCTGCTTCTCAGGTGCAATTAAGTAATCATAAATCCCCGGCTCCAAATCCAGATAATCGGCGGCTACTTCAAAACGGCGTTTCATAGATTCGAAAGGATTTTCTTCATCACGCGATAATGGACCAGGTTCTATATATCCCATTGATCCTCCAAAAATTTATCTATAACGGGAATTTTCACACTTGCAATTTAAAAATAATTAACAACCAGTAAATATAAAATCTTTTTATATTTTTTGCAAGGACTATTTTAAGTTGTTTAAAGAAAATGGAGATAATGAACTTTTATTTCTTACGGAAGAGTTCGCTCATTGAATTATCCGATTCTACAATCTTTTCCTCTTTTTTCCGAAAGTTTTTCACGCCCTCATAAATGGCCTCTGCAACTTTTTGTCGGTATTTTGGAGAACGCAGGAGTCTTTCTTCCCTTCGATTGGAAATGAATCCTGTTTCGACCAATACCTTTGGCATTGTTGTACCCACAAGAACCAAATACCCCGCCTGGCGCACGCCGCGGTCATGCGTGTGCAACTGCCTGCGAGCAGCCGTTTGGATCATTGCAGCCAGATTTTGACTTTCCTGATTAAAAGAATTCTGGGCGATGGAAAGCAAAATGAAATTTTCATTGGTTAGATCGCCGTACCCTGCCCAGGAATCTTCGTATTTAATTACAGAGTTTTCCTCTTTGGCAATAGCACGATCTTCATCCGAACGCGCGGGCCCCAGGCAGTACGTTGTAAAACCCCGTACCGAACGTCTGGGATTTGAATTCGCATGAATACTGATAAATAATTTCCCCCCATTTCGATTGGCAAACGCCGATCGCTCACGCAATTCCACAAACCGGTCGGTATCCCGGGTCATGAGAACCTTAATGTGCATGCGTTTCCGAAAGAGCTTCCTGAGGCGCAGCCCGATATCCAGCACAACATCCTTTTCTTTTAGACCGCCGCGCCCAATGGCTCCGGGATCTTTGCCTCCGTGTCCGGGATCGATAATAATTTTATCGATCTTCCACTTTTTCTTTTCGTTTTCCAAATCCAGCAAAATATTCTTCGGAATTTTTTTGGATGTCCGAATGGAAACCAGAATTTCCTGATCCCCAATTTGCAGAGACACATCCTTCTTGTCGATGGGTCGCGTTAATTGAAAAGAGAGCTGGGCCGATTCTTCAAATTGAAGCGGAATGATGCGCCGAACAACACCTGTGTTGGGCGACATTCGGAGACGAGTTGTATC
>CAZIYL010000080.1:0-9916 GCA_964543425.1 uncultured Deferribacteres bacterium
AATGTTAACACTAATTTTAGAAGTTCTTATTTTTAAATTGCCATTATTTCCCGGCCATAAATCTGTCATTGCAGATTCAAAGGCTATTTGAATTTTGGATTCATTTTGATTTTTTCATTCATTTCCATTTGCTTATTTGTTTGGTAGACAACAAAAGTATGAATTATTCGGATAAACCATAAAGGGTTGGTTAAGAATCAATTCCTAATATAATTAAGAGAAAGCTCATGGTAGCTTTTCCCCAAAATCAAAGGGGTTTCCTGTCAGGAACCCTTTTCTCTTTTTTTCAGAAGTTATTCCTGTTTTCCCAATTCATAAGAGTATTTTCCAAATATAAAAATATTAATGATGGAGGCATAATATGTTAATCCGAAAGGAAGATGCCCTTGAATATCACAGCAAGGGCCGCAAGGGGAAAATTGAAGTAAAAAACACAAAACCCTGTGCCACTCAACGGGATTTGTCAATGGCTTACACGCCTGGCGTTGCCGTACCGTGCCTTGAGATTAAGGAAAAGAAGGAGCTGGTTTTTGAATATACGGCCAAAGGGAATTTGGTAGGGGTTGTCTCAAACGGAACGGCTGTTTTAGGATTGGGGGACATCGGGCCGGAGGCCGGAAAGCCGGTAATGGAAGGGAAAGGGGTTCTGTTTAAACGATTTGCCGATGTGGATGTGTTTGACATTGAAGTCAATTCACACGATCCCGATGATATTATCAAACTGTGCAAACTAATTGAGCCCACATTTGGCGGAATTAATCTGGAAGATATTAAGGCGCCTGAGTGTTTTTATGTGGAAGAAACTTTGAAAAAGGAATTGAATATTCCGGTTTTTCACGATGATCAGCACGGAACGGCAATTATTTCGGGAGCGGCCTTATTGAATGCGCTGGAATTAACAGGCAAGAATATCAAAAAGATTAAGATTGCCGTCAATGGGGCCGGTGCCGCCGGAATTGCCTGTGCTAAATTTTACATTCAGTTGGGAGCCAAAAAAGAAAACATCATCATGTGCGATTCAAAGGGCGTAATTTATAAAGGCCGAAAAGAGGGAATGAACCCTTATAAAGAGCAATTCGCCGTTCAAACGGAAAAGAAGACACTGGCCGAGGCAATGGTAGGGGCCGATGTGTTTATGGGTGTTTCCGTGGCGGATGTTGTGTCGAAAGAGATGGTCAAATCGATGGCCGACAATCCGATTATTTTTGCTATGGCGAACCCCTACCCCGAAATCAGCTATGAGGATGCAAAGGAGGCTCGGCCGGATGTTATTATAGCAACCGGACGATCGGATTATCCCAATCAGGTGAATAATGTGCTGGGATTTCCTTTTATTTTTAGGGGTGCCCTGGATGTGCGAGCGAAACAAATTAATGAAGAAATGAAGGTGGCAGCCGCGCATGCCTTGGCCGATTTGGCAAAAGAAGACGTTCCTGACTCCGTAATTAAAGCGTACGGTGGTCAACCCATTACATTTGGCCGCGAATACATTATTCCAAAGCCGCTTGATCCGCGGGTTCTTTTATGGGAGGCTTCGGCTGTTGCAAAAGCCGCTATGGACACGGGGGTGGCGCGGATTCAAATTGATCTTGAAAAATACAAAGAGCGCTTGGAGGCTCTTTTGGGCCGCTCACGCGAAATTATGAGAATCATCCTGAATAAGGCTCGACTAAATCCGAAACGTATTGTTTATCCCGAAGGGGAAGAGGAAAAAATTCTGCGAGCTGCGCAGATTGTAGTGGACGAAAATATTGCGAGACCTGTTTTGCTGGGACGGGAAAAGGTTATTCGGGAGAAAGCCAAACTGTTGCACCTGGAGCTCCGGGGTGTGGAAATAGTGGATCCCGAGCATTATCCGAAGCTTGATGCCTATATTCAGGAATTGTACCGGATGCGTCAGCGCAAAGGCGTTACGCTTGTTGAGGCACATGAATTGATGCGGAATAAAAATTATTTTGGCTCAATGATGGTACATTTCGGCGATGTCGACGGCCTGATCTCAGGGCTAACGATGCACTATCCCGATACGATTCGACCGGCTCTGCAGATTATCGGCATGAGGGATGATGTGTCACGCGTATCCGGACTTTACATCATCATTGGAGACAGCGGCATTTACTTTTTTGCAGATACCACGGTTAATATTGAACCAACGGATGAGGAATTGGCCGAAATCGCCATTTGCTGTTCGGAGATTGCCAAGCGATTTGATGTGGAACCGAGGGTGGCCATGTTGTCATTTTCGAACTTTGGAAGCACCCGACACCCGCGTGCGGAAAAGGTGGCGCGCGCTGTTCAGATCATTAAGGCCCGAAAACCAAATCTGATGGTCGATGGAGAAATGCAGGCAGACACCGCCGTGGTGCACGAAATAATCGAAGGAACCTATCCTTTCAGCGATTTGAAAAAACCGGCAAATATTCTTATTTTCCCGGATCTCCAATCGGGAAATATTGGCTATAAATTGATGCAGAGGATTGGAAATGCCGACGCTATTGGCCCCATTCTGATGGGAATGAGACGTCCGGTACACGTGCTCCAGAGGGGTGATGAAGTGCACGATATTGTCAATATGACGGCAATTGCCGTGGTCGATGCGCAGGAACTTCCATCGATGCGTTGTAAATAGAAAAGTTCATACAAATAAGGAAGCCGATTTTGCCGGCTTCCAAAGTTTAATTGGAGGTGATGTTTATGAAAAAAATCCTCGTTGTGGAGGATGAAGATAGCCTTCGGTTATTATATCAACAGGAATTGGAACAGGAAGGCTACGACGTTGTAACCGTTGATTCGGGTGAAAAGGCTATTGAGATTCTTGAGAAGCAATCAATTGATCTGGTTGTTCTCGACATCCGGCTGACGGGAATGAATGGTCTGGAAGCTCTGGAAGAGATGCTTCTGAAAAATAGGAACTTAAAGGTAATCATCAATACTGCCTACGCCAATTACAAAGATGATTTCAGCTCCTGGCTTGCCGATGCGTATTTGATTAAATCATCTGACCTAAGTGAATTGAAAGAAACCATTCAGAATTTGCTTGAAGAGAAGGAATAGGGCATTCCACATGAACGTTGGTGTTCTGAAGGAGGATTTCAGGAAAGAAGGACGGGTTGCACTGATTCCGGCAACCGTAAAAGCGCTCATCTCACGTGGACACTCCGTTTTTGTCGAATCCGAAGCGGGAATCAAGAGCCGGTTTCAGAACGAAGATTACATCAGGGAAGGCGCTCAAGTTGTTTATTCCAGCCATGAAATTTTTGGCCGTTCCGACATTGTACTAAAAGTTGCTCCTCCTTCCCTCGATGAATATCGGAATATGAAAGAAGGGCAGATTGTCTTTTCCGCTTTCAATCTTGCCGTTGCCCGCCCGGAAGTAATCAAACTCCTGTTGGATAAACACATTACTACGATTGCTTACGAAATTATTCAAGAGGATAATGGAACACTGCCAATTTTGCTTCCGATGAGCGAAATTGCCGGACAGATGAGTATTTTGGCTGCTTCGCAATATTTGCAATCCAATCATGAAGGCAGAGGCACTTTATTGGGAGGAATAGCCGGTGTTCCGCCTGCAATGGTGGTTATTCTTGGGGCCGGTGTAGCTGGTACTTGCGCTGCCAGAACGGCAATCGGGCTCGGGGCTCAGGTGATCATGCTTGATAAGGATATCAACCGCTTGCGCAGAATAGGAGAACTTTTTCAAAGGCGGGTTATTACGAGCGTATCGAATCAGTATAATATTGAAAAGGCAGTTAGATTTGCGGATGTGCTTATCGGAGCGGTTTTAGTTCCCGGGCAGCGGGCACCTGTTCTCGTGAAGCGAGAAATGGTTCGGAAAATGCGACCCAAAACGATCATTATCGATATTTCAATCGACCAGGGAGGATGCGTGGAAACGTCCCGTCCGATCACGATTTATGATCCGCCTTATCTTGAGGAAAATGTTCTGCACTATCCGGTTCCCAATATGCCTGCAATGGTTTCCCGCACGGCAACCTACGCGCTTTCGAATGCATTTTTGTCCTATCTGCTGCAAATTGTTGAGATGGGAGTTGAAAACGCCGTTCGGAAAAACCGGGCGCTTTTTCGGGGAGTCTACACACACAAAGGCTTTTTGGTTAACAAAAATCTCTCAGAGGGATTTCATCTTCCGTTTAAATCACTCCAATCAATTTTATAGAAACGGCATTCGTCCATGAGTTGGATCTACAACTATCGTGAAAAGGTGGTTTCACCTGAAGAAGCGGTTTCGCTTGTTAAAAGCGGTGACCGTATTTACATGTCGGGAAACGCAGCAACTCCTTACATTTTGCTGCATGCTCTTGCAAAACGGAAGGATGAGCTAAAAAATGTTGAGGTGATGCACGTACTGCTTCTCGGTGATGATCCGCTCTCCGGGCCGGGAATGGAAGGGCATTTTAGGCATCGCTCGCTATTTGTGGGGCCGGCGGATCGCAAAGCGGTAAATGAGGGGCGTGCCGATTACGTCCCCGTTTTTTTGTACGAAATTCCCGACCTTTTTAGTTCGGGTATTCTGCCCATCGATGTGGCCATTGTGCACACCTCTCTCCCGGATGAACACGGATTTTTGTCGTACGGTGTCGAAACCGTTGCGACCAAAGCTGCGGTAGAAAATGCAAAAATTGTTATTGCTCAGGTAAATGAAAAAATGCCGCGGGTTCTTGGAGATGCATTTGTTCATATTTCACGGGTATCTAAAATCGTGGAGATTTCTGAGGAATTGCCAACATTAGAACTGGCTGAATTCTCGGAAGTTGAGAGGAAAATCGGTCAATCAATTGCCGGTTTGGTGGAAGACGGATCCACTATTCAACTGGGAATTGGCGGCATCCCCAACGCGGTACTCTTTTTCCTGAAGGACAAGCGGGACCTGGGAATTCACTCGGAAATGTGCTCCGACGGAATGATGGCTGCCATTGAAGCAGGTGTGGTGACAGGCGCCCGCAAAACGCTTCACCGTGGAAAAGTAATCGCCACATTTGTAATGGGAACCCAAAAATTATATGATTTTGTGGATAATAATCCCATTTTTGAGCTGCACCCGGTGAATTATACGAACGATCCCTTTGTGATTGCTCAAAATGAAAAAATGGTTGCGGTCAATTCGGCGCTTGAAATCGATCTTACCGGTCAGGTCTGTTCGGATTCCATCGGCTACCGGATTTTTTCCGGATTTGGCGGCCAGGTTGATTTTATCCGGGGGGCCGCTCGCTCAAAGGGTGGAAAGCCAATTATCGCTTTACGGTCGACTGCAAAGAAGAACACTATCTCCAGAATCGTTCCTCATCTAAAAGAAGGTGCGGGCGTGGTGACCTCACGCGGCGACGTGCATTATGTAGTCACCGAGTTCGGCGTGGCCTATTTGCACGGCAAAAGCATTCGCGAGCGAGCTGAGGCTCTGATTAATATTGCGCACCCAAATTTTCGAGATGAACTTCTTCGTTTTGCCAAAGAAAAACACTACATTTCTTAATCAGGCCAAAAAGCTTCGAAAAAATCATTCTGTTTTCCCCTTCGTGAAACATTTTGTTCCTGATGGAAATTCCATAAATCTAATAAGTTGAAAAATAAGAGAATTAGCTTTCCTTTCTCAAAAAATGAAAAGGCAACAAATTGTTTCATGTTTTTTTCAAAAGGGTATTTATCTATTGATTAAAAAATGACTTTTGATTATTTTAGAATAGATTGAAATCGGGATTTAAAATTGAGATGACATATTCGGGTGAAAAGAACGCGATTGCCCAAACGGCCGAAATCAAAAATCTGTTTCGCGAGGCGGGTTGCGATCTGGTAGGGGTAGCTCCGGTCGAACCCTTCACTGAGTTAAAGGTCTTTGAGAAATGGCTCGATCGTGGCCTTGCAGGCAAAATGGATTATTTGCATCGTCATCTTGAAAAATCTCTCCACCCGGAAGAAATTCTCCCGTCTGTGAAATCTGTTCTGGTTTGTGGGCTGAATTATGATACGCCGTCTCCGCGGTCAATCGAAGTTTCAAATCCCTCCCACGGTTGGATTTCCCGATATGCCTGGGGCGACGATTACCACGATGTTCTTAAAAATACTTTGAGAAATGGCGTGCAACGGTTGAAAAACCGGTTTCCCAAATTGGAGTATAAAATCTACGTGGACACGGGACCGACGCGCGATCGTGTTTGGGCAAAATATGCCGGAATCGGTTGGTTTGGGAAAAATGCCAATTTGATTAATCAGAAATACGGCTCCTTTTTCTTTGTTGGAGAGGTCTTTCTGAACATCGCGCTGCATCCCAATGAACCCGTGCCCAATCGATGTGGAACCTGCACGCGCTGCATCGATAGCTGCCCTACTGAGGCAATTTTGGAGCCGGGCATTGTTGATTCCCGAAAATGCATCTCCTATTTAACTATCGAGCTGAAGGAGGATATTCCGGAGGGCTTTCGCGGGAAAATCGGAAACATGATTTACGGCTGTGATATTTGTCAGGATGTCTGTCCCTGGAATCAAAAAAATGTAAAAACCGAAAAGAGTACTTTTCAGCCAAGGGAGCATTTTTCTAATCCGAATCTGAAAGACATCTACCGCATGGTGCGGGATGACTTTCCGACGGCATTTCGTAAAAGTGCGATGAAACGAACGAAACAAAGGGGATTGTTAAGAAATATTGCGGTTGCGATGGGTAATTCAGGGAACAACAATTTTATGTCTGAACTGCAAGAAATGGCCAAAAGTGATGATTTGATTATTCGGGAGCACGCAAAATGGGGAATCAGACAATTGGAAAAAAATGTGCAAAAATAATATCCTGTTAGTTCGGTCTCAAGTTACAATCGGTTTGTGAATTAAGAAGAGGACGTACAATGATTGATCCGAAAAAGGTGCAAAAAGATTTGAAAGCTATTGTTGACGGGGATGTTCAATTTGATGAAATTTCGCGAATTTTATTCAGCACGGCGGCCTGCATGTACCAGATCAAGCCAATGGGCGTGGTGGCTCCAAAAGACAAAAATGATGTGATTAAGGTTGTCCGCTACGCTCATGAAAATAGCATTCCAATTACACCACGCGGGGCAGGCTCCAGCCTGGCCGGGCAGGCGGTGGGTTCGGGAATCATCATTGATTTTACAAAATATATGAACAAGATTTTGGAGATCAATGCGAAAGAAAATTACGTGCGCGTGCAGCCCGGCGTTATTTTTGGCACTCTGCTAGAAGCCCTTAAGCCGTACCAGAAATTCTTCCCGCCCGATCCCTCCAGTGGCAATTTCTGCACAATTGGTGGAATGGTGGCGAATAATTCCGGCGGGGCGCACTCTGTTAAATATGGAACGACAAAGAATCATGTTCTGCAACTCGAAGTAGTTCTTTCGGACGGCGAAATGATTCAAACCAAACAAATTCCTGCTTCCAATGGAAGTTTGAAATCGCCGTATCCTGAAAACAGTTTTGCTTCCAAAATTTTTAAGGAAGCTTACCGGATTATTTCCAGCCACAAAGACACTATCGACAAGCACACGCCGGACGTCTCCAAAAATGCCAGCGGCTACAATCTGAAGGAAACGGTGAGCAATGGCAACTACGATTTGGCAAAACTGTTTACCGGGTCGGAAGGCACACTGGGTGTTGTTACGGAAATGACTCTTCGCCTAACGGATTTACCGCGGGAACAGGCCGCTCTTCTGGCCTATTTTGACAGCCTCGACAAAGCCGGTCAGGCGTTGGTGAAAATACTGAAAAGCGGGCCGAGCGCCCTGGAAATTATGGATCGCTATTTCTTTGATTTCGCGCGGGAAAATGATCCCCATTTTGATGAAATACTGCCCAAAAATCTGGAGGCCGCACTTTTAATAGAGTACGAAGGGGAGGATATTCAGACCGTTCGGGATCAAATTGAAGCTCAGGAAAAAGAGCTTATTAATAGAACCAGGCTGGCATTTGGGAGCGAAAAAGCCTACGATCCGGTCGAACAGGCTAAGCTTTGGGCGGTGAGAAGCTCGGCCTGGTCACTGATTAACAAAGTAAAGGGCCGACGACGACCGCAGAATTTTATTGACGATGTCGCAGTAGACCCTGCAAAAATTCCCGAATATCTCCGTGGCCTCTACAAAATATTTGCGAAGTACGATGTGATTGCCATTAATTACGGCCATGCCGGAAATGGAAATATTCACGTCAATCCGCTTTTGGATTTGAAAGACCCTGAGGATCTGGAACGCTTACGCGGACTGGCGAAAGACGTGGCGGCATTAGGAATCTCCCTTGGTGGAACCATTTCCGGAGAACATGGGGACGGCCTTGTCCGATCGCCATTTTTAAAGGATTTGTGGGGGCCGGTTTACGATTATTTTGAAGAAATCAAAGCCGTTTTTGATCCTCAAAATATCCTGAACCCCGGTAAGATTGCCGGTCCCCTAAAGTTCCGAATGGATGAAAATCTTCGTTACGGGGAAAATTACCATCGAGTAAAAACAAACACTTATTTTGATCTAAAAGAACTTCAGGACGAAATAGAAAAATGCCACGGGTGCGGTACCTGCTTATCCTATTGCCCAATGGCTCTGGAATTGAAAGATGAGGTAGCTACTGCAAGATCAAAGGCGAATTTGCTGCGTTATGTTATTTCGGGTCAATTGGATGTCTCGTACCTATTGAACGATGATTTTAAACGGGTGATCGACACCTGCTACAACTGCAAGCTTTGCCTGACTGAATGTCCCACAAATGTGGACATTCCGCGAATTGCCGTTGAGGCGCGAACCTACTATGTGGAGCACAAGGGACAAAGTTTTCAGAATAAGGTTCTTGAGGAGTCCAATCTCAATTCAAAATTGAACAGCAGGCTGTCACCAATTTCAAATCTGGTCCTGAAAATTCCGGTAACGCGAACCGTAATGGAAGCTACAGTAGGTATCCACCACGAACGAATTTTCCCGGAGTTTAAGCGGCCGTCACTGGAGGCCTGGGCAAAAAAGTACAAGCCCATTCAGGGGAAGCGAAAGGTGCTCTATTTCGCCGGATGCTTTGCGAATTTTAATGATGTGGATGGTGAAGGGCGTGCAACGGTTCAGGTTCTGGAAAAGAATAATGTTACCGTTGTCATTCCTAAGTTGAGAGGAAGTGGCGTAGCAAAAATCACATTGGGCGATCGGGAATCCGTAAAACCGGATGCCGAATACAACGTTCGAATCATGAAATATTATATTGATCAGGGCTACGATGTTGTGGCAAGTTCCGCCAGTCCTGGACTGGCCATTAAGCGGGATTGGCCGGAAATTTTAGGGACGGCCGATGCCAGATTGGTTTCGGAACACACGTACGACATTCACGAATATCTGTGGAAATTGTACAAGGCGGGAGAGTTAAATACGGATTTCCACCCGATTCACAAGCGGGTCGTTTATCACAATCCCTGCCATTTGAAAGCGCAGAATATCACCCGGGAACCGATTGAATTGCTCAAGCTGATTCCTGAGCTGGAGGTTGTGGAAATTGAAGATTCCTGTTGCGGAATTGCCGGAACGTTCGGGTTTAAAAAGCAAAATTACGAGATTTCCATGAATATCGGCAGTCGGCTTTTTGAAAACATCAAACATGCGGAACCCGAATGGATTACCACGGGCTGTGGAACCTGCAATATTCAGATTCGCCAGGGTGTCGGGCAGGAAGTGCTGCACCCGATGAAGATATTCAGAGAAGCGTACGGGTTGAATGGGGAAAAGTCATAAAATATACAGGCTTATGTATCGTTTTGCAAAAGGAATTTATATGAAACCCAATTTAACTATTGATATTTTAATTAATGAAGCAAAAGTATTTTGTGAGGCTGAATCAAATCTCGATAACCCAGATTTGTTTGGTGTAACGGATGGAAAGGCTGTTGGAACCTATATTGAACACAAGTTTCAAAATTACCTTATGG
>CAZIYL010000081.1:0-9874 GCA_964543425.1 uncultured Deferribacteres bacterium
AATTTTTCTCTTATCCACAAGGATTTTTTAACACTGGAACTTTCACAAATTGGCGAATCACCGATTCACGTGATTGGGAATCTGCCTTTCAGCATTACCAGTCCTGTTCTTTTTAAGCTGATTGAAGAGCGACAATTCACGCAAAGCGCTACGCTTATGATGCAGCAAGAGGTGGCGCAAAGAGTGGTTGGCAAACCCCGAACAAAAGATTACGGGATTTTATCCATTTGGGTCCAAACCTTCGCCGACGTGCAATTGATTTTAAAAGTTGCTCCCACGGTTTTTCGGCCGCGGCCCCGTGTGGATTCTGCTGTTGTGCAATTAAAATGGAAATCCCCGGGGGAACAAACTCCGAAAAATGACGTGTATTTTCTACGATTAATCAAAACGGCGTTCCAGCAACGGCGAAAACTTTTGCGAAACTCGCTAAAAAGTATTTTTTCCGTAGAGACACAAGAAAAAATGGGCGTTAATTTCAATCGACGCCCGGAAGAGGTTTCGATAGACGAATGGATACATCTGTCAAACATGCATCGACCAAACATGACAAAATCCCAAATGAAGAGGCTTTAAAGGAAACGATTGAGGATTTACGCGAATTAGTCGATCAAAAAGCTGACAATTTTATCGTCAACATTCTGCTCAATCTGCATCCGGCAGACATTGCAGAGATTTTGCGCTATTTTAATGAGGACGATCGCCGGTACATCTTCAAACTTCTCCCCAAAGATATTGCCTCCGAAGTGCTAACGGAATTAGATCAGCCGCTGATTGACGAACTTTTTGAGGACTTGAATCCCAAAGAAATCTCAGAAGTTCTCACCGAAATGGATTCAGACGATGCCACCGATATTATTTCTGAGCTTCCCGAAGCATTGGCGGAAAACGTTCTTTCAAAAATCAATAAGGAAAAGCAAGAAGAGGTTCGGGAACTTTTGGCCCACCACAGCGAAACCGCCGGTGGAATCATGGCCAAAGAATTTGTGGCTGTCAATCAGGACGATACCGTGGACGAGGCCATTCAGGAAATCCGCGAGAAAGCGGAAGAGGTTGAGGACATTTACAATGTTTACGCTGTCGATGACTATGGCCGCCTGGTGGGAGAAATCCCTCTGAAAAAATTAATTCTTTCACGGCCGGGTTCCCGCGTACGGGACGTTATGGACACCGACATCATTTCCGTACACACGGACATGGACCAGGAAGAGGTCGCCCGAATTGTAAAAAAGTACGACCTGGTTTCCGTGCCCGTTTTGGATGCGGAAGACCGGCTGGTCGGTCGCATTACGATTGACGACGTTATTGACGTTATCGAGGACGAAGCCTCTGAGGACATAACCATGATGGCTGGTATTACCGAGACCGATATTCCCGAGACGTCGCCGTTCAAAGTCAGCCGCTCCAGATTGCCATGGCTTTTAGTGGCTTTTGGCGGTGAAATTATTTCCGGCTATCTGATGAGCCGATTTCGATCCTCTATATCTCATCTAATTTCTGTTGTTTTTTTTGTTCCTTTGATAATGGCCGTTGGCGGGAATGTTGGCAATCAGGCCGCCGTTGTTATTATTCGCGGGTTGGCAACCGGTGAAATTTCACTTATTGACACACGGAAACGCCTTTTCCACGAATTTCTGGTTGCTTTCCTTAATGGGATTATTCTGGCAACGCTTGTTTTTTTGATTTCAAGCCTCTGGCTTCATGATGTAAAATTAGGAACCATGATCGGCATTTCTATGATTATTGTCATTGAAAATGCTGCATTTATGGGTGCGGTTATTCCTTTTATTCTTAAAAAAATCGGAATCGATCCGGCGGTTGCTACAAGTCCGTTTATTACAACTTCAAATGATATCTTCGGTCTGTTAATTTACTTTTCAATGGTGGCCGTTTTCATTAAGCTTTTTTCCTGATTTACCCGATAAGAAACTCTCTGCATCTGGCGGATTTATGAGTAAATACACGCAGAATTTTTAAGAATTTTTGTAGAAAAGCCAAGAACTTTGTTCGTAAAAAGCAGAAAATGTCGATTCTTAAATCCGAAGCCGTCGTTTTAAAGACGCACGATTTTCAAGAAACAAGCAAAATTGTTTCCCTCTATTCCAAGGAATACGGCCGTCTTCAATTAATTGCCAAGGGCGTTCGCAGCTCAAAAAGCAAATTCGGCGCTTTACTGGACGGATTAAATTATTTAAGAATTGTTTACTATTTTAAGGAAACCCGTGAACTTCAGTTTTTGTCCAATGCTGAATTGATTAAAGCCTTTCCCCATTTAAGAGACAATTTGGAACGGTTTTCCTACGCCAGCATCATTGTCGAAATTATTTATCGAACACAATTACTGGGTGAAAAGAATCCACGGTTATTTCAGACAATCATTTCGTCCTTTGAAGGAATAAACGAGAGTGCAAACTACCGAAACTATTTTAATGCATTTTTGATTCGGTTTATCGAAGTCAGTGGTTTTCATCCGAAACTGAGACGATGCTTAAACTGCGGACAACCTCCCGGCGGCAATCAGGTTTATTTTGATTTTGATCGGGGCGGCTATTTTTGCGAAAAATGCAGCGGAACCCGATCTTCCGGATTTCGATTGTCTATAAATGGGCTAAAATTTATTCTGGCTTTAAGAGATTATTCCTGGCAAAATATTGGAAAAATTGTGGTTTCAGAAAAAATATTATTAGAAATTGAAAAATTTTTACTATATTATTTAAAAGTTCACTTTGACGGATTAACAACTCTTCGCTCTGTTAATTTCCTGCGGTCAATACACTAAATGTTCGGAGGTAATACCTGAATGACAAAATCAAGTGGAAACATGATGGACAAACTCGTTTCGCTCAGCAAACGGCGCGGGATCGTTTTGCAATCCAGTGAAATCTACGGTGGCATTAATAGCTGCTGGGATTACGGACCCGTTGGAGTGGAATTGAAGCGAAATATTAAAGAATTCTGGTGGCGTTCAATGGTTTTTTGGCGAAATGACGTGGAAGGGATTGACACCAGTATCATCATGCATCCCACTGTCTGGAAGGCATCCGGACATGTTGACAATTTCACAGATCCCATGGTTGACTGCAAAAAATGCAAACGCCGTTTCCGCGCCGACGAAATCGAGGGTGACAAATGCCCCGTTTGTGGCGGTGAACTGACAGAAGCCCGCCAGTTTAATCTGATGTTCAAAACCTTTATGGGCCCCGTCGAAGACGAAACGAACACGATTTACCTACGTCCCGAAACTGCCCAGGGAATTTACGTCAATTTCCTGAACGTGCAAAAGGCGTCCCGAAAGAAAATCCCCTTCGGAATTGCCCAAATCGGAAAGGCTTTTCGAAATGAAATTACCCCGGGAAATTTCATTTTCCGCACACGGGAATTCGAACAAATGGAAATGCAGTATTTCGTTAAGCCTGGCACCGACGAAGAATTTTTCGAAAAATGGAAAGCCAGCCGAATGGCCTGGTACGGGGAACTGGGAATTCGTTCGGAAAAGCTTCGCTTCCATCAACATGGCCCGGATGAATTGGCTCATTATGCAAAAGCCGCCTTCGACATTGAATTCGAATTTCCCTTTGGCTGGAAAGAATTAGAGGGCATTCACAATCGCACGGATTTCGACTTGCGCCGACACCAGGAATTCTCCGGAAAAGATTTGCGCTATTTTGACGATCAAACACATGAACGATACACTCCCTATGTAATCGAAACATCCGCTGGCGTCGATCGTACGCTGTTAACGGTTCTTTCCGATGCATATCGGGAAGAAGAGGTTAAGGGAGACACACGGGTTGTTTTAAAAATAAATCCTAAAATTGCGCCTTTTAAGATCGCTATTTTCCCTCTAATTAAGAAAGAAGGAATGCCGGAAATTGCTCAAAAAATACAAAACGATCTGCAAAAAAAATACAAGACTTTTTACGATATAAGCGGAGCAATTGGCCGACGCTACCGCCGGCAAGACGAAATCGGAACTCCTTACTGCGTCACAGTCGATTCCCAAACACTCGAAGATCAAACCGTTACCGTTCGCCACAGGGACAGCATGGAACAACAAAGAGTGGCTTCCGCACAGCTTTTAAATTATTTTTCCGACAAATTGGACATCTAAATAAAACAAAAAAGCCTGTCGATACATTACTCGACAGGCTTTCAATGTTTCATTGAACTTTTTGATCAGGAAATTGTCGCTCTCTCAATTTTATTCAAGAATCGTTTTGCTTTCTTTGTATACACCGAATTCGGATAATTTCGAATAAGTGTGCTAAATTGCTCTTTGGCTTTTTCCTTGTCACCCATTCTTAAATACGATAAGCCCAACATTAACAAAGCAGGTTCCTTTTTATAGGTTTTCTGATAGGACAAAACGCTCTTAAAAGCATCCTTTGCTTTTTGATAGTTTTTAAGCGCATAATTGCTTTCACCGATCCAATAATGGCAATTGCTGGCAAGTGGGTGGTGCGGATTTGTTTGCGCCAGAAGAGAGAAATCCCGAATGGCCTCCTTATAATTCCGCGAATTAAATTCACTCAGGGCCTCTTTGTACGCCCGTCTGAAATTCACATTCGCTGAAGAACCGGCAGTAGCTGTGCGCCGGGCTGCTGTATTGGATCGTACAAATTTCGTGTTTTCTTCAGAAGAATAGGGTTGGCCGTTTGCCAATTGCTTCTGTAAATTTTTTACTTTTGAATCCAATATCGCGATTTTTTCTTTTTTAATATTCAGTAAAACCTTAAGCTCATCAACCTGTGCTTGTTTTTGTTTCAATTGCTGCTGAAGGTTATCGATTGTCGATTTCAATTCGACAACCTTCAGATACACATCTTCTTCATTTCCGGATGAGGCTTGCCGGTTTGTAACTGTTGTTTTCCGATTGTTCTTTGACACAACTTGAGTACCGGAGGGACGAGGTTTTCTCTTGAGCCGGAAGTTCTTCTTGCCCGATTCTTTTAGCCAATAGTAAGTTAAACCGCCTCGAATTACAGCAAAACCGTCACGAACGGCGGGTGCATTGTCCAAATTTTTACCAGTCGTAAGTTTGAAATCGGCGGAAAACAGCACAGAGATATTCGGTAATGGATAATATTGAATATCAATTCCGGGAAAAACGGCTCCGTCGTAAAAGTGTTTCGGAGAAAGCGTCGCATTTGTAAAGCGATAGGCAGCTACACCAAAATGAACAGCCGGTTCAAATTTGGGCGTTTGCATGAACTTATAGGAGAAGAAAGCCTCCAGAGGGGTTAGAGAGGACCAAAAATAGCCGCTGTTGTCGCTTTCGAGCTTGCCGTAACTGGCGCGCACGTGAATGGCATACTTGGGACCCAAATTGTAGACGCCATATAAGCCGTAGGCAGCACTAAAATAGTTTGTTGGCGAGCCGCCCTGAATGCGCTGAAAACCACTGTCGAAACCAATTCCATATTTCCTTTGGTTTCCGGCAAAACTGGTGCCTACAATTAAAAAGGCCACCACCAAAAATAAAATACCTTGATTTAAGGTTTTCATTTCAGATCCTCCTAAAATTTTTTTATATTTGAACTTCCCAATCTGCCAGAGGCGCATCCGCGCTTTTTGTAGATATTGGCAAATAAGATCCGAATTAGAAGCTTGCAATATTTATGCCCGAAAGTATTTTTTTGAGGATATCCGTATCACCGATATACTTTGCTGGAATTTACATTTAATTAGATAAGAAAAAATTTCAACGATTTCAAATTTATATTTGCTATTTGTTAGTGAATTACTTTTTTAACAGAAATTTTCGTTCACAGTTGATACACTTGTATCAAAAATCTCACAAAATAGGGAGAAAAAAAATGAAAGCACACATCTTTTTTCGAATGATTGGCTTTATTCTTTTCCCGATTTTACTGCTGACAACCCTCGCGTTCCCTCAGGATCTCAACCATCGTTGGGGCGTTGCTTTCACCGGCGGTCCGGTAAAAATGGTACTCGGACAAGCAGACCTGTCCACAATCGAACAATGGGCAGGGTTTTCTGTTCGCTACGGTTTTTCAAGCCGGTTGGCACTGGATTTGAATGGCTCGTACGGTTGGGTTTACCCACGAAATTCCAAAGGATCACAGTTTACCCACATCAGCCATTATCATACGCTATTAATGCCAGTTTGGACACAATTGGTGTACACTCCATTGCCACAGGAATCCTTTCGTCCCTTTTTTACAATTGGAGGAGGCATTTTGGATTGGGAAATTCGGGATATTTCCAATGCCACATCGGCTTTGGAGCGCGGAAAACCCATTCCGGGGCATGGCGATGTCGTAAATGGCACGCTGGTTGCAGGCCTTGGATTAGAGAAAATCTTCTCCGATAAAGTCGGTACATCACTCTTCTTTAGATTCCACTACATATTCAAGGGAAATGAGGATACGATTGGACTTAGCTATGACGATGGAGGTGCTATCGACGATAATCGGGGTATTGCGGAAGCAGGTATTGAGCTGCGCTTTTATAGTACCAGCCATCGCGATTCGGATGGAGATGGAATCGAAGATCGATTGGACGTAGACCCAAAGCACCCCGAGGATTTTGATAATTTTGAAGATTACGACGGCGAACCGGATTACGACAATGATGGCGACGGCATTCCGGACAGTCTGGATCATTGCCCAAATAAGGCGGAAGATTTCGACGGCTTTCAGGATAAGGACGGATGCCCCGATTATGATAATGACAAAGACGGCATTCCGGATTCACTGGATAAAGCAATTAATCAACCGGAAGACCTGGATGGCTTTCAGGATAAAGACGGCGTGCCGGATCCCGATAATGATCAGGATGGAATTCCAGACGTTCGGGACAAATGTCCCAATACCCCTGAAACCATTAACGGATACCAGGATGATGATGGTTGTCCGGACGAAAAACCCAAACCCATGCTCAAAAAGGGCAGCCGCATTATTCTGAGAGGAGTCAATTTTCAAAGTGGAAGTGCTTCCCTAACCCCTGACTCCTATGCGATTTTAGATACGGTTTACGAATCTCTGGCTCAAAACCCTGATGTTGAAGTTGAAATCCGCGGATACACTGACAGTGTTGGCTCCCGAGCCTTCAATTTGCATCTTTCTCAAAAACGGGCAGAGGCTGTTAAACAATATCTTGTGAATCGAGGAATTGATCCCAAGCGAATTCGAGCTATCGGTTATGGCGAGGAAGATCCAATTGCAAGCAACGCCACTGCAAGGGGACGCTCACAAAATCGGAGAATTGAATTCATACGCATAAAATAGAGGATGACCCAAATGGCCGGGGAAGTAATTTTAATCGGTGAAGACAGCCCCGCTCTTCAAACAGAACTAAAAAATTTCCTTGAAGAGCAAAATTTTATTGTCTTTTCCTATTCTGATCCTCATGACCTGATTGATTTTTTACACGAGCAAGCTGTTGACATTCTAATGCTTTCGACCGGAATCAGTAACGGTAATGGAACGACCGTGCTTAGAAGCATTCGAAACAACGGCATTCCGGTCGATGTAATTATGATGTCCGACAACAACGATACGGAAGAAATCATTCAGTCCATGAGACTGGGGGCGTACGATTTTCTCATCCGTCCATTTCCAGACGAACGCTTGTTGCTCGCAATCAAAAATTGCCTGGAACGAAAGCGTCTGATTGTCGAAAACATCGAACTCCGAAAAAAGGCAGATATTCAGGAAGTTCTGGTCGGGGAAAGTCATGAAATTCAAACTCTTAAGGAAAGTATTGCCCTTGTTTCAAAAACAAATAGTCGTGTGCTGATTCTTGGCGAAAACGGCACCGGAAAAGAATTAGTGGCCCGCGCGATTCACCGAAAAAGCGACCGTGCCAGCGGCCCTTTTATTGAGGTAAATTGTGCCGCGATTCCTTCAAACCTCATCGAAAGCGAATTATTTGGCCATGTAAGGGGTGCCTTTACCGGAGCTACCGGTGACCACAAAGGAAAATTTTTGCGAGCAAATGGAGGCACCCTTTTTCTGGATGAAATTGGCGATATGAGCCTAACCGCACAGGCAAAAGTGCTGCATGCCATTGAAGACGGTGTGATTCAGAAAATAGGCAGCACCAAACCAATTCAAATAGACACAAGAATTATTGCAGCAACCAATAAAAAACTATCTGAAGAAATGAAAATAGGTAATTTTCGGGAAGACCTCTTTTATCGGCTCAATGTTGTCACGATTCACATGCCCCCTCTTCGGGCACGAATCAGCGATATTCCCATTTTGGTAAAATACTTCTTCCGTTTTTTTTCCAGAAAATATTCGATCCCTCTAAAAAATCTTGAGCCAGATGCTGTCCATTCACTTATGCGATATTCCTGGCCTGGAAATGTAAGAGAGCTAAGAAATCTGATCGAGAAACTTGTAATTTTAACTTCCTCGCAGATTATCTCAAAAGAAGAACTAATGTTCATCTGGAAACGCAAAACGAAAATTCCCGATGCAAATGAAAAAGCAAGCACGAGCCAGCAGCTAAACAAGGGTTTAAAAGAGGCAAAAGAGGCGTTTGAGAAAGATCTTATTAGCAAAACACTGGAAAAAAACGATTGGAATGTTGCAAAATCGGCACAGGATCTGAAAATTGCCCGCACATACCTGTACAAAAAAATTCAAATCTATAAACTCATAAAAGCCTAACCTCCTTAAGAGGCGAAGTCCTTTGCCTGTGGCAAATTTAAAAAATAATCAAACATCCTCAAATCCCAAAATCGCCCCGGGAAGGACAGACCTCGCCAAAAAACGCCACCGGAATCATTTGCCCTCAATTTGTCTTTTTTTGTTGACAAAACAAAGCCTTTTGTTGCAAAAAGATTACACCGCCTCTTTCGGAAAATTTGGGAAAACCTGCTATGAATGATTATTAATTACTTGATAATATTGATAATAACTCGTTTACTTTGTGCAATTGGCCTTTTCTGGCACAGATGTTGCGATATACTGTGATGAAAATAAATAGTGCCAAAGGCTCAAAAATGCAAACAACCAATCCTTACTATCGAAAGCGGGGAGTTACCGGCCAATTAGCAGATCACCCATCGGGGGCACCAGATTTTCTTTTGTGGATTGATACAATCTACAAGATTTTTTTAGCCCAACTGAAATTCAATGCAATCCAGGCAGTTGGGAATTCCCAAAAAATGTATTTTAATGAAACAGAATTACAAAAAACCGCTATTCAATTAACGAATGATTTGCTTGGGAAAAACAGCAAGGGAGATTTCATTTATCTCAGGGACTTCTTTAATCAGTACGGTTTAACTCCATTAGGACGAAGATCCTTTTTGAAAGGAATTGTTGATTTAAGACGTATTATTCAAACGTTTTTAGGGGGCTAACAGGGGATTGAATCCCTCGCATCGGTTCCCACCCACCACGAAAAGCCAACGAGTTCCTCGTTGGCTTTTTTTATTTCCTTCCCAAAACCTGGGCGTAATTAACTTGACATTTTAAAGAATTTTTGCTATCATTAATAGGTTTAAAATTAGTTCTTTAAATTGATTTTTTTTATTCAGCCCCGGGTCTTTTATTGATGGAATTTTCTGATTCTCTGAAAATCACATCAACGGCTTAGGGGCATTTTGAGCGTTTTTTAATAGAATCTTTAACATCGCGGAGGCTCCAATGGCGGATATTTACAAAAATTTTATCAATGGTAAGTGGATTGATTCCAAATCGGGTCAAACATTTGAAAATCACAATCCTGCAAATTGGGATGAAATTGTAGGAATTTTCCCAAAATCAACAAAAGAAGATGTCGATCTTGCCGTGCAATCAGCCAGGAAGGCATTCGACGAATGGCGTCTGGTACCGGCTCCCGTACGGGGTGAAATTATGAAAAAAGCCGGCGACATCATGGTTGAGCGAAAAGAAGAAAT
>CAZIYL010000082.1:0-9859 GCA_964543425.1 uncultured Deferribacteres bacterium
GAAATTTGTGGCGAAACAAGAAACGAACCCTGATTGCGGCGGCGTCCATTTTTTTTGCAGTGCTTCTGGCTATTGTTATGCGATCCATGCAAAACGGCTCCTACGCCTACATGATTCGTTCGTCGGTTAAGTTTTACACCGGCTATTTGCAGATTCAAGGCAAAGGCTACTGGGACAATCGCTCGCTTGACCGAAGCATTGTAATCGATCAGAAAAACATGCAAGCCGTTTCCCGCATCCCGCATGTATCCGTAGCCGTGCCGCGTCTGGAGGCTTTTTCTCTCGTTTCACACCGCAGCCTCACAAAAGTTGCTCAAATTGTTGGAATTGACCCTACTGCTGAAAACGGCCTGACCGATTTGAAAAAACGGCTGGTTCAGGGGACATATTTGACCCGTTCCTCACAGGGCGTTCTTTTGGCACAGGGATTGGCAAAAATGTTGAAGGTCGGCCTGGGAGATAGTCTTGTTATTTATGGGCAAGGATATCACGGAATGATCGCGGCCGCACGATTGCCGATTGAAGGGATTGTCAAATTCCCTATTTCCAATCTGAACAACGCGATGGTTTACGTGACGCTTCCAAATGCCCGGTATATTTTTTCAGCGCCGGGGCGACTAACATCACTGGCGCTTATGATCGACAGTCCCAAATACCAAGGAAGCGTGAAAAAAGCGCTTTTCTCTCATTTCGGGACAAAATACACGATTATGACTTGGCAGCAAATGATGCCTGACCTCGTACAGAGCATTGAAATGGATAACGCAAGCGGCTTGGTAATGCTGGTTATTCTGTACATCGTCATTGCTTTTGGCATCTTTGGTACCATTATGATGATGACTACCGAACGTTCCAAAGAGTTCGGAATATTGATTTCGGTGGGAATGAAGCGGGCAAAACTAATCCTGGTAACGGCAATTGAAACGTTGCTGCTGGCATTTTTGGGTGCTCTCACCGGAGCGCTGGTCAGCATTCCAATTATTGCCTACTTTTTTCATCATCCCATTCCCATTTCTGGAAGTGCTGCTCAGGCGTTTGATATGTTGGGTTTGGAGGCCGTTTTTCACTTCAGCCGGGATCCGATGCTGTTTTTTCACCAGGCAATTGTGGTTTTTCTCATTGCACTGGCTACGGAATTGTATCCGCTCTTCTTTGTCGGAAACTTGGATCCGGTGAAAGCCGTGCGGGATTAATACAGGAGAACCGGGAATGCTGCTATCACTTGCATGGAAAAATGTTTGGCGAAATAAAAAACGAAGTCTGATTATCATTGCAGCCATTGCTATGGGACTCTGGGGAAGCCTTTTTGCGGGGGCGGTCTGGATGGGCTGGGGTGAATCGATGGTGAACAGCGCTATCAACCGTGATCTTGCGCACATTCAAATTCATCAAACCGATTATTTACAGGACAAAATAATTCGCAACTTTATTCCCAACGGATTTCAGGTTCTTCGTGCAAGCAGGCAAATTCCCGGCGTTCAGGCCGTTTCCGGCCGAACTCTGATTGAAGCTATGGCTGCTTCTCCGGTTTCTACCTTTGGCGTTAAGATTGTGGGTATTGTTCCCGAACAAGCCCGGCAGGTAACTGATATTCCCGCACGTCTGATTTCCGGAAACTATTTTGAATCCAATCCGCAAAATCCGGTGGTGATTGGGAAAAAATTAGCCGATCGATTGAGTTTAAAATTAAAATCGAAGATTGTCCTGAGCTTTCAGGGATTGGATGGCACACTCAATTATGTGGCGTGCCGAATTGTTGGAATTTACAAAACAGACTCCGGTTTTTTTGATGAATCCCATGTATTCATGAAGCAGACGGATCTTTTTCGCCTCCTGAACACGTCCCCCATTCTCCATGAAATTGCGATTCGTGCCGAGAACTCAAAAATTATGCCGACGGTTTTTCGAGCCGCAAAGGCACAATTCCCGAGCCTTTCGGTAAAAACATGGAAAGAATTGGCTCCGCAAATTGCCATTACTTCTGCGGCAATGGAGAGCTTTACCTACATGTTTATTGTGATTATTCTTTTCGCGCTCTTTTTTGGAATCACCAATACGATGCTCATGGCAGTAATGGAACGCGTTCGCGAATTGGGCGTGCTAATCGCGATTGGAATGAAACAGAGGCGCATTTTTTCGATGATTTTATTGGAAACGATTATGCTTTCGCTAACAGGCGGAGTGATTGGATTTTTGTTTGGTGCCGGAACAATTGCCTACACCACCCAGAGGGGAATCGATTTTTCGGCCTTTGCTTCCGGTCTCGAAAGTTTTGGCGCCAGCACGTTGGTTCACCCGATTTTACCGCTGGGGATGTACATCGCCTTGCCAATCATGGTCGTTGTAACAGCCGGTATTTCCGCCATTCTGCCCGCCTGGAAAGCCACTCATATCCAGCCGGCAGATGCCGTGCGAACCTACTAATTGGAAATATATTTACTGTAAAGCGCCTTGTGTTCGGGATCTAACGAAATTAGCAAGTTAAAAACTGTTTTGTTTCCGGTATCTTTAAAAATATCGATTATTTCCTGTGAGTGACTTTTGACAAATTGTCTGGCAATTTGATCCTGGGGATCCTCTTCCAATGATTTTGCAATGAGCTGAAGTCCCTTCTGACATTCTTTGTACATAACTTTCGGATCTTCTTTTTCATAAGAAAGCCCGAGGTAATAGGCATCAATACCGGTGCGAAAAATCTTGTGGGGCCCGCCCAGAATTTTCTTAATCAAATCCTGACGGTAATCCCAGCCTTCCGGAAAGCGGCCGAATTGCCCCTGATGGGCAATGTCCTGAGCGATGGCAAAATAGGGTGTACCGGCCAGTTTGTCCAATTTGTCAAATTCGCCACCCAGGATAATGTAGACGTAAAAATCAACCAGACTGGTCAGCGGGTGAAAGGCATTTTCCTGATGATAAAAAGCATCTCCGGGGGAATAGTTAAAGCGCCATCGTTTATCGAAAAATTGTTGATCCGAATTGTTGGAAATCAGAAATTGGCCGGCGTAGCGATCCTCGAAGTTGGAACTGATGTCCTGCAAAAATATTTGAATATTTAAATAGATGCTACCGGCATCCTGATCATCCGTCCACTCATAATCATTAATGTAGGCCTGTAATTTTTCTTGCAAGTCTTTTAGCTTGTGGCGATGATCCATGGGAATTTTTTCAAGGTGGATTTTAACGTCGGTGTGAACCGCCTGAGCGGTTCCCTTCGTAATCCATAAACCGCATACGAAAAAAAGCAAGGTTACAGCAATGGATGTCAGTTTAAAAAATCTCATACATCCTCCTTAACTTCAGGATCGTTCTTGTTAAAGTAATTTTTTCAGAAATGGAAATTCGATTTTTTTACGCTTGAAAAGATAAAATGTTCACACCAAAGCACCTTGAATAATTTAACATATTCTAACGATTTGTCAAGAGCTTAAATTGAATTTTTTTAAAAAATAGCAAAGGAGGAAGGGGGCTATTTAATGAATTGGAAGGGGATTCTGCCATTTTTGAGTGTTTTGATTTTAGCATCTGCGGCCGAAGGCTCGTTTACGAATCAGCCGATCGGCGCCCGCCCCGTAGGAATGGGATTGGCTTTTGTGGCGATTTCAGGCGATCCCAGCGCCATCGCCTACAATCCGGCAGGCGTGGCTTTTGGAAAAGGCTTGCAAACCACAATGTTTTACAGCCGCCCTTTTGGTCTGAAAGAACTGGAAACCACATTTGCAGCAGTCTCTTTTTCAAGGAAAAACTGGACGTTTGGAGCAGCCGTTCAACAATTCGGATTCTCCAAATACCGGGAGCAAATGTCCCAATTTGCGATTGCCTATCAATTCGGAAAGCAATTTGTTTTCGGGGGAAGCCTTTTTTACGCCCATCTGAAAATCCCGGGGTACGGGGAAGACGGCTGTTTGGGCTTGAATCTTGGCTCTCTTTTTAAATTGTCCTCCCGCTGGAGTTTTGGAACAAGTATTCTCAATGCCACACGCGCCAGCCTGAGCCGCAGCCGCGAGGCGCTTCCTCAGGAATTAAATGCGGGATTTCAGTTTCTGGCATTTCCCACCCTGCGATTTGCTTTTCAGATTAGTCAGGAAAACGGCTTCCGGCCGTCGCTTCGATCCGGTGTGGAGTGGACGCTGGTAAAACAGCTTATTTTGCGCTCCGGTTTTTTGACGGAACCCGGCCGTTTTAGCTTTGGTTGCGGAATTTATTTGGGGCACTTTCGCCTGGATTATGCCTGGGCGTCACATCTGCTTTTGGGAGGAACACACCAGGTTTCCGTAGGAATTCGATTCTAAGCGGGACGTATTTTTCCACCGATAGTTGAAAAAAGATTTTTAGGGATAAATAGATGAAACTATTTCCGTGGGCGTTCGCCATCGTGAGCCTGTTTTCTATCGATTGGCTTTTACCCTCCGCCGCTTTTACACCTTTTGCCTGGGGACAGGAAGCATTTGAGCTGGAAATTCTTCCCGATGAGACCAATCAGAATCTGAATGTCTGGTATGAGCAGATTGAAGCCGCCAGGCTTCACCGGATTCCCCTGAATTCCGCCTCAACGGAAGACCTGGAACAGATTCCCGGCGTTCCCGAATCGCTTGCACAGTTTTTGTTTGATTACCGACGCAGGCACGGCCCTTTCCGTTCGAAAGCAGAGGTAAAAAAGGTGTTGAATCTTTCGGATACTGATTGGGCCTGGTTTTCTCAATTTATTGCGGTCGGGGTAAAACGAGCACAAACGGGCGTTTGGCTGCGTTCCCGACTCTCCGGCAAAAATTCAGCGCTTCCCCTAAATAAAAAACTGCACAGCTACCAGCGCTTGCAATTTGCAGCCGGGTCACCCTTGACCGGCGGATTTTTGCTTGAAAAAGATCCTCTTGAGACCAGTTGGACGGATAACGCTGTAGGCTATTTGGCCGCAAGAATCGGTGGGTACGCATCTCTGGTCGCAGGCGATTTTTTTCCCATGTTGGGTCAGGGAATCCTGCTGAGTTTGCCATATTCGCTGGGCAAAAGCATTTCTCCCGCTGAGATTTTAAAAACCCGTCCCGGCAGGGTGCGCGGGGAGGTTTCTTCACTCGAAGATCATTTTTTTAGGGGGGCGGCCGGTTCCCTTTCGTTGAAAACTTTTACGCTTTACCTGTTTCGAGCCAAAAATGCCTGGGATGCGCGGATCGATTCCCTTTCGGGGGTTGGAACTCTGGAAGCACCTGTTCCCCACACAGGCGTCTACTTGGGTCGGAAAAACAGCGTCCGCGAGACTGTGGCAGGCGTCCATTTGGAATCCGATCGCAGAAATTTTTCAGCCGGCGTCACGGCAATGCACTCTGTCTTTTCCCGTCCTGTGGTGGGATTCAAAAATGACCGGCCTTTGCGGTCGCTCAGTTTTTTAGGAAGTGATTTTTGTGCCAGCTACCGAATTTTGAGTGTCACCGGGGAATGGGCGCATCAGCGAGGCAGAGGCGGGTCATTTATTGTGGGCGCAATGCTCAACACAAGGCCGATTACCTGGGTGGCAGCCGTGAGAAATTACGGTGAGCAGTTCTGGAATCCCCACGGATTTGTTTTTGGCGAACGGGGAATTCCTCAAAATGAAAAGGGCTGGTACGCAGGCTTTGTGCTAAGGCCGCGCCCGGCCACACAAATTCGTGCATTTCTGGACGTCTTTTCATTTCCCAAAATAACCGGAGCGGTGGTCCCCTCTCCAACCGGAAAAGAATGGGGGTTCCGGTGGCAGGAAAAATGGCGTTCATTCTTTCGGACGTTTTTAAATATTTCACTCAAAGAAAAAACGAAAGATGTGCGGATACTAAAAAACGGCTGGGACATTACAAAGGTTTCGTCAAAAAAAACACGGGCAAAAATTCAATTCTTTTGGTTGGTGCGCCCCGCCCGGCTCTGGACGCTTAAAGGCCAGATTCAGACACTTCGCGCTAAATGGGCTCAGTTTTATTCGGAGCCAATGGGAATTCAAAGGGGCTTTTTATTTTCCGAAGAAATGGCGTACAACTTTCATGCAAAAAGCCGCCTTTCCGCCGGCTGGGCTCTTTTTAATACGAGCAGCTACGACAGCCGCATTTACGCTTACGAGCCCGGACTTCCCGGGGAATTTTCCATAAAACTATTTTACGGAAAAGGATCCAGAACTTGGGTCGGATTGCACTGGAAGATTTTTTCAAAAGTAGTCCTTTCTTTTAAATATTTTGTGGAGCACCGACAGGTGAAACCGGGTGTGAATTATCGGATCGCTCCGGAAGAAATACCTCCTCAAAAGGGATTCTCTTTTCAACTGGATTTTCACAGTTGAGTCACCGTTTTCTTCCCATTAAATTCCTCACAATTGTGTTTTCGTGTTTTCTTCACTCCGACTCATTCCGAACAAAATGAACGTTGTATTTTAAGCAAGATTTTAGTAATTTATTTAGAATTAATGAAGTTCATCCGGATAATGCACATTTTTTCTATCGGGTGTAGCGATTCTTAATTAATATTACAATAAATTGTCATTGCGAGCGATAGCGAGGCAATCTCTAACTAATTGGATTTCAATGGGATTGCCTCGTCGCTCCACTGCTCGCAGTGACATAATGAAAAGAACCTTATTTAGAAAACGCTCTACTAGTGTCTGAACAAAAACACCTTACAAATGTAACGTAAGCATCTTGCCTGCGTTAGTTTGATAAAAAAAGCGATTGGGATTTTGTTTTTGAATAGGAACAGGGAGAGGTTCTTTCCGGTCGCTGAGTGATCCGCCAGATGGCGGATCGTATCGAAACGACCGCTTTTACTCCGTGTCGCCTCGATACATCCGCATAGAGGCGTCCACTCGGCGGCCGGCTGTGGTAAATTTATTTCTTATGATGCAACTGCTATAAAATCAAGTAAATAACTGAAACTTGCAACGGTAGAGTTTTCAATTTGATTTCGTTTAGATTTGAAACTAAAAACAAAAATTAATCGAAAAGCACACATTTTTATGGAGAACCGAAAAAACAGCAATCTCCTTTTTGCGAATGTCGTGTTTCCGCTTCCGGTAGACCATGCCTTTTCGTACGAAGTACCCGAAAATTTTCGGGAAATCATTCGGGTAGGGAGCCGGGTATTGGCTCCGTTCGGGCGCCGAAAACTAACCGGGTTTGTCGTCGAACTAACGACGAAAATTGCGTTCACAGAAGTCAAGCCCATTACGGATGTTCTGGACGACGCCCCTATTTTTTCCGATGAAATGCTCCAATTGGCCCGATGGGTTGCCGACTACTACCTCTCATCGTGGGGAGAAGTACTGCAGGCTACCCTGCCCAAGGGAATTAATCTGGAAAGCAAGCGGATTGTCAGATTAATTGGTGAGTGGCGCGCCGAGCAATTGAAATCTCTCCAAAATGTTTCTGAAAATCAACGCAAAATCCTTCAGGCGCTTTTCAACAACGGCGCGTTAAGTTTTCAACAATTGCGCCGGAAAATCGGTTCTCAAAATCTTTCTTACAATTTGGTACAGCTTCAAAAAAAGGGGCACATTTCCATTCAGGAAATTGTTGCCAGAGCCAAAACCCGTGAACGAACGATGAACTTCATTCAATTGGCACCTGATTGGCTTGCCTCGCACAGCCTGGACGACGAAATTGGCAACCTCATGCTCAAACACTCGCGTCAAGCGGAAATTCTCAAAATCTTGAGAGACTTCCCGGACGGATTGTTCCAGGTGGATCTGCTGAAACAGGCACAAATCAGCCTTTCCGGATTGAAAAGCCTGCTTCGCAAGGAAATTGTAACGGTTTCTCAAAAGGAAGTATTTCGCGATTATTACCGGCAAGTGCAGCCGGAAACTCCGAATACGATCACGCTGAATAAAGACCAGCGTCAGGCGCTTGACGAAATTGAATCCCGGATTGAAACGGGCGGATTTCGAACCTTCTTGCTTTTCGGAGTGACCGGAAGCGGAAAAACTCAGGTGTACATGGAAGCCATCGCCCGGGTGCTGAAATTGGGAAAAACGGCGATTGTGCTGGTTCCGGAAATTTCGCTGACGCCGCAAACCGTGAAACGCTTCAAGGATTTTTTTGGAAACGACGTGGCGGTTCTTCACAGCCGGATGTCTTCCGGCGAGCGGTACGATTCCTGGCGGAGGATTCAGCGTGGAGACTATCACATCGTCATTGGCCCCCGGTCTGCAGTTTTTGCGCCTCTCACAAACATTGGACTGATTGTCGTAGACGAGGAGCAGGAGACCACGTACAAACAGTACGACATGGCTCCGCGGTACCATGCCAGGGACGTGGCAATTGTCCGGGCAAAATTAAACGATGCCCTGGTAATTTTGGGCTCGGCAACACCCAGCGTTGAAACTTTTTTTAATGCGCAACACAAGAAATACACACTCCTGACGCTTCCGAGTCGGGTTGAGCATATTCCCATGCCGCAGGTGGAAGTTGTGGATATGGCAAAGGAACATCAGAAACGAAAACAGGGTGAGCCTACCGTTTTTTCGTCCCGCCTGCTGGAAAAAATTGCCGAAAAATTAACCCTTCACGAACAGGTCATTCTGTTGCAGAATCGACGGGGATTTTCAACCTACATTGTCTGCCAGGACTGCGGGTACATCGAAAAGTGCATTCATTGCGACATTACGCTGACCTACCATCGCGAGGGCAATAAACTGATGTGTCACTATTGCAATTATCAGAAGCCCGCCCCGGAGGTGTGCCCCAATTGCGGAGGGGTCAACATCCGTTACAGCGGTGTGGGAACGCAGCGGGTGGAAGATGAATTGAATTATTTTTTCCCCAAAGCGCGTACGGTGCGAATGGACATGGACACCACCAGCAAAAAGGGATCGCACGATCAGATTTTCCGAGATTTCAGCCGCGGGCTTTACGATATTCTTCTGGGCACACAAATGGTGGCCAAGGGTCTGGATTTCCCGCGAGTGACGCTGGTGGGCGTAATTTCCGCCGATACCACTTTGCTGATTCCCGATTACCGCGCCTCCGAGCGAACCTTCCAATTGCTGACGCAGGTGGCCGGGCGGGCAGGCCGCAAGGATAAGCAGGGAAAGGTCATTATTCAAACTTACGCTCCCAAAAACCACAGCATTTTGTTCGCTCAAAAACACGATTATTTGCGCTTTTACGCCAGCGAAATCAACCAAAGGAAAGAACTGCTTTACCCGCCTTTTGGAAAGCTGATCGAGGTGGGATTTCGCGGGCCGAATGAAAAATCGGTCAGCGGGTACGCCAACCGATTTGTTTTGCTGCTCAATGTTCGAAGCGATTTCTACCAGGTTTTAGGACCGTCTCCCGCGCCATTGTCAAAAATTCAGGGAAACTATCGTTATCACATTATTCTGAAAAACGACCGCAAAAAGGATCCGGCAGGCAAGAAGCTGCGAAGCGAGGTCAAAGCCGCTTTTCAAAACTTTAAAAAACGCTACCGTCCGAAAGATGTCAAAATTACAATTGACGTGGATCCGGTAGACCTCTGGTAAGATAGGGGTAAATGATTAAATACTTTGAACAGGATTTACAGAATTATTCGTTAAAATACCCTGTAAATCCTTTAAAAAAATTTTCACGGAAAACGCACCCGCTGCAGTAAATCGGCAATTTGTGCAAATTTGTGGGCAATTTTTTGCCTTAGCATCCTATTTCGTAAATTCTGGTACGTATTTTTTGAAAAGACAGCATCGGACAATTTTGAGTCAAATTAAATTCGAATCCCGACTATCGAAATTTGAAACAAATCCAAAATTAAAATAACGCAATTTGCAAAAAAGTAACCAAATGGTTCTTTTGCTTCGCTTTGAAGTTTGGTCCTCTACCGTTGCGAATTTTGCAAAAGTGATTGAAAAATATTTAGTCAAAATACGTTAACC
>CAZIYL010000083.1:0-9831 GCA_964543425.1 uncultured Deferribacteres bacterium
AAGATTTCCTGGACTGGACGAAAAGGGAGAATCTCAAGGTTTGCCTGAATCTTCACCCCGCCGCGGGCATCCAGCCGCACGAGGCAGCGTACCCCAAAATCGCCAGAGCCATGGGCATCAATCCCAAAACAAAAAAATATGTTCCATTTGACATTGTGAATAAAAAATTCGCCCAAAATTTCATGAACCTGGTGCTGCACCCGCTTGAAAAAGAAGGCGTCGATTTCTGGTGGCTGGACTGGCAGCAGTGGAGCACGACGAAAATTCCGGGAGTCAATCCGACATTCTATTTAAATTACGTCTTCTTTTCCGATATGGCTCGGCAGGGTACCAAACGGCCGTTGATTTTTCACCGCTACGGCGGGCTCGGCAATCATCGCTACCAGATTGGTTTTTCGGGAGATACGCAAATCTCGTGGAAATCGCTGGATTTTCAGCCCTATTTTACCACAACTGCCGCTAATGTTGGTTTCGGCTACTGGAGCCACGACATCGGCGGCCACATGCGCGGCGAGAGTCCCCCGGAGCTGTACACACGCTGGATTCAGTGGGGCGCATTCAGTCCGATTTTTAGAACTCACAGTACTAAAAGCGCCAAAATTGAACGGCGCATCTGGGCCTATCCCCTTAAGTATTATTACCCAATGCGAAATGCCGAACTTCTGCGGCACAGTCTGATTCCCTATATCTATTCGTACGCCCGAAAAACCTATGAAACGGGCATTTCCTTGTGTCACCCGATTTATTACGAATTCCCGAAACGCCTGGAGGCGTACCAGTTCAAAGACGAATATTATTTCGGAGATGATCTAATTGTGGCACCGGTCACGCATCCCATGGGGAAAGACAGCCTGTTTACCTACCAGACCCTCTGGCTGCCGCCCGGCAAATGGGTGGAATGGGCTACGGGCACGGCATTAGACGGAAATCGCATCGTGAAGCGGGCGTTTACACTAAATGAAATTCCAGTGTACGTGCGCGCCGGCGCAATTCTTCCGCAAGAATCACCACTTCAACCCGCCCAAAAGAACGTCATCAACCCGCTCACGCTGGCGATTTTTCCAGGTGATTCGGGGCGAACGGTTTACTACGAAGACGAGGGCAACACCAACGGCTACCGGAACGGCGTTCTCGCAAAAACACCTGTTCATTTTACCCGCACAGATACCCGGGCACTTAAGTTGATTGTCGAGCCGGTGGAAGGAAGTTTTCCCGGAATGGCTTCGGAAAGAGCGTATGTGTTCCGATTTCCAAATACGCTTCCCCCCAAAAGCGTGCGCGTGAACGGGCAACTGTTATCGCACAGCCGCTACGACCAGGCAGGCCATTGGACGTACAATGACAGCGCTTTCGGCGTGCAAATTCACACAAACAAATTCCCGGTGAATCGGAAGGTAATTGTGGAAATTCGCTTTCCCAAGAATGGCGGGGAGCTGCTTTCCGGCGTTAAAGGAAAAGTCAATCGCTTGATGAAACTGACCCGATTCATTGCGAAACGAGGCAACTGGGATCGTTCCAGATACCCGAAAACCATTGTGGTGCGTCCGGCACAGTTGGGGCTGATTCTGGCTCAAAACCCCTCAAATGCTCAAACAGAGGCGGAAAATTTCCCCCGTACTTTCGAAAAAATCAAAACCATTGTGGCAGAATTTTCGCAGGGAAAGCCGCAACTGAAGCCTTACCTGGAGTTGTTGCAGAACACGAATCCGTAACTTAAATGCAATATTTGGAAAGATGTGTGGTTCTCCGGTCACCTCGGTACATTCGCCTCTGGCGAACACTCGGTGACCGGGAACGGAATTTCGAAATTGTTTTTCCGCTGAAAATATTTGTCGATCAGCCCGTTAAAAAAAATCGGGTGATTCCGGATGTTTCGCGCGCCGTGCCTTTTATGATTTGTTCTTGCGAAGGTTTAAAACCTTCGCAAGGTTACTTTAGCGCTATTTCATCTTCTGACCCCCTCCACCGATGGTAACCCTAAAATAGGGACCGGAGAAGCGTGTTTTGGGGGCATTCAAAATGCTTACATCCTGCAATTTCCAATTCTGACCAAAGAGAGCAACCAAATATCCCATTCGAAACCCAACAAGAAAACCGCCGATCCTTCCTTTCTTCTCTTTTGCCCGCAAGAGCCAGTAACCGCCAAAGCCCAGATCCAGCAGAAATGCTCCACTACCGATTTGCACGCTTCCAGCCGGATGTTTCAGAAGGTCGGGAAAATTTGCAGATAAGTTTTCATTTGTGATTCTTAAATTCAGTCCGCCACCACCCATTCCGAGAAGCGGGTAAAGAGCTGTTTTCTTTGTTGAAAACAGCCTGTAGCCGATTTCAAACATCCCATAGCCGCCACTCAGGGAGATTTCATTTCCATTGCCCGTAACGCTAGTATTAGACAAGCCGCTGCCCTCGCCGCCAATGACAAGGTTATTCACAAATGACAACCCGCCGCCACCAAACGAAAAAAATCGATTGGGCAGTTTCGGGTAACCGGATGTGCGAAGTGCGGCATTCAAATTGGACAAATCAAGGGAGACCGCCCCAATCATAAAATAGCCGATTCCCGGGCCTTTTTCTGAATTTTTGCCTTTTGTGTAACCGGTTGACAGGAAGCCACTCAAAATAAATAAACTAATTAGAATCACAAATGCGTGTGTTCGTTTCATTGCGAATCCTCCTCTTATAGAATGCACGTTTGTTTTTTAAGTCTGATTTTCTCCGGGATGAATAATTTTTTCAAGATTGCTGACATATTTCGCGAAGCGCGTTCTCCCCTCCGGGGTAATTGAAAAGGTTGTGTGCGGCTTTTTCCCACGAAACTCCTTTGTAACAGAAATAAGTCCGGCTTCCTCCAATTTGGAGAGGTGTGTGCTCAGATTACCATCTGTTACTTGAATCGCTTCCTTCAAATATTTGAAATCCGCACTTTCCACTGAAATCAAAATGGATAGAATCGAAAGCCGAACCGGCGAATGAATAATCGGGTCCAGAGGTTCATTTGTTTGTCGAGGCATGGGAACCTCCGCTTTCACGGTAGTGTCGATTCAATTGAATCCCCGGGAGAAGATATCCGACGATGACTAAAAAAATAAACACCGGTCCGTTGTACGAGGGAGGCAAAAAAACCATGACAATAGCGCCCACCCACCAGAACAGCCCGCTCCACTTCAGGAAAGGCCACTCGTAGATGCCGCCGCCCACAAACGTGCCGATGCCAGCGATCGTTGCAATCAGTACCGGGATAAGCTTATAGGAATAAAATCCGCTCAGAGGAAAAACAAATCCCACCAAAATAAACGCTGTGCCGCATGCGATCCAAAGATGCATCCATGCTTTTCCGGCGTAGGTTTGGATTCTGTTCTTCCGGCCCTTTTTGCTCTGGTAAATGATTGAATAAATCACGCCGCATCCCATAAAAACAATCCAGTTCGGCCAGATGAGATTGTACTTCTGCAAAAGGGCAAGGGTGTAATTACCAATAAGCGCCGCAATAATAAGCACCCCCCATGTGATAAGATACCCCCCGTGTGCCGCCGTGGACTTCTTCGTCTTTTCAATCATCTCTTTGATCAGTTGAATCTCTTCTACAGCTTGTTCAGATTTCATAATACCTCCTTTATTTAATTAATACAAAGTACTTTGTAGAACAAAGTTAATATAATAAATATTTTTCGATTTGTCAAGGATTTTTTTTAGTTCAACCCGGATTCGGAAAATTACCTAATGATAGTAATGGATTGCCCAGGCTCCTGTCCTGCCGTAAACGGTGCCGGGAAACGGGGCGCTTTGGCACGCTTTCCATTATGAGACCCACGATTTACCACGGGTCAAAATGGCCGAAACAACCCATATGATGGCCTAATTCTGCTGCAAATTGCGAATTTTCCGAATCCGGGTTCAAGGAAAAAATGCCGCCAAATGCGCGAATAAATCACTGCCACTTTCGCTACACTGCTGCGGGGAATCATTTATTTTCCAAAAATTTTGTAGCATTTTAAATAGGATTTTTATATTTTTAAGAATTAAAATGATAATAATTGTAATTTAATATTTGGGAATTAAGCCGCATGATTTCACAGTACCCACAATTTTCCGAAATCTCACTTGAGGATCGTGCCATTCTCCACCCACATTTTTTAAGGTTGGATTCAGGCATTTCCGAGTTTACTTTCGCCAACATTTTTCTGTTTCGCAAAACGCATTCCTACAAAATTGCCCGGATCACCTCAAAGCTTTTCGCTATTTGCGGTGCAGATCATGGTGAGCCGTTTTTTATGCTTCCATTTGGTCTTCCGGAACCGGCGATTTTGAATGAGCTTTTCGAGCGATTCGCCTGCCTGAAGAACGCCTCCGACGCACAGGCTCAAGAGCTTCAATCGCTCGGGTATTTTCTCCAGGCTGACCGCAATAATTTCGACTATCTGTACAATCGCCGGCAACTGGCGACACTTGCCGGTCGGAAATTCAGCAAGAAAAGAAATCTGCTTAAACAATTCAAGGAAAATTACAACTTCCAGGCGCGACCTCTCCTCGAGGAATATGCCGGGGACGCCTCCCTGGTGCTAAAAAGCTGGTGCTCTGAACATGCACAGGAGGGCGACTGCACGCCGGCACGAGAGGCACTCGACGAAATGGAGTTCCTTCAGCTTTGCGGGGGCATTTACTACATCGACGGGAAACCCGTAGGATACACATTGGGAGAAGAAATCTCTTTGGGAACAACTTACGCGATTCATTTTGAGAAGGCGCTTTCGGCTTACAACGGACTCTATCAGTACATCAATCAGTCGTTTGCAGCCCTTCTGCCCGAGCAATATATTTACATCAACCGCGAGCAGGATCTGGGGAACGAGGGGCTTCGACAGGCCAAAATGAGCTACCGACCTGTGGGCTTTGTCAAAAAATACCGCGCAAAGCGCAAACCTTTTTCCGATCAATTGAGTGAAACAAATGAGGCAATATTGTGACCAGGCGCTTCGATTTTTCACCTGTCTTTTCGGCAATTAAAAAATATTTACAATCGGAACCCCAATCTGAATCGGCACTCCAATTCGTTTGTGGGATTTTGGCCGGGCAGGTACCTCATTACGATTGGGTGGGACTTTATTTCGTCGATTCCAAAAATCGCAACGAATTGGTGATCGGCCCGTACGTCGGCGAACCTACCGAACATGTGCGAATTCCTTTCGGGGAGGGTATTTGCGGACAGGCCGCCGAGCGGGAGCAAATCTTCGTAGTTCCCGACGTCTCGCAGGAAATAAATTACCTTTCCTGCAGCCCGAAGGTTCGCTCAGAAATTGTCGTACCCATTTTCAAAAATGGTATCGTAGTGGGAGAATTGGATATTGATTCCCACCAAAAAGACCCGTTCACGGATGAGGATGAACGTTTCCTAAAAAACGTATGTCAATTGATTGCGCCCCTTATTTAGATTTTGTTAAAAAAGCAACCATTGAAAGGTCAAGTTCATCATTATAGTGAATTCTGGTGATTGTATAAGGAAACTGCCTATTTTCTGCAAATATCTTGAACAATCACTACAATTTATTTTGGAGAAAATGACTGCAAAACCGGAACTGATATAGATGAACTATTTTTCAGAATTTGTCAAAAATACAGTAAAAGCAATTTTCACACTGAATTGAAACAGGAGGTTCAAATGGCAAAAGATTCAAAATTTTCGGCCGGCGATGCGGCACCGGATTTTTGTTTGCCCGATCAAAATGAAGAGGAAGTCTGTTTGCACGAGTATCTAGGCAAATGGGTTGTTTTGTATTTTTACCCCAAGGACAACACGACGGGCTGCACAGCAGAGGCTCTGGACTTTACGGCGCATCTAAGCGAATTTAGGACTATCAATGCTGAAATTCTGGGCGTCAGTCCCGATTCGCCGCAAAGCCATGTGAAATTCATCGCAAAGAAGAAACTCGATCTCCGCCTTTTGAGTGACACCAATCACACTGTTCTTGAAACCTACGCTGCCTGGCAGCTTAAAAAGATGTACGGCCGAGAATATTACGGAGTGGTTCGAAGCACATTTTTGATTGGCCCGAATGGGAAAATTGCTCACATTTGGCCAAAAGTAAAGGTAAAGGGTCATGTCGAAAATGTTCTCCAAAGAGTGAAGAAATTGCAAGCCTCTTAGCTTTTAAACCTTTTTCCCTTCAAGCCGCAGCCGCAGCAACAACCGGCTGCGGTTCACGGCAATTGGGAGTTCCCGGAGAAAACTGCTTTCATACTGAAACTTTGTTGAAATTGAATGATATTTTTATTACTTTTAATTGCTTCTATTTTAACCATCCACTTGAAAAAGCAATAAACAACCTATCAATAAACCGATAAACCGGGATAAATTGAAAGGAGTTGATTTGATTGCATAAACCAAAATACGTAACAAAAATCGAGCAGATTCAATCCCTCAGCTTGGAAGAACGTGCCAAACTACAAAAAGTTAGCAAAAAATTTGCATTCCGCGCAAATGAATATTACCTGTCATTAATTAATTGGAAAGACCCTGACGATCCCATTAGAAAAATTATTATTCCAGACCCGGAAGAATTAAAAGAATGGGGCCATTTAGATGCCTCAAATGAAAGCACCTATACGGTTGCTCCAGGATTGGAGCACAAATATGCGCATACAGCATTACTGCTAGCAAATGATGTGTGTGGAGGATTTTGTCGCTTTTGTTTTCGGAAACGCCTGTTTTTAAATGAAAACGACGAAGTTACAAGAGATCTTTCGGCGGCACTCGACTATATTGCCGACCACACCGAAATTAACAATGTGCTCCTTACCGGAGGAGACCCCTTGCTGCTTTCAACCCGAAAATTAGAGGCAACTATTCGCAGCCTTCGGCAAATGGATCACATTCAAATCATTCGGATCGGAACCAAGATTCCGGCGTTTAATCCGTATCGTATTTTGAATGATCCATCCCTGCTCAGAATGATTTCTACCTACAGCACGCCCCGGAAAAAGATTTACATCATATCTCATTACAATCATCCGAAAGAATTGACGGAGGCTTCGATAAATGCAATTTTTAAATTGCAAAAAGCCGGGGCGATTATTGCCAACCAGACACCCCTGCTGCGCGGGATCAATGACGATCCCGGTGTTCTGGCTGAATTAATGGACCAATTGTCATTTATAGGCGTGCCGCCCTACTACGTTTTTCAGGGGCGCCCGACGCTTGGGAATAAGCCGTTTGCCATTCCCGTTGAAAAGGCACTGGAAATTTTTGAAAAGGCCAAAACGATGGGATCGGGACTCGCCAAACGAGCCCGCCTGATAATGTCCCATTTTTCAGGGAAAATCGAAATCGTTGGAAAAACCAACGGCTATGTTTATTTTCGATATCATCGTGCGGCGAAACCGGAAAACAGGGGACGTTTCCTGGTTTTTCGCAGCAACCCGAAGGCCTATTGGTTCGATGATTACACCGAAGCCGTTGATGAATACACGCTTCACAATCCTTTCCTGGCGGCTGCTCACGGCGATTGGGACCCCGGGTTCTAAATCTCCGGTTCGTGCTCCCGGAATCTATCTGTTCGAAGGGTACCTGTCCATGGGTTTCACATTCTGAACGCCACCCTTCCCGACGGGGCTCAGAACAGCAGGTCTATTGAATCCCACCGAAAAAGGCGGATAATACGTAATTTGCCGTTCAATAATCAGAAGCACCCAAAATGAAACTCGCATTCCCCGCCCTTTTTTTGACCGGGTTGCTTCTTCTGGGCGGCTGCCAGCGATCCTTGAAAGAGCCGCTTCTCCCCGCCATTCCGAAAGGAAGTTTTCAATACACGGGGCTTGACTCCGCCGGTTATACTGTTGTTACCGGCTGGATATCTTTTTCATTCGAGGATTCGATTCGGATATCCGGAAAATGGAATCTGCAGAAAAACGGTTCATTTACGGCCGTTCGAAAGTGATTTTTGCAGTGGCGGGCTAAAACGGCATCTTCTAAAAGCGAATTCCGGCTCACAATTCTCCGGGTTGCATAAACATCCCCCTCTTGCATTTTCAGCTTCGCCCTTAACCTGTTATGCAAGACCTTTTAGAATTTCAATCAAGCGATCCAGATATGTGGGTTTTTTCCCCATCAGCATCCAGTGTTTCATAAACACGCTCCGCATAGTCGTAAAATGATCCGCATCGATTGCCACACCGGGAAGAATCACTTCAGCCGTCTCCGGATCAATGATAAATTTGGACAGAATGAATGGCGCCCGGGGATTTTCAACGGACAGCGTGCGATACACCTTTTCCGTGGCTTCGTTTATCGACTGCAGCGAGCGCCGATTGCTGCCAACGTGATAGAATCCGAGCAAATCCAGGTCGGGTTCGCAAACCGGTTGGAAGGAATCCATTTCCAGAAGGGCATCGTACAGCGAGCGGGCTGTATTGCGACACAACGTCAAAATCTCCCCAAAACCGGTTTCGTTTAACGGAATCAGTTGATTGGTCAGCCAGACGGCAGCCGCCGCCGCTCCCGGACGAGACCCTTCCAGTGTAAACATTCCGATGTTGAGTTGGTCGGTCACGTGGTAGGTGTAGGGAGCCGTATTTAAAATGACCTGGCGAAGGGCTTCATCCTTAAACAGTACGGATCCCGCACCGTAACCCACCAGTCCGTGCTTGTGGGGATCAATTGTGATGGAGTCCGCTTCTCCCAGCCGCGCCAATTGCCGGTAAACATATTCCGAAAGAGCTATTTCACTTTCATCAAACGGCTTAAGCCGATTGTCGCGGTCCAGCAGAAGCGATCGATAATATCCGCCGTAGGCAGCATCCACATGGAGATGGAATCCGTACCGATTGCGCAACTCCAGAATCTCATCCAGAGGATCCACGGCGCCGATACCGGTGGTGCCGAGATTGGCCATTACCATCATCACATGCCCCGAATCCAATTCCTTTTTCAGGGCGTCCAGGTCCATCCGGTAATGAGCATCTACGGGCAGTTCGGCAATTCCTTCAACTTTCAGGATTGAGGCAATTCGCTTCCACGAATAATGCGATCCCTTTGAAAACACCAACTTTCCGGGTTCCCGAAAATCCCGAATTGCCCAGAGCGCTTCCATGTTTGCCAGTGATCCACCGCTGGTGAGGTGCCCCCAACCGGTTTCAAATCCGACCATCTTCAAAAGCTGCTCCACAACCTCCATTTCCATTTGCGTGGTCACCGGCCCCCCCTCGTAGGCGTGATTATTCGGATTGCTCAGCAGGGTATAGAAATAGGCCAAAATCGCGGGCAGGGAGGGATCCTTCAGCATTTGCGCCTCATAGCGTACAGACGGGAAAGGGATGTTTTCATCCATTCGCTTCAAAAAGTCTGTCCAGGCTGAACGAAGTTTATCAACATCTTCAAGATGAGAAACATCCTTCGAGAACCCTTCCGGAAAAATCGATGCATCCTCCGCGTATAATTCGCCTCGCCATTTTTTCTGATGTTCCAGGCCCTCAGTAAGCAGCTCCAATAACAAGTCCGTATTTTCACCCTTCGGCCCCAAAAAATAATCCCACAAAAAAGATGCTTCACTCATTGTTTTTCCCTCAGCTATTTGATCTGTATTATTCATAAATCTTGGCCCCCAAGTCACCAAAACACGAAGAATATTCTTATTAAGATTTTGGGTAGTTTTAACACATGTGAGTCTTGAATTTTCTTTTATTGACGTACAAATTCAATTAACTATTTATGAGTGCACTCTAAAAACCACTAATTGCACAAATTATACGGGATATAATTCTTTTAACATCAATAAAATCAATTTGTAATAATTCGTGAAATTCGTGGGAGAGATCCTTTTTAGATTGTACTCATTTATT
>CAZIYL010000084.1:0-9693 GCA_964543425.1 uncultured Deferribacteres bacterium
TGCCTGGGGAATTTATGTGACCCTCGACATCTTCTTTTAGGATTAGCTACAAGGCCAAAAATATCTCGAAAAGGCGTATTTATGAATTCTATTCACGAGCTGCTAAAAAATATTCCTTCTATTGATGCGTTACTTCAAGAGCCCGCCGTTGTGCGTTGGCTGGCTATTTACGACAAATCTTTTATTACGAATTTGTTGCGAAAATCTGTTCAAAAAATACGTCAGGAATTGCAGGTTGTTAATTCACCTTCAATAGAAACGCAGTATTTGAATACTCGCATTCTTGAAATAGCGGAATCATTATTGGAATCCTTTTTTGATTCCAGGCTTAAACGCGTTGTAAATGGAACCGGAGTCATCCTGCACACAAATCTTGGTAGGGCTCCTTTGGCCACGGATGTACGGCGGAAGTTGGATGATCTTATTGAAAATTATTGCAGTGTAGAATTCAATTTGGAAACGGGCAAAAGAGGTGAGCGAACTTCCGTTGTAGAACATTTAATTACCGAATTATCCGGGGCTGAATCTGCTGCCGTCGTTAATAATAACGCGGCAGCCGTTCTCATTGCGCTTAATTCGATAGCTGCAGGAAAAGAGGTCATTATCTCGAGGGGACAGCTTATCGAAATCGGCGGTGCGTTTCGGATTCCGGAAGTGATGGCACAGAGTGGTGCAACAATGGTTGAAATCGGAACCACCAATAAAACGCACTTGCGCGATTATGAAAATGCGATTACAGAACGAACGGGGGCAATTATGGTGGCGCATCCCTCCAATTATCGCGTGCTTGGCTTTACGCAGGAAGTCCCCATGGAAAAACTTGTGCCGCTGGCTCAATCACGCAATGTTCCGATTATCTATGATCTCGGGGGAGGTGTTTTTATTGATCTGGAAAAATATGGTCTGCCGCACGAACCGGTTGTATCGCACAATGTTGCCCTGGGCGTGGATGTGGTCACTTTCAGCGGCGACAAAATCCTCGGCGGGCCTCAGGCAGGAATTATCGTAGGTAAGGACATCTATCTTCAAAAGATCCGAAAAAATCATCTCTTGCGGGCCCTTCGACTGGACAAGCTTATTCTTGCCGCTCTTGAAGAAACACTGAAATTGTATTTTCAAAAAGATTTTGTCCAAAAGGTACCCTCCCTTCAGATGCTCACTGAATCCTTATCTGTACAAAAGAAACGGGCTGAAAGCCTCGTCAGCAGTCTTAATAGCGAGGTGTTCAAGGCGGGTTCAATCGATATTGGCGTTGGAAGTTCTCAGGTCGGAAGCGGAGCCATTCCTCTTGAGGAACTCAAGAGCTTTGTGCTGTGTTTGTCTCACAACTCATTAACTGCCAATGAATTGGCACAATCTTTTAGACAATATTCTCCGGCAATCATCGGTTATATCAGGGATGAAAAATACTATTTAAATCTACGTACTATTCGAGATTTCGAGCTTTCCCTTCTGAAAGGTGCCATTGAATCCATATTCCTGGGGAAAAAATGATGAATCGACATATCATCATTGGAACGGCGGGGCACATTGATCACGGGAAAAGCACGCTTGTAAAAGCGCTTACCGGAATGGACCCTGACAGGCTTGCCGAAGAAAAAGAACGAGGCTTAACCATTGATATCGGATTTGCCTTTTACGGAGAAAATGCCGCCTTTATTGATGTTCCCGGCCACGAGAAATTCATTAAAAACATGGTTGCCGGTGTTACAACCATTGATATGGCGATTTTGTTGGTTGCGGCGGACGATGGCGTGATGCCTCAAACACGTGAGCACCTGGACATCCTCAATATTTTGGGTGTGCCAAGAGGTTTTGTCGTCATTACAAAAACCGATCTTGTTGATGATGAATGGATTGCGCTTGTTGAAGAAGATGTTACTAATCTCATAAAGGGAACATTTTTGGAGGGAGCTCCAATTTTGCGCTTCTCCGCTGTGACAAATGAAGGGCTGGCAGACATCAAAAAAACGCTGGATGAATTTCTCGCTATCCCGCCTTCCAAATTAGACCGTGGATTTTTTTGGATGCCCATTGATCGCTCCTTTACTATTCACGGTTTTGGAACGGTTGTAACAGGCTCTGTTCTCTCCGGAAGATTAAGGGTGGGGGAGACTGTGGAAATTCTGCCCCAGAGACGCCTATTAAAAGTCCGGGGACTCCAAAAGCATGAACACACCACGGATGGGGTAGAAATCGGAGACCGAGCTGCCATTAATCTGTCCGGAATTGCCAAGGATGAGATTGAACGTGGAAACGTTTTAGCTTCGCCCCGTTACGGTAGTCCCACGAAAAGAATCGATTCCAGATTTCAGCTTCTGAAAAATGCTCCCAAAGAATTAGCCAATCAGACACGCGTTCGGTTTCACGTGGGGACAAGCGAGATATTTGCGCGAATCCGCCTTCTAAATTCAGACAATTTACTGCCCGGGCAATCGGACTATTGTCAGATATTTTTTGAACAGGAAATCGTTCTCAATCGACTGGATCGGTTTGTGGTTCGTCAATATTCTCCCCAGGTAACGATTGGTGGAGGAATGGTCCTGGACAATCACCCCCTGCATCGTCACAAACGTTTCTCGGATGATGTTTTAAAACATCTTCAAAAATTGGAATCAGATGATCCCAAAGAAGTGTTGCTGGAGTTTATTACAACTTACCAATTTCCAAGAATGCTGGATGAAATTGCTTACAACACGAGTATTACTGTTTCAGAAACTGAACATCTTGTAAATTCGCTGGAGCAGGAGGGTCAAATTTATAAGATTCATATCGGTGCAAAGACTTATCTCCTCTCAAAGAAAACGGCTGCCGATTATTCGCAACGACTTGTGGAACTTCTTGGCGAATATCATAAAAACCATCCCTTTGAGCCGGGAATTTCCAAAGCGGAATTGCACCATAAATTCAATGATGTGCTTGAAGATTCTGTCTTTCAGACAATTCTTGCTCATCTGGAACAAAAAGGACTGATTACCATTGAGAATGACCGCGTTCGCCTAAGTATTTTTTCAATGGATTTAAGTCCGGAATTATCTAAAAATTTCAATTCCTTTTTGTCAAAACTAAGAAATGACGCTTTTCAAACATTAGGGATTCAGGAATATGCTGAATCACTGTCTATTGATCCTAACACTTTAAATGATCTTATTTTATTTGGAAAACAAAAAGGCGACCTCATTGTGTTACAAGGGAATATTCTATTTCATTCTGAAAATGTTCGTCAGGCCAAAAAGCTTCTTTTGGAGTATTTTGGAAGTCATTCCGAAATTAGGCTTTCGGATTTCAGAAACTTATTAAATACCACGCGAAAATATGCGTTGCCATTAATGGAATACTTTGATGCTCAGGAAATTACGGAACGAAACGGAGATGTTCGCTTACCTGGATTAAATCTAAAAAAATAAGGGATGTTATGTTGGATACCGGACTATCAGGGAAAACGACGATCATAACGGGGGCAAGCAGCGGAATTGGAAGAGCAACAAGTCTTGCTTTTGCTGGAGAAGGGGCTCGGGTTGCCCTAATTTCAAGAAACCGAAAACGATTGACGGAGGTGGCTACAAAAATTACCGAAAATGGGGGAGACGAATTTCTAACACCAGTTGACGTAACCGATACAGATGAGCTGAAAAAGGCATTTCAAAAAATAATGGATCATTTTGGCGGAAGGTTAGATATTTTGGTTAACGCTGCCGGGATTATTGCCTCAGGCAACATTGAAACAACCACACTTGACGACTGGGACAAGATGTTTGCCATTAATGTACGATCCGTTTTTTATTTAAGTCAATTGGCAGTCCCGTTTCTCAAAAAAACAAAAGGAACCATTGTAAACGTATCAAGTGTGACTGGGTTGCGCGCATTTCCAAACGTTTTGGCTTATGCCGCCAGCAAAGCTGCCGTTGACCAACTCACACGATCGGCGGCTTTGGAATTGGCTGCGGATGGAATTCGCGTAAATGCCGTGAACCCGGGTGTAGTGGTAACGGAGCTTCACAGACGTGGTGGAATGGATGAAAAATCTTATCAAGAATTTTTGGAGCATTCAAAAACAACCCATCCGTTGGGCCGCGTAGGCAAACCGGAAGAAGTGGCCGATCTAATTTTATTTTTGGTGTCGTCACATGCCAATTGGATTACGGGTGTCACATACAGCATCGATGGTGGTCGGGCGCAGACTTGTCTTCGATAAAAATAGCAACAGGCAGCAAATAATCTTTGAACGAAAATTGGAATTCAAACAACAATCGTTTATCCTAAATCGTTTCCCAAATCTAAGTTTAGGAAAATACTGATGATAAAATTAGGCCTGATTGGCAAAAATACACTTATTGAATTGGAGGGTGTCATGAGAAAAACAAGTATTGGGTTGGTCATGTTAACGGACGAGCGAGAGCATGTTCATGTGCAAACGGATGCTCAAAATATGGAAATTGTCAAAAATTGGGCAAAAATTATCCGAGAAACGAGTCAACCCCTTGACGGGGAAGCCTACGAAGTTGTCATTGCAAAAAAGATTGTTAATAATGTTCGAGTCGGACAGGAAGTTGGAAAACAATTTTCCATGGCGGATGTTAAGCAAATCATTTTCGTTTACAATGTTTGGAATTTTCCATTTTTGGTGTGGCCTGTTTTAAATAGTCTGGGAAGGGATGTGCCCATCCTGAGCCTTTCAAATAACAACGGCAAATTTCCGGGGAATGTGGGACTTCTGGCAACGGACGGCGCGCTCAGGCAAGCCGGTTTTCGTACGCACCGGATTGTGGGGGATATTGACGACCCGGAAACTCAGAAGAAGGTTACCAATTGGGTACGTGCCAGTCAGGCGGCCACAACGATTAAGAATGAGGTTTTTGGCGTCTACGGCGGGCATTCCATGGGAATGGAAACGGGATTTCCGCACTTAACGCCAACCCTAAAGGCGTTTGGAACAACGATCCGCCAGATTGATCAGTTGTGGTTGCTCAAGCAAATGGAAACGATTGATGAAAATGAAGTTGATAAGGGCTTGAAATGGTTTGAAAAGCTCCTGGGTGATCGCCTGAAATACGATGGTAAAATGTTAACGCCCGAAACGTTGAAAACTCAAATTCGGCTTTATCTGGCGATGGAAAAAGTAAATCTGGAGAAGGGATTTGATTTTTGCGGATTAAAGGGACAACGTGAATTAACAGAATATGTTTGTCTCGGTGATGTGGCCGAAATGCTTATGAATGATCCCTACGATTGGCGGGGACCAAAGGAACCGACCGTTTGTGCGACTGAAGCTGACACCTACGCAGCTATGACCATGCAAATTCTCAAATATGTCAGCGGCGGATATCCGACACTTTTTATGGATGTGCGGTTGTACCACCCCGACCGCGACCTTTGGGATTTCTGCAATTCCGGAAACCATTCCAGCTATTACGCTAAAAGAAGCTGGAAACCAGAGGACAATTTTCAGAAAATCACCTTTCACCCGGCGCTGGAATTCTATTTCAAGGCAGGAGGGGCCTCTGTTGAATTTGATGCCGATCCGGGCCCATTAACCTTTGCACGTTTGGGTTTATGGGATGAGAAGCCGTTTATGGTAATCGTAGGCGGTACCGTTGAGAACCTGGATGCCGAAACACGGAAGGAATTGAATGCGCAAACGGATCCAACCTGGCCGCATGTTCATGCCAAACTGAATTGTAGTTTCGATGAATTTATTAAGCTTTTCCCATGTAACCATATTCTGGCTGTTGAGGGAGATTACATAGATGCTCTCGTCAATTTCTGTGAAATTGCCGGGATTCCGCCTGTTGTAATGGGGGATCGGGCAAAGGATCGGATTCCGCCTATCTGGGAAAAAGTGAGATAGCATTTGGGAAAAATTTTTATTGTTTTACTCAGTAAAAAATACTATATTAATAAAAATTTAGTTGATGGTATTGTTGCGCCAGTGGCTCAATTGGATAGAGCGTCGGCCTCCGGAGCCGAAGGTTGGGGGTTCGATTCCCTCCTGGCGCACTTTTTTTATCTTCTCATTTTATCTATTGACTTGGAACGGAAAGGGAACATGCGATTATCGAAAGCGTTTATTCCAACACTTAAGGAAACTCCTTCAGAAGCAAGTATTAAGAGCCATCAGCTGATGCTGCGTGCAGGACTCATCCGGATGCTTTCCGCCGGTGTTTACTCCTATTTGCCGTTGGGGTGGAAAATTATGAAAAGGGCGATGGAAATCATTCGCGAAGAAATGGATGCCATTGGCGCCCAGGAATTCTATCTTCCGGCCCTCAATCCTGTTGAAGTCTGGCAGGAAACCGGCAGGGCAAGTGATTTTGGTGACGAAATGTTTCATCTTAAAGATCGAAAACAACATGAAATGGTTTTGGCTCCGACTCACGAAGAAATTATTTGCGCCAACGCCCGCGGCGAAATTCGATCGTATAAAGAATTGCCACAGATTTGGTACCAAATCCAAAATAAATTCAGGGATGAACCCCGGCCTCGCTCAGGTGTGTTGCGAGCCCGCCAGTTCATTATGAAAGATTCATACAGTCTGGATTACAACAGGGAAGGTCTTGACAAAAGCTATGAATTGCATAAAGAAGCATACAAGAAAATCTTTTCGCGGGCGGGAATTAAATTCTTTATTGTTGGCGCTTCCAGCGGATTAATGGGAGGCTCCGGTTCTCAGGAATTTATGGCGGAATCCGAAGTCGGCGAAGATACAATTGCGGTTTGCGATTCTTGCGGATATGCTGCAAATTTAGAGGTGGCTCAATCACAATTAAATGATTTTGTCAATAAACCGGCAGATCATCTGGAAGAAATTTTTACGCCGAATGTGCGTACAATTGATGAGGTCTCAAAATTCCTTGGCGTGCCCGATTACTACCTGATAAAATCGCTTCTTTATATTGTGGAAAGCCAGCCGATTCTTATTCTAATACGCGGCGACCACGAATTGAATGAAAGCAAAATGCAGGCGAAATTTGGCGCAACATTTCGACCCGCAACTGAGGAAGAAGTTGTGAAAATTACAAGCGGTGCCCACGTAGGATTCATTGGCCCTGTTGGATTAAAGGGGATCGATATTTATGTCGATAAAACAATTGTAAATCAAAAGGGATTTATTTCAGGCGCCAATAAAGACCATTACCACATCAAGGGAATTGATCCGGAGCGAGATTTCCACGAAAGGGAAGTTATTGATGTTGCTACGGTTAAGGCAGGGGAGAAGTGTCCGAATTGTGGTCATCCTTTACGAATCGTAAATGCTATTGAAATCGGTCATATTTTCAAGCTTGGCACAAAATATTCAAAGGCAATGGGGGCAGCGGTTTTGGATCCATCCGGTAAAGAAATCCCCATCATTATGGGAAGTTACGGAATCGGGGTTGAAAGAATTCTTGCAACATATATTGAACAGAACTCGGATAGCAGGGGAATTGTGTGGTCAAAATCACTTACGCCTTATCTGGTGCATATCATTGCAATCAATATGAAAAGCGAAACGGTTGCGCAGCGGGCTGAATCTGTCTATCAGCTTTGTAAAGATGTCAGAATATCTGCATTGTTTGATGATAGAGATGTCGGGCCGGGATTTAAATTCAAGGATGCTGATCTTTTGGGAATGCCGCTGCAAATTATTATCGGTGAAAAAAACCTAAATAATCAGAAAATTGAATTCAAGATTCGAAAATCCGGCCAATCCGTTTTAGTTGATCTGGATGACTACCCTCAACAATTGAAAGAAGTACTAAAGAAAATTGAATAACATTACTCAAATGGACACCGCTGTCAGGAATCTGAATCAAAAAGCTCTTGTTTTCTATAAACAGAAAAAATATGATGATGCTATTTCTGTTTGGCAGGAAGCATTGCAAAAAGATTCGCTTAACGTAACAGTTTTATACAGCCTTGGAATTGTTTTCTTTGAAAAAAAAGAATACAAAAATGCGGTGGTTTATCTGAAAAAGGTAACCGACATTGCTCCGGATCACTATAAAGCTCTTCTCATATTGGGCTCTGCCTATCTAAAATTACGCCAATTTGAAACGGCCGAAGAATACATTAAAAAATCCCTGAGTCTAAGGCCAGGCAATAAAATGGCTTATCTGAATCTGGGTGCCATTTACAGTGTCAGGCGTGAGTTTGATTACGCAATACAGATGTTTGAAGAGACGTTGCGAATTGACCCTTCTGAAATTCGCGCTTATTTGGGGCTGGGGAAAATATTTGCCTTTAAAGGAGATTATGAAAAGGCAAAAGAAAATTTTAAGAAAATTATTGCCATTAGTCCCGATAGCACCATCGCAGCGTTCGCCAAAAAAGCATTAATAACCACAGAATCCTCAAATGTTTCTTCCGAAGATATTGAGCATTATTTTGCGGATGGATTCCGTTATTATCTTGGAAATTATTTAAAAGAAGCAGCAAATAATTACCAAAATTATTTGAATTTTCGTCCCAAAGATGATCTTGCTCACTATTTTTCCGCAGAGACATTTTTTAGAATGGGGGAATTGAAAAAAGCCTTTTCAGAATTCAAAAAGGCCATATTTTCGAATCCTCGAAAAGGATTGTATTACAAGGAATTGGCTATTTTATTGGATAAAATTGGTAACGCGGAAGACGTTATTGGGGTTGTTAAGAAGGCGATTGAATCCGGAAAGGAGGATACCGTTACGCTAACGCTGCTTGGGAAAAATCTGGTCAAATTAAAACGGTCAAAGGAAGCCATTCCTGAATTAGAGAAGGCGATAAAACTAGAAAAAAATAATATTTTTGCCCGATATGAGTTGGCTCGAGCGTTTATTGAAAACGGGGATTTTCAAGAAGGATATAGCCAGATTAATGCTATTTTAAAAATGTCTGTTAAATCCCCATTGAAAGCAAAGGCAGAAAAACTGCTTGATACGATAAAACAGAGCTACACAATTGTGAAAAATTAGGTAAAATTAATATGCACATAAGATATATTATGTATAATAACCGATAATAATAAAAGGGATTTTTTGAATCCCTTTTCATTTTATCTCACAACGATGTTTATTAGTTTATTCTTTATTATTATTGTTTTTACAATATTTTTCCCCCTGATATATTTTTTTATTTTAGGATCATCAAATGCCAATATTTTTACTTTCTCTTCCGGAAGTCCTGCTGCAACTTTAACACGACTCCGAACCTTTCCATTGACCTGCAGAACAATTTCTACTTCATTCTCTTGAATAAAGTCAGGATTGTACTCCGGCCATTTTGTTCTGAAAACACTTTCCGTATATCCGAGTTTATGCCATAATTCCTCGGATAAATGTGGTGCAAACGGAGACAGCAACAAGATGTATTTTTCAATGCTGAATCTCCAAAGAACAGGATTTTTGACATTTGACTTATAAAAGCTGTTCATAAGCTCCATCAGAAAGGCCAAAGCCGTATTAAAATGAAAAACTTCGACGTCTTGAGTGACTTTTTTTATGGTTTGATGAACATTTTTGTAAATATTTAGTTCTTCAGAAGTTAGATTTTCAGGATTAATTTCGGAACCAGAAATATTTTCAATACTGTTTAGATGAGCCATGACGAATCGAAACACGCGATTAAGGAAGCGATTTGATCCCTGCACACCCTCTTCTGTCCATTCCAGATCGCGCTCCGGAGGAGCTGCAAAGAGAATCGTAATGCGCCCGGTATCACTCCCCCACTTTTCCACAA
>CAZIYL010000085.1:0-4647 GCA_964543425.1 uncultured Deferribacteres bacterium
CGCTCATAGTCGTGCGTGTGCCCGCTGAACACAATTGCCACATGATTGGCTTCGATTAACGGAACAATTTCCTGGCGCAGGTGAGGCTCGCCGTCGTAGTAGCCCCCTGACCAGCACTCCGAATAGGGAAGCTCGTGGAAAAAGACAAAAATCCACTCCGCCGATTTTTTGGCCCTGGTTAAATCATTCTTAAACCATTCGTACTGCTGGCTGCCAGGGGGAATGCGATGTCCCAGAGGCCCCTCCGATTTATTCGGATCGAGCACAATGAAATGAGCATTGCCATAATCGAAGGAGTACCAATACTCCGTGCTCCCCGTAGACTGCGTTGGGTAGTGCACGTATTTTTCGAAGGGCGGCACCCGGCGGATATCCCAGTAGCCGCCGTACTCGTGGTTCCCAATGGAGATGTACGACGGCACAAAGCCGGACAAGAACCGCAGTGGGTAGAAATATTCGTCTACCCATTGCGAAAGAGCATGGCCGGTGGAAACCACATCACCTACATTAAAAACAAGTGCCGGCTTTTCTTTGGCAACCAGGCGAACCAGATTTTCGTGCACCCGCGGAAAAGAGCGGTTGTCGCCGTACACCACAAATTTCAGGGATGTGGCCTCGGGATTTGTGGTGTGAAACGTCCACGTGGGGCTCGCGGTTTCGCCTGAAACAGTCCGGTACCTGTAATCCGAATTCGGATTTAAGCCGACCAGCGTGATTTCGTGCAGGGTCACCGGCGGCCCCTGTTCAAAAGCAATATGATTCAAATTTCCGTTTTTCCCGAATTCCACCCGACCCTTGCTCGGATAAACCGTTTCCCACATGATCGTCACTTCGTCCTCGCGAAGGTCCTGCAAGTAGGGCTGCAGGAGAAAAACCGGGCGATGAGCCAAATCATTTTCCAATGGGGCGAGCCCAGCTTGAAGAAGGCCCAATTTTTCTCCGAGTGGCTTGTCAGACGCAAGCGCCTGTTGGCACACCTGTGTGGCATTTCGAATGGCATCCAGGCTGGGGGTGGGTTCGCGCTCAAAGTACCAGTCCAGATGCTTCAACCTGAAGGCCAGCCTTTCGAATTGCCCCTGAAGTTTCTGCTCGGCTTCGGTGATTAGACGCACGTACCGAAGTCCCCCACTCCCCCGACCGTTGGTTACCTTGATTGCCACATGGAACAGCGCGCCTGGCTTTCCCGAAGCCGTCAAAATTGCCTGATCGGAATCAACAGATTTGGGTTTGACGAGCCGGCCGTTCACGTAAATGTCTTCTTCGTCATTTCCACTGGCAATGATGAATACCCCGGCCCCAGCCACGGGAAATTCCTCGATTTTCTCCGGCAAACGAAAGCTCGTGCGGTACCAGGCATATTTGTATTCCCCGGCCCACCGGTCATGTGCAGCTACCGAATCCCACACTGAATCATTAAAGTCGACCCGGTAGGCGTCTGCCGGGCCCATAAATTTCCAGACGAAACGGCGGATTTCCATTCCATTGCCCGGCCGGAGCGATTGCAGTTTCAAAAGTTTTTCCAGGAGGTCGCCGTATCCCGGGGTAAAGGCTACCAAATCCGCCTGGTAGAATCGCACATTGTACCCGCCACAGGCAAGCCGCAAGGCCAATTTAAATTTCTGACCGGCTTTGGCATTCCGTGCCAAAACCAGTCGTCCCCAATCCCGGGCCGAACGCCCCACCTTTTTTCCGTCGACGTAAATGTCTCCCACGGGGGTGGAATACATTTTCAAAACAATGTCTTTCCCCGCAAAATTTTTGGGCAGTGTAATTGTTTGCCGAAACCACTTGATATGCCCTTGTCCCCACCATTCATGGTTTAGCGTTTCCTTCTTCCAGTCGTGGCGACTCTTTGAAAATACCCTTTTTACAGAAAGATCACCGTCGTGCACCTGCCACGCAATCACCTTGAGCGTGGGATGAATTTCCAGCGGCTGCACACGGAGAGATTCTGCCACCCCCGAAAAACCGACCAGCGGCCCCAAAACAACGGCGTAAAAGGCCATTAACAAAATTGCCAAATATTTTTTTCTTTTCATTTTTTCTCTGTTTTAGTTTTCTTTCCGCACGGGCGATTCCTGAATCGCCCTTACAACCTACAATCACGGCTCTGCCTTTTTTTACCCCCCGTATGGGCAATTCACGAACCGACCGTGCAACCTACAACCATGGCTCTGCCTTTTTTTTACCCCCGTATGGAGCTTACTCTAAAATTTCATACCTTCCTTTGCTATACACATCCGTTTTAATCAGAATTTTTCGGATTGTCCGATCAAAGCGCCAGTCCTTGTTTTCAACGAGGGGGTCACCATCCAGCAAGACTTTTTTCGGGGCTTTCTCTGCAAAAATACGCAGCAGATGCGGCTTGTGCACACCGGAAAAAGCAATCGAAATCCAACCGTTTTTCTTCTGCACGACGATTGTTGTGCCCCCGCTGCCATCCGGGTGTACCAGTGTAAATCGACTGCCGGGCCCCGGGTAAATCAAGTAGGTTACAAACCCGGCTGAGGTACTGTCCCCTAGGCCAGTGTAAGCACGCGTTACCTTCAGCGGAATAATTGCCCCCTCCTTCACAAAAACGGGAAATTCCTCCAGTGGAAACTTGAGGGTCACGGTTTTTCCGCCCCCGAACACGCGTGAATCATCAAAAAAGTACCACCACCTCCCCGGCGGAAACGTGACCCGGCGTGAAAGGGCATCATGATAAATTGGAGCAACCAGAAAATAATCCCCAAAGAGGTACTCGTACTTTCCTCTCACCGGACGCTGCAGCCGAGGCCCTCCCTCGTGGGCCGTCACCACGTAATGGTACATGTAAGGCACCAATTCGGTGTGCAGCCAGGAAAATTTCCGAATAATTTCCAGCTCCTGCGGACTTCTTTTCCAGAGGCGCCGCTCGCCGTGGCCGCCGTTTAAAAACAACCCACAGAAGGTGGAAAATTGTGCCCAGCGAATGTAGAGCCGCGGCGGAATGATTCGACCGCTGTAGCCGCCCACATCCGAGCCAATAATACTGTAGCCCAGCCGGGCACTGTGGAGAATGTCGTCCAGTGCTTCCTCAAAGCCGTTCTCAACTGCCTTTTTTGAAGCCGATTTGCCTCCCGAGGACGTGCGCCAGGTGTGTTCCTGATCACCCACCCAGTTCACGGGCGCGGCGTCAATGGGAGCAAAGCCCTCCGGATGTGCCCAGGGCGTGTCAATGGCGCGGGAAAGGGTCACAAACTCCGGATTTTGACTCTTGCCATAGCGGTATTCCTCCCGGTAGTACCGATCCATGTAGCCCCGTGTGGTCAAAAGGCCGCTGGCTGCGTCCTGGTAAGGCAGGCGAATGGGACCGACCTTGGAGGAAAAGTACGTGGCTGTGCCGTCCAGCTTCCAGCCGTCAATACCCAACCGAAAGACCCGATCCTGCATCCCGTGCCACCATTTTAGCGCCAGAGGGTTGGTGTAATCAAGGAACCCACCCGTCCCTTTCCACCAGGTAAACTGAAATCCGTCTCCGGTCAGATAGCCTTTTTGCCGCGCCTGGTTGTACCAAGCCTGCGAATTCCGGATGGCCGTGTCCTTGCTGCGACTATTGACCATGCAGGCCATCCAGAGCACCACGCGGTACCCGGCATCCTGCAGGCCTCTGAACCACTTTTCGGGATGCGGATAGCGCAGCGTGTCCACGCGGAAATTGTTGTAACGGGTGCTCCAGGGGCTGTCAATTAAAATGGTCCGAACAGGAATGTCGTATTTTTTGTACCCCGCCAGCAACTCATCCACCCGTGCCGCCGTATTGACATCATCTTCCCACAGCCAGCACTCCAGCGCCCAGGCAGGCGTAAGCGGCGGATTCCCGTGGCGCTGGCCATTGAAGGGCATCCCCCAGAACGGGTAAAGCCAGAAAAAGTAGCCGGCCATCACCAAAATGAGAATGGTGCCCAGCGGCCATTTCCACCAGGAACGTTTCTTTTTTCGGATTGATTTTTTGCGAATAATTTTTTTGTTTTCCATAAACACCTATTTTGAAATAAAACCGTAGTACCGACCCATCCAGTAAGGCAAAAGCCACCACACCCCGCTGCTTTCCGTCCAGCCGCCGTCGCCCTGTACGGCCTTCCAGGGATTAACGTCCCAGCGCATGACGCTACGTTCACTCAACGGGAGGAGGCGACCGGTTTGAATCGATTCCAGTTCTGGTTTTCTCACAAGTCCGATGTCCTCCCGGTGGGAATTGTCCATTCGCCAGCGCACCAAATCGAGCGAGGCATTACGCAAAACAGCCACCGAAATCTCCGGTTGGGGATTTTTTCCACTCAGCGCGCCGTAAATAAAATCAAAAAAGGGACTCTCGTCCGCACGCAGGCCCTTGTACCACCAATCCAGGCTCTCGTGGTAGATTCTCATCAATTGCGGATCGTTTTCGTAGAGCAACAGCGCCGGAAATGCCAGAGCCAGAAGCTCGTCGTCAATATGGGTGCGCCACGAGGGCTTGTAGGTTTTCGCGTGTCTGGCGTTCTCTGCGTAGTGGTGATTAAAAACCAAATCCCGGTAAATTTTCTCGTACTTCCGATTTCCACTCACGTGAAACGCCAATTTCAAATAGGAAAGCATTTCCAGGGAATTAATTCCCCGCTCAGCCGCCCAATCCGGATCGCGGTT
>CAZIYL010000085.1:4747-9673 GCA_964543425.1 uncultured Deferribacteres bacterium
GTGCGATTGGGATCGGCCATGCGCTTCCAGTTTGTTGGAATCACGGTGCGTGCCACAAAGCCGGGCGTTTGAGTGACCGTTTGCAGAAAAGTCAGAGCGTCGTAGGTCTTTTCCGCCCAGGTTTTGACCCGCGGGTCTTTTGTCACGGCGTACTCGAAGGACTGCATGGCCAGTGTCATCCCGGTGTACTGGCCATCGTTGTCGTCGTCGCGGGGAGCCCAGTGCAATGTGTCGACCGGAGCCTGAAGTCTGCATTTTTCGATCAAGCCCGGTTTGCGAACATGTTGCCCCACACAAATCCGCTCGAACTCGGCCGCCTTTTGTTTCAACGTCAGGCGTTTCCTTAAAATTTCGCTAATGCCTTTCCTGGTCGCAATCCAGGCATTTCCAGCCGGATCGAAAGCAATTCGAATCACGTGATCGTCCAAAAGCCAACGGCGGTTACTCCGAACAGAGCATGTTTTACCATCGAATCGTGCCACACCCATTTTGGTTCCGACCCACATCCGGCCGTCGGGACTGCGGGCCACACAGGTTGCCCAGGCGTTGGGGAGCCTTTCTTTTGGCGTGTAAGATTTCACCCACCGACCGTTCTTGTAAACCGTTACGCCGCCCAATCCGGCTATCCAAACGCTCCCGTCCCGGGCAAGAGCCACACCGCTCACATCCGCACTCAAAAGTTCGGTTCCTTTTTGGTAACACCTCATTTTTCCAAAACCCTGGTGATACACGCCCATTCCAGTGGCAATCCAAAAACCTTTTTGGCTGTCCGAAATAATCTGACGAACATTTCGAGAAAAGGGAGATTGAAATTCTGCCCAACGGCCATTTTCAAGCCGGTAGGAATGGGTTGGTCCCAGCGCCAAGCCGCGGCTACGGGCCACGCACACGGCGGAAATGGGGCCCTGGATGTAAGGTAAGCGCGAAAAAATGCCTGCTTTTCTGCAATACAATCCATTCCAGGCGCCCACCCACAGAACGCCGCTTTTGTCTCCAAAAACGTCAAAAACAGGGCCGTTTATTTTTTGCCGGGCCACAGGCTGCCAGGTTTGTTCGATTGGATTCAGCCGGAACAGACCCGCTGAGCTGCCCATCCAAACGGTTCCGGTGGAATCGACAGCCACAGTGTAGATTTTGTTCGATTTTTTGCCTGCATTGACCGGGTACTCCCGGTGAATCTCCTGCACAAAAGGAACGTCCGGTACAGGCGTCTGCGCCAAAGCCAAATTCAGGAGGATTGTACTCAGGCCCAGAAAGATGAAAATTGTACTTCGAAACAGGTTTGATTTTTTCATATTAAAATTCTCGCGAAATTATTTTGGCCTAATCACGTCCCTTGTCGCCAGGGATTAGCCCGTAGACGTTCTGTTCTAGAATCCCGGCGTAGCGAGCAACCTTGAAATGTCCACCGGTTCACCCATGGAATCGCATACCCGAAGGCAGGCTTCCCAATTCGCACCGTGATTCAAAACTTTTAGTAAAATTTTGTTCTTCCCTTTTTTCAACCAAACATTTACTTTGTCTTCGTCGACCGTCAACGAACGCCCAACAAAATTTTCGTGCACTTTTTTGCCATTCAGCCAGCATACCACGCCGTCGTTGCTTCCGATTTTAAACTGAGCCCACCGAGCTCGCGGCAAATTCAATTCCGCGTAAGCGTACGCCACACCCGGTTTACGCCCGAACCATCTGGCAAAGGGAACAATTCCTTGAACAGACTCGGACTTCACCTTCTGCCAACCAATGGTGTCCTGCTTCAAAACCGCCACCTCGGAGAAATCAACCCCTTTCTCCGGAAGGTACGCGGTTTTTTGTCCGGCATTGTTCCCATTGGGAAACGGCCCGGCCACCCACCAGCGATTCACAAAACCGGCCTTTTCAGTCAATTGATTCAACGAATCGGCAGAAATTCTGCCCTTTCCCCTGAGCTGCGTGGCCAGGTCATTCAGCAAATCGGTAAAGACTGTTCCTTTGAGAACGGGAAGCAGGGCATCGTAGCAGGCCCGGTACTGACCTGCCTGCAGGAGGGCCTGAGCCTGACGGAGCCGGTAGAGAGCCACCGCCTCGCGCAGTTCGGGCATCTTTTCCGCCCGGGAAATTTCGGCCATATTTTCGGTCACCTGCCGGGCTGCCAGCCCGTAAATGGCATTTTGCGCGTCCAAAATGTCACGGTCCTGGTTCAGCACAAATCGGTACAGGGTGATTGCTTTATTTCGATTGGACAATTGGTCGGCAATTAATGTGAGCACGTGCAAAGCCGCGCGTCTTTCCCGAACGCTGCCGTCGTGAAATGCCCTGTAAAAAGCCTTTCCGTAGGGCGTCTGGGGAATTCGGTGAGAAACGATTGCCTCCACCACATCCGAACGCTCAGATTCACCAATTGGGGAGGCTTTTACAATTAGTTGCAGCCATTCGGGAACCGGCGGTGCCAACTGAAGATAAAGGGGCGCATTGGTCAAAGTTACCCGCGGGAGCCCCCAGAATTGACGCGGCTTTCCCTGAAAATTCACGGCCTTGGCAATTCGAATGCCCCGTCCAAGCTCCAGCCGGTGGGATTCCGCTGTCGTCCAAAGCGCCAGTTTGACAGTCTTTCCGTCAAAAAACGGCACCACAAAGTCATCCAAATTTCCAAAACCGATTCGCGCCCCGGCCTGAAAGCCTTTTAGCTGGGAAACCAGCGTTTCCATTGCGACAAAGGCCGGCTTGGGCTTGTAATCCCAGGTCACGGTGCCAAAATGGTGTTCGGAATTGTTCGGGTCCTGACCGTCGTCGTGCCAGTCGTACCAGATGCTAATGGGAATCCCCAGCGACAAATTGGTCAACCACTGGCGAGCCAAATATTTGGCCTGAAGAACAGGCGGTGTGGACACTGTAGAGTAACCCCATTCCCCGCTCACAATGGGCAGTTTTTTTCCCGCCGGTTTGTACTCCTCGATGAGTGCCCGAAGCATTTCATATTCCGGGATGGCCGTTTCCGGCCCGCGACTCGGGCTGCGGTACGGGTGCACGCTCACACCATCCACCCAATTCAAATAGCCCTTTGCAAAAAGTTTTCGCATGAAAATTAAGTCCATTCGGGAAGTGGCACGGCCAATGATGCATGCTTTGGGGTTGACCTGATGAATGGCCCGGGACACAGTTTTTGCCCAGGCGAAATAATCGTCCGCATTGGCTTGGGGACGCCAGAAATTAGAAAGATTGGGCTCGTTCCACAATTCAAAAATGACCGGTTCCTTCCCGAACCTCTTGGCCAGAGCCCCGAAAAACCTGGCGGAGGCCACCCGTGCGGAATCGCTGTGTGGCGATAGCCCATTGTCGTACAGAGCATTTCCGTAATCCAGGATCAGAAGCAAGCGCATGCGGTGTCGTTCCAGGCGGGCGAGCAGCGTGTCGTAACGCGAAAAATCGTATTGGCCGGGCACCTTTTCCGCCGGCGTCCATTCGGACAATGCCGACGCCCGCTTCCGACAGCATTTGCCAATCCTTCGGTACCCCATTATAAAAATGAATATTTACGCCCAGGCCTTCAGGAACGGGCTTCATTACCAATACCGGATGTACGGGCATCATTTGCGAAGGCGGTATGTTTTCCTTTTTCTTATCACATTGAATGACAAATACAGAGAGCAGAATAAGCCCAATCCCCAGCAAGCCGATTGTCCATTTTCTCATTTTACCTTCTCCAAACCTCTCAGTTGTTCTTCCTCGGATGGAGTAAGACTTTTTATACGACATGGGAAGCTCATGGCAATAAAATTTCCATTTCTTTTGGAAATCCCGGAAAAATCCACTAACGAGCCGGAGCCGTGGAAGCCCTTTTATAAAGATGCTCCTGCACAATTACCTTCGGAATGTCGCCTTTATCAGAAGAATCCATTTGTCGATGCAATAATTCAAATGCTTTTTCGGCGATTTCTTGCACGGAATGTGAAATGGTGGTTATGGGAGTTGACAAAAAAGGAGCGTATAGTGTGTCCGTGTACGAAATGACCGAAACATCTTCCGGAATTGAGAGCCCCTTTTCCTGAATGGCTTTTAATACCCCAACAGTAATAATGGTTCCCGAAACCAGCAAAGCCGTCGGTGCATTAGGAAGCGAGAGAAGATTGACCGCAGATGCATAACCGCTTTCCAGCGTAGGCCCTCCGCTGGCAATAAGCGCAAAGTCTTTTTCGAGTTTAAAATCATTCAGTGCCTTTCGGTAGCCGTCCAGACGCTTCAGTACCGGGTACAAATTCTGGCGTCCGCTGACAAAACCAATGCGCTTGTGCCCCAAATCTGACAGATAAGAAACCGCCTTGTATGCGGACATTTCATCATCGCAAATGACCGCATGTGTTGCCATATTTTCAAAATCGCGGTCAATTAGCACCAAAGGAATATTCTGTTCAACCAACTGGCTGATATGACTATCAGCATCTTGCACAGGTGCAATAATTAAACCATCCACTCCGCGGCTCAACAAATCCTCAATTACCCGGATTTCTTTCTCCTGATTCTCATTGGTGTCATAAATCATGAAAGAATATCCCACATTGTGGCAAAGGATGTCCAGCGTTTTGGCAATACCGGAGAAATAGGGACTGGCAATGTTGGGAATCACTAATCCCACTGCATCGCTTTTTCTCATACGGAGTGCCCTGGCGGTTTTATCCGGTCGATAGTTAAGCTCTCTGACCGCTTCAAAAATGCGTTTTCTGGTTTTTGCCGAAATGGGGATATTTTCTTTGCCCCTTAGTACCCTTGAAACTGTCGACGGATGGACGCTGGCAAAAGCAGCAACATCTTTTAGGGTTGAGGCCATAAACTATTCCTTTTGTGAAGAATATTAATAGCGCAATTGTTTGCGACAATCGTTCGACACAATTTAATTATTGAATTTTTAAATGTCAAGGTTTTTTTGAATATTTCAGTCTTTTTAAGGAT
>CAZIYL010000086.1:0-9577 GCA_964543425.1 uncultured Deferribacteres bacterium
TTTTTTTAGATTTATTATTGTTCATTATAATACAAGCTGTTAGATAAAACTCGCAGCGGTAGAGATTTTAGACCCACTCCCTCATTCCCCTTTTTTTTCGGCGAAGAGGGGGGTGTTCCATTGGCCAACATTGATTTTGATACCAACCAGGGGGTGGGTGTCAAAAGAAAAGAATAAAAATATGCCAGTGACAAAAGTAAGGTACGCATCATTCGAATGAACCTTAATTATTCTACAAATAAAATGTACGGATTTTTGTAAAGAACCCCAAAAAATAAACGGAGGGCTTATGAAAAAGCTTCCCCTGATTATTTTATTTCTCAGCGCTTTTCTGAGTACGGCACTGATTGCAAAAACTGATCGGGATGTAGCGCTCGTTTTTAAAGTGAAGGGAAAAGTAGACGTCTTGAAATCAAAGAAAAATAGCGCTCTGCTTGCAAAGAGAGGCATGCGCCTGAATGCCGGAGATCAAATACAAACAACTCAGAATGGTTTTATGGCGTTGATTTTTACGGACGACAAAAGTATGATGAAAATCCGCTCCAACTCGGATGTTATTATTCGGGGAAAGCGTGAAAAGAAGACGTTTACCAAGCGCATTTTTATGGAGATGGGAGAAGCCTGGGTGCACGTTTCACCACAGGTCGCTTCCGATTTTCGAATTGAAACGCCAACGGGTGTTGCCGCCGTTAAGGGAACGGAGTTTTACACAATCGTCGATCAAGATGGAAATGTGAGTATTTTTGCCACCAAGGGAATTGTAGAACTCATTAATCGGTTGGGTTCCATTATGGTTCATGCCGGCGAGGCGGGTTTTTCGGATGGAAAGTCCGAACCAAAATTGGAAAAAATAAAACCCGGACAGGCGCCGGGGTGGGCAAAATCCAATGGAAATGCCGAGGAAAAAGTGCTTGAAATTGAATTTGAGGACAAAGACGGCGCAAAGAAACACATGAAAATCTACTACAAGTAGCCGGAAAATTCTAACAACAGTGCAAAATTGATTCAAAAAAGAGACGGAATATATATGCAGGTAAAACGAATATTTCTCGGATTTTTCACTATTTTAGGATTTGTGACAGTTTCCTACGGTCAGACCAAAATTGTTCACATGCGGCAGGGCTTTGTCAAGGAAAATCAAGGCATTCCAATCAATGTGCGCCTGGAAAACGACGGCACCATGACCGAGCAGGTGCGTGTTTACTATAAAACCCTGAAAGATGCCTCCTACAAATACATTGAGCTGCAACCGACCGGCCAGGGGTACGGCGGAGAAATTCCGCCGCAGCCTCTGTCGGCGGAAAAGGTTCAGTATTTTATCATGGCACTCCCGAAAATCGGACCTCCCGTTACTTACCCGGAGAGCAATCCGTTTTATCAGCCGCTGGAAGTGCAAATCATTCCAAGCGAAACCATTCATGAGGAAACACAAAAGGGACCGCCTCCGATTCAGCGGGCCGAAAATGCGCCCAGCCACGTTCCTCAAAAGCCTTCCGGTTCCACTTCAAAAACGAAAAATGCATTTTTGCCGCAGCTTCCTAAAACGGATTATCTTATTTTAACGCCTGACCCCGGAAGCACCATTAAGGGTGAAGATGCTCTGATTTCGGTGTCGATTCTGGCGGATTCCGGTATTGTTAATCCCGGCGCAACCGGTGTTTGGGTGGATGGCCGAAGACTTCAGGCAAAGGCGTCCGAGTATCTGGTAACGGCGGTGCCGTCTCAAATAACCCCCGGAAGACATCTCGTAAAGGTTGTGTTTCGGGATCCAAAGGGCCGTGAATTCCGTCCGGTTCAATGGGTTTTTACGGTAAAAAGCCCGAAGACCGGCGGAGTTTCCGCCATCAGGCAATATGTTCGGGGAAATGTTTTTGCCAGCTCGCGGCAGGAGCGTGTGAGTAACCGATCGCTGGTGGACAATCGAATAGGCGGCGTATTAACGGTGGACAAGGACAGGTTTCAGGCAGGCACGCGTTTTAATGTAACCTCGCAGGAGGATCCCCGTTACCAACCCCGTGACCGATTCCTCTTCTGGTTGAATTCACCGTGGGTTCGGCTTCAATTTGGCGACACGTCTCCCACATTTACAGAATTAATGCTTCGCGGAAAGCGGGTTCGAGGGATAAATGCTCAGATTAATTTGCGGTTTTTTCACCTGAACGTAGTCACCGGACAAACAAACCGTGTGGTGGAAGGAAATGCGTACAAAGAATATTACAATCCTCTCACAGGAGATACTTTTTACATTAATCCGGACACCGGCGATACCCTTCCGGCTGAGACCATTGGGAATAATAAAACGCTCAACTACGGAACCTATGCCCAGAATCTGATTGGCCTCCGAATGGCGATCGGAAAACCGATGGCCTTTTTGTGGGGAATTAATCTGTTAAAGGTGAAGGACAATGTGCATTCCATTCAACACGGCATTCGCCCAAAGGACAATTTGGTGGCCGGCACAGACCTTTTATTGGCTCTCAACCATGGAAGATTCCTGTGGAAAACGGAAGCCGCCTTCAGCATTTTAAGCGACGATATTTCCACCGGAGCAACTTCAAAAACTGAGATTGATTCGGTTTTTGGTGTTGATCTGCCCTTCGATCCGCAATCTTATCAAAAATGGATTGTTCTCAATTCCAGCGCCATTCCGCTGAATCCGCAAAAATTGACATCGCTGGCGGCATTTTCCCGTGTGCAATTGAATTACTTCCAGAATTTTGCAAGCATTGAATTCAAATCAATTGGATCGTCTTACAATTCTTTGGGAAACAGCTATTTACGCAAAAATATTCAGGGGCTCTTTTTGTCCGATCGCATCCGGCTCTTCAGCAATGCTCTTTATTTAAATCTTCGTTACGAAGATTACAGCGACAATTTCAGGCAACTGAATGATAATCCGAAAATTCATATCCAATCCGTACGAAGCGGCCTGAACTACTACCCGGGTGCGGGACTGCCGCAGATCAATCTGGGATTCAGACGCTACAATCGCAATAATTTTGTTACGCAAATCGACACCACGCTCGGTCCCACGTACGACAATCGTGAAAAAAATGCCACGAACGAGCTGACATTCAATGTCAATTACAAATTTCACGCACTAAATTTATCGCATCGTTTGAACTACAATCTGATTCAAATGTCGAAATCCGATGCCTTCGGTCATTTGCGCCTTCCTTCTTATTTTCCAATTGGAATTTCAAACTGGATTCACTATATTACCTTAGAAACAACGTATGGTACCCCTGTAAAATCGATTGTCAGTTTTGCGACGAATCGTAATTCCTATCAGGGGGGGCTGAGCCGGTACAATTTTGACACAATTGAAATGCGAATGGAAGTATCTCCAAAGCGATTGTCTCTCTTTAACTACGTTGGGTTGCGGGTGTATCGGGCGGATGGGTTTTCCAAAAATCTTTCCAAAATTGTGTTGGCGAAAATAAATTTCCAAAAATACCAATTTGAATTCGGTGGAAGAGTTGCGCCCTGGAAACATCACTCGTTTTCGCTGGACGCCAATTGGATTTTGTTTCAGGATCATGGCGAGCGTTACGACCAGACCACGGGTGCGATTACAAAAAATCCTTCTCATCAGGATTACTTGCTGATGGCTCGCTACGACTACCGATTTTAATCAATCAACAGGGAATTTCTTTTTATGAAACATTCGATCGCTCAAAAAATGCGGCTGCTCATATTGATGGCGCTCGCTGCCTGGTTGGGTACATTTTTATTTGCCAATCTGAGGTCCCTTCGGAATCTTGAATTGAAGAGTCTGGATTGGCGATTTAAAATGCGGGGAAAGGAAACGCTTGCAGATTCGTCCATTGTAATTGTTTCAATCGACGATCAGACGTTTTCTTCGATCCAAACCAAATGGCCTTACCCGCGTTCCTATTTTACAAAATTGATTCGGAATCTGAACGATGCCGGTGCCCGGTTGATTGTTTTCGATCTCGAATTTACTGAGCCTTATTCGCAGGATCCGGCGCAGGATGCAGAATTGGCCCGCGTGGCCAGGCAGGCTGGAAATGTCATTTTTGCGGGTAAAATTGTAACCGAATTCGGGGCAAACAACACGGTTAATCAATATGTGCTTAAACCGATGCCCGAGCTGCTGCATGCGGGCGTCCCCTGGGGGATTGTGAATATTGTGGAAGACAGCGACGGATTTTTGCGGCGCTATTTGTTAGGAATCCAGGCTCGAAACACATTTTATCCTGCGCTTTCGGTGGAGGCTTTGCAAAAATTAAGCGATGGAGCACCCTTTAAAAACGGACAAAAAACACTGCGGGTTGGCAAATATGCCGTCGAAAAAGTGACTCCTTCTACAATGCTTATTAATTACATCGGACCTGCAAAATCGTTTCCCACGTATTCGTTTGTCAATGTTCTAGATGATGCCGAATTCGGTATCGGCCCCGAAGACACCGATATTTTTGAGATGCACAAACTCTGGGGCACGTTTCGCAATAAAATCGTTTTTGTCGGATCGGGAGCGGAGGAACTTCAGGATGTCAAACTCGCGCCATTTTACGATTTCGACGGCGTAAAGCGAAAAATGCCCGGCGTGGAAGTACACGCAAATGCTCTTTACACCATGCTGCACAACACCTACATTCACCGTGCCGCAAAAGCAGTGGTTTACGTTCTCTGGTTTATCCTCGGCCTCATTATTGGAAGTTTGGTTCTGGCGCTGAAACCGATCAAAAGCCTGCCGATTATTATTGTGTTGATTGCCTTTTTAATCTGGGGAACGGTTTACGAATTTGTCCACGCTTCAATCTGGCTGCCCATGATTTCACCCCTTCTAATGATTGTCTTCGGCTATCTTGGAAACACATTGTACATTCTTGGAACCGAGCAGCGGGAGAAATTGCGGTACCGGAAAATTTTTCAGCAGTACGTTTCCAAAAATGTGGTTGACAAAATGCTCGAAAGCGGGAAGTTCCCGGAATTCGGCGGGTCCCGAAAAAAAATGACGGTTCTGTTCTCCGACATTCGAAGCTTTACAAGCTTTACGGAGAGCCATCCGCCCGAAAGAGTAGTCGGACAACTCACCGAATATTTGACGGAGATGACGGACATCGTCCTTAAGAATGATGGGACGCTCGATAAATTTGTTGGAGATGAAATTATGGCGTTGTTTGGGGCGCCCTATCCATACAGGGATCACGCCTTTAAAGCATGTGTGGCGGCCCATGAAATGATTCGGAAATTGAAGGAATTTCAACTCAAATATGCGGAAGAAAAGGGGGAATCGTATTTCAATATTGGCATTGGCATAAATACCGGCGAAATGGTATTGGGCAATCTTGGCTCCCGTCAGCTATTCGATTACACCGTGATTGGCGATGCCGTTAATTTGGGCGCCCGTCTGGAAGGTGTCAATAAATTTTATAAAACAAATATTATTTTGTCTGAATATACCTACCACGAGGTAAAGGACAGAATCGCGGCCAGAGAGCTGGACAAGATTCAGGTGAAGGGGAAAATACGGCCGGTGGAGATTTATGAATTGCTGGGAATCGATCGTATTTCGGATTCCGAATACGAATTGTTGGTTCAAGCGTATTCGGAAGCCCTGTCTGCCTATCGAAATGCCGACTGGTACGAGGCTCTGAAGGGATTCCGAAAGATTTTGCGCTATTTCCCGAAGGACGGCCCTTCCAATCTTTACATTAGGCGCTGTCTTGATCTGATGGAAAATCCGCCAAAGGAAGATTGGGAAGCGGTTTACACATTTTCAACAAAGTAGGCAAGGGCTTCTTCGTTCTCGCCGTCCATGGCGACGGTCAGTTTTTTTCCGTTTGTTGCCTGCGGAATCCGGATAACCCGAACCACCTCCGAAAAGTCTTTGTATTTGGGAAGAAGTTCCGGCAGCTTGTTGGGCGCGTTCAACAAAAATGCCTCATTGAATATCGAATTGTTTTCATCCGGATAAAGAGGCAAATGGTAAATACTGGCCTCTACCAAATCCTGGAAAAAATGCGTTCCGAAAGAAACTTCCGGTACGTAGTTGCCCGTTTGTCGAGCCACCTCAATGAGAATCTTTGTGTGATTAATATCGGAATACCGCACCCGAACGCCTAGATTAATATCGTTGCTGCCCCATCGTCCCGGCCCTATCAGGATGAATCTGTTTTGCTCTAATTTTTCATTAAGCCACCCCACAATTTTCCCGACGGTTAATTTTTGACTGTACGATTGAATTTCGTCATATTTTTTGGGATCCACGTAAATAATGTAGTCAATATTTCGAACAATTCCGTTGGGAACATCGTGGTGCATGGAAAAGAGCGTTTCCTCTGCCGGGAGGTTTTCGGGAATGCGGGCGCGGTGATGCTCGGACAATTTCGTCTGTGGGCGGCATTGTAAAATGTAAAGAAAATGGCCGTCGAAGGCGAATTCAATGTCCACGGGATATCCGTAAGCCTTTTTAAGCGTATTAAGCGAATTTTTAAGAATTGTCAGATACGGAGTTTGCTTCAGAAATTTGTCGAAAGTAACAACAAATTTCTCTTTGGCCGGATTCAGAATTTTTCCTACAGGCGTTTGCAAATTGGAATTCTGATCAATGGAAATAATGTGATCCAAATTCGGGAAAGATGCCTTCCCCAAAAGTTTCTCAAGCGGTAAAGTTTCCATTCGATTTTTTTTGAGATTAATGACGTCGATCAACTTTTGGGAGTATTTACGGATGTCCGAAATATTCGCCTCGGGGCGAAGGGTTGGAATGGTCAGAGAAACCATTCGGGGATAATCATTTCCAACGCGGTCAACGGCGCGGGTTCCCAGTCCCATTACAAGCCGGAGCAGTCCGTCTTCCTTGTTAATGCGTTTGCTCCAGCGATATTCATTTCGCGCAAAACCGACACCTGCCCAAATCGGCAGAAAATAATTTCCGTAATGAATGCCCACAACTCTCTGGATGAGAATCCCCATTTGTTCATCGTAATCGATTAAATTTCGCTCCCGCCGGTAAAGAATCGGGTCGGGGCCAAGCGTGCTGGCGTAAACTTCTGCGATCGCTCCCAAAAGCGCCTGAAGCCGGTTCTCCAATGTGTCTTGATTAGGCAGGAAAATACTGTCGTATTTTCCGGAAAAGGCCGAGCCGAAATTATCTTCCAGCAGGCTGCTGGAACGCACAATCAGGGGAACCGTTCCGATTTTCTTCAAAAGTTTTTTCAGCTTGCCCACTATATAAGGCGGGAATTCCCCGTTTTTAAAGATTTCTTTTATCATCGGAAAATCATTTCTGATCTCATCGAGAGGCTTGTATTTTTCGTCGTAGAATTTTGTTAGCCCGTTTTGATTAATAAATTCCTGGTAGAGATCGGAGCGGATAAAATAAGATTCGGGAATGGCAATCGGACAATTTTGAATCGCCCTTTCTTCCCGGGATTTGCAGAGGATTTGGTAAGCCAGATACATGCCCGCTGCTTTACCACCGATTTTGCCAATGCCTTTCCGGGGGCCCAGTGAATTTTCTACAATCGGCAGGAAATCACAAATTTTCAGATAATGTTTGGCAACCCCGATAAATTCCAATTGGTCACTGATGAAATGGCGAATCAAAGCCACACGAATTCCCATGGATTCCGACTCAGGAATGTCTGCGGAATCTTTCGTAAGCGCGCAGAAATCTTTTAGCCGATCCGCCAGCAGCCGAAAGGAAACATCGGGGAGAGAGGCAATATCCTCCAGCTTCTGAGCTTCACTCCGTCCCCGCGCAAGAGCAAAAATCCGGTCGATTTCTTCTTCGCTAAAAAGCGTTGAGCCATATTTAATAATAAGCGAATGGATAATTATTTTCTCCTGCTGATCCCATCGTCTCGCTGTGCCCTCATTGGGATTTTGTTCAGCGGCGCTCTCAATTTCCTTTTTAAGCTGCTTGTGAGCGACATCATAAATTTGGTCAACGGTAACGGATTTTTCGGTGTGGAGTGAGATCAATAGCTGCCGATAGAAATTCTCGGTTAAGTGGGGATAATCCCGTAAATAATCGAGAATTTTTTTTTCAATTTTTCGCATGGCGTTTTTGGCCATATTTCGGAGCAAAAATTTTATGTTCGCAATGAGAAATTATCATGAATTCAATTTAAAATACTCATTTAAAAAAGAATTGTCAATATAATTTTATTTTGCCGCAAAGATTCTGAAGTAAAATTGAATTTGCTGCCATGTTTTAACCCAGATTCGGAAAACGTAAAAAAACCGCACAAGAATAGGGTGTCATTGTGAGCGATCCGCCAACTAGCGGAGCGAATCAATCTCATCGCGAAAATAGACAAAGATTGATTCGTCGTTCCCACTTTTTCAAAAAAAATACTCAAAAAGTGGGAACTCCTCGCAATGACATGAAAATTTTAGCAATATTCCGAATCTGGGTTTAATTATTTTTTACTTCGGATCAACACGATTGAACCGGATTATGGCGTCATCGATACAACTGATATGTTTTCTGATAAGCTGCGATTGTTAAGGGATCTTCCCCAAAAGAAATCAATTGAATATTTGTTTGTCACCTATCCGCATGCTTCATTGGACGAATCCTTGTTGAAAATCGGTCGTATTTTAGAGAAACCGGTGAACTTTCAATGGGTTGTCTAAAATCATGCTCTTTGCGGAGAACAGAGACTTTTGTTTATTGACTTTGTCTCTAACGTACGCCGGCGCGTGAAAGCAAAAAAACGATTAAAATTTTAGCTTTTTCGTAGTATCTGCGCTCACTGCCCCTTGATTCTTGAGTATATTTCAAAGTTACGTGATCGTTCCAAACTAAGCCCACGATTTCAATCGTGGGAAACCTAAAAAGAAAAGAGAAAAAAACCGCTTTAGCGGTTTCAAGCATTTATTCGAAAAACGTTGATTTAGCAATGCTGACAGCTTTAGGATTTGAATGCAACCCATTGCTTTTTGCGAAAATGGCAGTGTGAATATCTATAAAGACACGAAGAGCAGAAAGCCAACTCAACAGGTTACGCGGTTTGAACGCTTTTGTTGCAATACATTGTTTTTCCGGAAACCGCTGAAGCGGTTCACATGTTGCTCCATTTTTCTACGTTTCCCATGATTGAAATCATGGGCTGTTGAAGCGAAAAATAGCAACGTCCCTTTTTAGTAATTCTAAATGGTCACGTAACTTTGGGATACGCTCTGATTTTTACGGCTTCCGTTTCTTTTTCTGCCGAATGCCCGAAATCATTTCCGGGCGAAACAAATAATCCGGTTTCGGATGGAAAAGCGAGTGCCAGACGTTTTTCTTGATAGCAGGGTATTCCTTTTCCAAATTAGTGAGTAGTTCTTTGATGAACGCCCGCTTGGAATTTCCGGCTGTGGGACAGGGGTTTTCGAAGTCTGGGAATTCCTGTTCCATCGCAAATTTTTTGACCAGTTCTTCTTCAATATAAACAAGAGGCCGAATAATGTGAAATTTCCCGCCGAAAACAGACTGCCTTGGCATCATCGTGCTGATTTCCCGCCCAAAAAAAATATTAATCAAAAATGTTTCAATAATATCATCCTTGTGATGGCCGTAAGCGATTTTATTGCATCCCAATTTCGCGGCCATTTT
>CAZIYL010000087.1:0-9575 GCA_964543425.1 uncultured Deferribacteres bacterium
GACTCGAACCCCCAAGGGCAAACGCCCAGCGGTTTTCAAGACCGCCGCCTTACCAATTAGGACTAGCCCTCCAAAATCTCCGCATAAGCGACTTTAAATATACAAATATTTTGGCTATATGTCAACAAAATTTTGGTAGCCTAAGGCCATATATCTGACCTATTGTTCTCACAAATATTGCCACCCACGAAGGACTTACTGGTCGGAAAGTTTTTTCACGTATCTCAGCGACCGGAAAAAATTGGCCGGACAGGAACAGGTCTTAGATTCGGATTTTTAAAACTGTCGGATAAAATAAGCGCCCGGTAATTGTTTCACCGCATCTTTTAATTCCAGTGTCAGCAAAAGAGATAAAACCTGAGAAGACGATGAACCCAATTTTTGAGAAAGCATGTCAATATGTTGAGGTTCATTCGTAAGAGTCTCCCAAACGCGCTGTTCTTCGTCCGAAAGATTTTTGGGAACTTTTGCCCCGGTTTTGGTTGTTTCCATTTTTCGCAGTGCCCGAAGTTTGAAATCCAATTCCTGCAAGATATCATCCAAACCCTGAACCAATTTTGCTCCATCCTTAATTAAACGATTGGTTCCGATGCTTCTGCCGCTGGTAATGGCACCGGGCACCGCAAAAACCTCGCGCCCCTGCTCGGCCGCAAAATTTGCGGTGATTAAAGCACCGCTCTTAGAACCGGCTTCCACAACCAAGGTACCCAACGTAAGCCCGCTAATAATTCGATTTCTTTTGGGAAAATTAGAGGCGTCGGGCTTTGTACCAAAAGGATATTCTGTCAAAATGGCACCGGATTTTTCAATTTCGGAAGCCAACTTTTTGTTTTCTGCGGGGTAAATCAAATCAAGACCACTTCCCAAAACAGCAACTGTTCTGCCGCCCGCTTTGAGTGCTGTTCGATGAGCTACAGTGTCAATTCCGCGAGCCAGGCCGCTAATAATCGTAAAACCGGTTTTACTGAGTTCCCTTGTCAGTTTTTCCGTTACCTGCACACCATAGCCGGAAGGGTTCCTTGTACCAACAATTGCAATCGAAACAGAATCTTCAGGCAGTAAACGCCCTTTTTGAAATAATATTACGGGGGGATCAAAAATTTGCTTGAGTCCGCCGGGGTACGCATGATCCCAAAAGGTGAGAACAGAGGCTTTGTACGCTTCAAGCATTTTCAGTTGGTGTGCTGCAAATTCGGGTTCTTTTCCGCGAAGAATTCTGTCGGCCAGCTTCTTGTCTACACCATCAACCGTCATAAGAGAGGAATGCGTAGCAGAAATTACTTTTTCGACGGAGCCAAAGTGGCTGATGAGCTGCCGAATGCGCTGATTCCCGATTCCCGGGACGGATTGAAGCAAGAACAGCCCCTGCAAATCGTCAATCACTTTCCTCTGCCTCTACTTCATCTTTCACCAAAAGCCTTTCCAATTCACGACTGATCCTGAATAGAAGATCATTTAAACCTTCCCCTGTAACCGATGAAAAATGGCTAATAGAAATTCCGTCTATTTCCGGAGGAAAAGTTCTTTTCGATTCATCATCCAATAAATCTGACTTTGAAACAGCGATTATTTTGGGTTTTTTAACAAGTGTCCGGCTGTAAGTCTCCAACTCATTTTTCAGAATCCAATAGTCCGCTTCAATATTTTCAGCGGTCGAATCAATTAGAAACAAGAGCAGTTTGGTTCTTTCAATGTGACGTAAAAACTGCAGGCCCAAGCCCTTTCCGTCCGATGCACCTTCGATAAGCCCGGGAATATCAGCCATCACAAAACTAAACTCATCACCCACCTTCACGTAGCCAAGATTTGGCTTCAGCGTGGTAAACGGGTAATTAGCAATCTTTGGGCTTGCCCTGGAAATCCGAGAAAGAAGCGTGGATTTTCCGGCATTTGGAAAACCAACCAGCCCGACATCTGCAATTAGTTTAAGTTCAAGGAGAATCGTCCGTTCCTCACCGGGAATACCCGGTTCCGAGGTTCGGGGCGCTTGATTGGTGGAAGTGGCAAAGCGCGCATTCCCTCGCCCACCCTTGCCGCCTTTCGCCACAACCACACTTTCGCCAGGATGAATCAGATCAGCAAGGATCTCTCCCGTTTCGAAATCTTTAACCACCGTACCCGGCGGCACACGGACAATTAAATTTTTTCCGCTCTTGCCGGTCTTATTGCTTCCCTGACCGTGTGCCCCCCGCTCAGCCTTAAAATGCTGCTTGTAGCGATAATCCAGCAAGGTTTGCAGATGCGGATCCACTTGAAAAACAACGTCACCACCCTTGCCGCCATCACCACCATCGGGACCGCCCCGAGGCACGTACTTTTCACGTCGGAAACTGACAATTCCATTACCGCCATTTCCGGCTTTTATGTAAATTTTAGCCTGATCAACAAACATAATTGTGACAGATTCTTCCTAATCGTTTAAGCGAGATTTCCCCCCTGGTTTTACAAAAACGCTTGAAAAACAAAACTCCGCCATTCTCATAAAAAAAGGCAGATTGCTCTGCCTTTCTTGGTTAATTTCGGATATTTTTATTATTCTTCATCCAACACCTGGGTATCTGCAAACTGATCGCCCCAGCGGCGTCCACTTTCATTGGTAAAAACAAAGTATAGCTCCAAAGCAACAATTATAAGACCAATAAGTCCCCCGAGAAAATGGACGAATTGAAACAGATTCGGAATGTACAAAATAACATTTCGTTTCGCAGAATCCGCGAACGAACAGGCACTACCCGCAGCCACATTCATCACTCGCTGGTGCATTAGTTTTTTCCCAATGCTCTGGCCATTAAATAATCCGTCTCTAAAGACTATATAAAGCCCGGCGACAAGTCCTGTAAGGTAGTCTCCCAGATGAAGCCAGAAATAAAGCAACACCCAGATCACAACATAGACTCCCAGATCAATTAGAAAAGCAATGGCTCGTTTGGATACATCTGCTTTAGGGTTGTCTGTTTCCACGAGTGATCTCCTTTTTGGGTCCTGTTTCAATACAATTATTTTAGCAATTTATCCATGTTTTCGATAATAGCCGCACCAAACTCGGAGCATTTCAATAAGGTTGCACCTTCAATCTGGCGGTGCAAATCGTAGGTAACCCGCTTCTGTTGAATGGTTTCGGAAATGGCCTTTTCAATCAGTCCCCCGGCTTCATTCCAACCCATGTACCGAAGCATCATAACACCTGAAAGAATGAGCGAACCCGGATTCACTTTGTCCAGTCCTGCATACTTGGGCGCGGTCCCATGCGTAGCTTCGAACAGGCCGATATAATCGCCGATATTGGCGCCGGGAGCCAATCCAAGACCGCCCACTTGTGCGGCACAGGCATCCGAAATAAAATCGCCATTTAGATTGGGTGTGGCAATAACGTCATATTCATCCGTTCGGGTTAAGACCTGCTGAAACATGTTATCGGCAATTCGGTCTTTGATAAGAATTTTCCCTTCGGGCATTTTCCCATTGTATTTATCCCAGAGCTCGGCCTCTGAAATGGTTTTATCGCCAAACTCTTCCTTGGCCACTTCGTAACCCCAGTCTTTGAAAGCACCTTCGGTATATTTCATGATATTACCCTTGTGCATTAGAGTAACGCTTTCCCGGCCATTTTCAAGGGCAAATTGAATGGCTTTGCGAACCAGACGTTTGGAACCATATTCACTAATCGGCTTAATTCCCACGCCTGAATCTTTTCGGATTTCCACACCCATTTTATCCTTGAGGAATTCAATTATTTCCAGCGCTTCATCCGTTCCTTCGCGCCATTCGATTCCCGAATAAACATCCTCGGTGTTTTCGCGGTAAATAACCACATCCATTTTCTCCGGGTGTTTTACCGGGCTGGGTACTCCCTGATAATATTTCACAGGACGGACACAGGCATACAGATCGAGCTCCTTGCGCAGCGTTACGTTCAAGCTTCTGAAACCGCCGCCGATAGGTGTCGTTAAAGGGCCTTTAATAGCAATAATAAACTCTGAAATGGCTTCTTCCGTTTCTTTGGGAAGCCACTCATTATAGATTTTGTGTGCCTTTTCACCGGCATACACTTCCATCCACTCAATTTTTCGTTTTCCACTATAGACCTTTTCGATGCTGGCATCCAAAACCATTTTTGCAGCATGCCAAATATCCGGTCCTGTTCCGTCTCCTTCAATAAACGGGATAATCGGATTATCCGGAACCGATACTTTTCCATCCACAACTGTAACCTTTTCACCGCTCTCTGGTACCTTAACATGTTTATAACTCATTTTTTATGCCCTCCAGGACTTCTTGGATTAAAATAATTAAAACGATTGGGCGGAGATTCAAAAAACCCTACCTAATTAAAAAACAAACCATTGAGTCTGTCTTTCAAAATAACGGAAAACCCAAAAAAATAATAAGAAAAATTTTGTTGAAAATCAATTGTTTTTGTGAAGATTTTGCCCCCCGATGGGAGAAAGCAGGAAAAATGAGGCGAATCGATATTGTTAATGGAGGGGAAGCACTTCTAAAACGCACTTTTTTTAAAAAATGCGATCCGCTTCTTCTTTGATCCCAGACCCAATTTTCCCAATTCTTTCCAAAGACGAAAAATTCCAACCTTTGTAAAACCATATTTTTCTGTATTTAAATCATTTTTTATTTGTAATAAACTACCATCCGGCTTATCAATAACAGCCTGTCGAATCTTGTCTTGAAGGCTCTTTTTCGAAACCGCACTTCTGAGAGAGTCTGTACCGGGGACGCTTTCAGTCGGCATGGTCGACTGGCTTTTCTCTGGCACGGATTTATTAAAAGAAGAATCGGCTTGAAGATCGCCCACAGTTTTTCCCAGAGCATCCTTGTTAAAATCACGGATAGCCTCTTCAATAGAATCAAACGCTTTCAAAATGTAGTGAAATTCCAGCAATTCAAATACTTCATAAACATCGGGGATCATGTTGGCGAGTTTTAGGTCTCCACTCTTTTCTCGAATACCCTTGATTTCACTAATAAAAATACCCCAGCCGGCGCTGCTGATGTAGTCCACATTGCCCAAATCAACAACAATATTGTAATTACCCGCCCGCAATAGATGATCGAGAGCTCGCTCTAATTCAGCAGAAGTAGTCGTATCAATATAGCCCCCAACCTTTATAATGGAAACATTGTTCTGAGGGCCTGTTTTCGATACCGATACCTGGATTCCTTCCATTGATTGTCTCCTTTATGGGAATAATGACTCACGCTAATATAAATGAATTTACAGAAAAAATCAATATTATTTTTATGATTCAGTTGCAGCGGCTTCGCTGCGTTTTTGGCTTTTGTTTAGCTTTAATGCCTTTTCGATGTTTTTTTTCACATCTTTTCGATCGGGTTTGATTTCCAAAATCTTTTTCCAGATTTGAATGGCTTTTTTAAAATCCTTCCGATTGGCGTAAATGACGCCCAGATTTTCATGGGCATCCGTAAACGATGCATCAATTTCAATCACTTTTAGGTACTCACGCTCGGCCTTTTCAAAATCTTTCATGCGAAAGTAGGCATTGCCCAAGTTGTAATGTGCCTCAAAATGATTGGGATAGTCTTCGATAATTTTATTGAAAATAGCGACCGCTTTTTTAAAATCCCTGTCCAGATAAAACCTCAACCCGCTTAAAAGAAGGCGTTTTACCTTTGAGGCTTCGTCTGTTTCTTTACTAGGAATAATTTTCTCTTTCCCCTCGGTTTTCTCCTCATCCTTTCCATTTAGGGCATTCTCAATTTCTTCCTCTTCAATAGTAATATTATCGACCAAATCTTCAATTCTATTGAAATTTTCTTCAACGGAGCGATCTTCCGGCTCATCTTCTTCCTGAACACTCAATTGTCCGAATATTTTTTCCAAAGAAATCTCTGGCTCCGGTTCTTCGCCGTGATCCGATTTTTTCAAATCTCCATTCTGGGGAATTTCTTCCGTTTTTACCTCGCTCTCCATTATGGATTCGGATTCCGGCTCAGTAGTTTCCGTTTGTGGTTCAGAAAATTCTTCATCCCCCAGCAATTCATTTTCTTCCAAAATGGAATATTGGAACAAATCAAGTTCTTCCTCTTCAGACGTATCCTTCCGAAACTCTTCATCCTCTTCCCCCATTTCCAACGAGTCGAATAATTTTTTAAGAGAAACCTTACCTTCATTTTCCTGATTTAAATTTTCTTCCTCTTCGGGAGAAGCAATTTTCGTGGAATCTGTTTCACCCTCTTCCGGAGCAGGCTTCCGGTGCAGAACTTCAATTCCCGCAAGGGTGGAAAGGTCAGTTTCCTCATCGGAACCTTCCTCTTCTAACTCATTTTCAAATCCTTTATTCTTATCAAAAACATCAACGGGATTGGAGAGAATAATTTCTTCAATATCTTCATCCATGAGGGATTTTTCTTTGCGTTTTTTCTTTTTCCGGGGAAGCAGCTTTTTCTTGTTAGATTCCCCTTCTTTTACCTCCAGATCCAATCCTTCTGCTGAGGTGATTTCTTCAATTTCCTCAGAAAGCATCTCCCCATCGAATTTCTCTGTTATTCCCGCAGTGAGTTTTTCTTCCTTTTCCGGCTCCTTCAATACTGGCGCAGATAGTTTTGTCTGCGAATTGTCAATAATAACCCGCCCATCCAGCGTAAGCATCGGGGTTCCGGGCGGTTTGAATTTCCGTTTGTTTTTGTTCCGCGTAACGAAATTCTCGCGAAGTTGTTTTGTATTCAATTTCAAGCGAACCAATTCGCTGTAAACTCGATTTTCAGAAAGAATCGTATTTGCATACTCATCCGTCGAAAGGAGTTCCGAAATACGTCGGGGGCCATAATCCGGGTGCTTCCTTATGACGTCAAATATTTTCGTTTGCTCTTCAATGCTTAAATGTTTGGCTTCAACCGCAGTGGCTTCGTAGTCCGACCGAAAATTATCAATACCAACTTTTTCAAATTTTCCCCGAAAAACTTTAAATCTTCTAAAAGGAATGCCGGCATTTTTTGCTGCCTGAGTTGCCGAAACACCATTTAGCACCTGATAGTAGGCTTCGCGGGCACGCTCCTCATATTCCTCCGCTTGTTCCATATTTTCTTTAATAACCACAAGAGAAATATCATCGTACTGAATCTGACCCTCTGTAAACGACACAATTTCTTCCCGAAGCTTGGCCACAAAGTCCTCGGCACTCAATTTTCCATATCGACGTACGGCTTCAAGCAGACGTTCTTCGCCAAAAAGCTCCCGCCGGGAATTCATAGCTTCGGTTACGCCATCGGTGTAAATAATGACAACATCTCCCTTTGCCAATCGGATGGAATCATCTTCAAGCGATTTGTCGAAAAGTTCTTCATCATTCAGGCTAATACCAACCGGAAATCCTTTTGGGTTTAAATAATAGGTTTTTTCTGTAGTTGGGCGATACAGAATCATGGGGTTGTGGCCTGCGCTGGCGTAGGTCAAACTTCTGTTTCGGGAATTTAGAATGGTGTAAAAAACCGTTACAAACATTCCCTTTTTAATATCACCCATGATAAATTTATTTACTTTTTTCAATGTTTCCGCTGCCGAGTAAGTACCCCTTGCTTCCGTACGCAGAGCGGTACGAATCATGGTCATTACCAGTGAACCCGGAACCCCCTTGCCCGACACATCCGCAATCACTACTCCAAGGCGATCCTGGTCAATTTCCACGAAATCATAATAATCGCCTCCAACTTCCTTTGCCGATTCATAGTAAGAGGCAATATCGAATCCGCGTCTTTCTGGAAATTTGTCCGGCAAAAGCGTTTGCTGAATTTCCTGTGCCAGATGCATTTCATGCTTCAGGCGTTCCTGATCTTGCAAGCTTTGCTGAGATTTCCGAAACTTGAATGTAATTTCATTAAAGGCTTGAGCAATTTCCCCGATTTCGTCAGAGGAATCAATTTCCATTGAGTCTTCAATATTGCCTTCGCTGGCATTTCGTACCCAGGATGCCAGTTTTCGGAACGGGCTAATAATCAATGTGATGAGTAGAGCAACGCCAATATTTCCAAAAAGCAAAAGTAAAAGAGTTACCCGCAAGTCTTTCATACGCCGTGCACGTATCCACTGGTTCACCTTGGCGCTTGAAATAAAAACATAAGCTCTACCCATAAATCGTTTTGAATTGGGAGCGGTGTGATCAATTACATTGATGGGTTTCTCAATAACATATTCTTTTTCGCCATTTGGTAGTTTCACCAAAGAACGCCCTTGACCGAAATCTTTCTCCAGAACGACACCCGAATAAGGCTTAAATACCCGAAATAAATCAAAATTGGTTGATCCTTTTATGATACCGTTTTTATCAACGATAACGGCATAGGTTAATAATTCCGGGTTTTGTGTGAGAATAACCTTTGTTTCTTTATTCAGGTTCAACTCTGCAACAGTGCCAATCCAATTTGTGCTGTTTTTCGCTAAAACCGTTGCGGCTGCTTCACCCTGCGTAAAGGTTTGATTCAGGATTTGCTCACTTCGTTGAAAAAAGAAGTAAAAATAGCCAAAAATAATAAGGATTGAGAGAATTGCTGCCGAATAGGAATAATATTTTATTCGTAACGAACCCGGAATAGATGAAACACTAATTTTTGCTTTGCGCTTTTTCTCAATTTTCTTAGTAAGTCGAAGTTCATTTCCCTCGCTGGTTCGATAATATTCGATATCATCCACAAGCCTCCGAATCATGAAAATACCAAGCCCCCCGCGCTTACCAATTGCTACATAGCGTTTGAGGTCAGGGTCTTTTACATTGTTCGGATCAAAAAATCGGCCCTGATCAATCAGGGAAATCGTCACGCTGGTTTTGCGTACAATCACCCGAATAAGGATTTCACCGGAGGTGTCTCGATACGCGTGGCGGATAATGTTGGTACTGGCTTCGTCAATCGCCAATTTAAAGCTATTGACAATCTTGTCCGAAACCCGATGCTTTTTGCCAACCTTCTCAATAAATTTTCTCATATCCTTCAGGTGCTCGATAGAAGCCGGCACCCGAAGTTCCTCTTTTTTTATTTTCTTGAACACGATTACTTTCGAGCTTTCTGTCGTTCTTGAAGCTGCTTTTTGGCCATATCAATGGCGTCAATAATATCCTTATTGTACGGTTGTTCTTCCAAAAGGCTTTCCCAGATTTTCAGTGCCGCTTCAATCCTGTCGTCTACATAAAGTTGAAGCGCTTTATTAAACTTCTTTTCCATTTTCGGTGTCATCTGCTGCTTGCGAGCCATTGTGTGCCGCTCGGCATCTTTGTAGTAGCTCTGTATTTTTGGATTCTTCGGGTCCAGTTTTAGGGCTTTTTCGAAATTTCTCATCGCCGTAGCCCAGTCTTCCGAACGATAGGCAATTAGGCCGGACTGGTAATAATCATACATATTTAATTTATTCTCCAGCTCGACCATTTTCTTGTGAATTTCTTCCTTGCGCACATTATCGTTCTGACTCAATAACAAAGCCTGGTTGTAAAGTTTATTTGCCTCCGGAAAATTTCCCTTTTTGGCCAAATCATCTGCCTTGGAAATAAGTTCATTAATCCGATTCACCAATTCATTTTTGGCGCTTTCAATGTATTGTTTAATCTGCTGAC
>CAZIYL010000088.1:0-5195 GCA_964543425.1 uncultured Deferribacteres bacterium
GATGAGCGTTCACGCCACGCCGTTTCAATTTTGCCTTCGCCAATGCCAATGGCCAATCGCACCGGATGAAATTTTTCGACAAAATGGGCCGCGATTTCATACGCAACAGGCAGATATTGAACAATTCCCTGCCACTCATCGCCCAATGTAATTGTGAAGGGAACTTTTATGAAATTAGAAAAGGTTTGGTTAACAGTCTGAAGCTGTGCCTCAATTTGTTCCTGAAGCGCCTTTCGGTTGGCCACGAGTCGCGATTGATGAATATCCGCAGTGAGAACACAATAATACATGAATGAACTCGATTTTATTTTCACTTGTTCTTAATACGAAAATAACAGACTTTAGTTTCGGAATTCCTCGGATGCAGGGACAAAAAACCCTAAGAATATACTAAATATCGTGAATAGAATCAACTCAGAATGCGGATGCCGGAAAGATCAACAAATTACGGCGGAAATTACGCAAAAAAAATCCTCCTCTGATTGACTCAGAGGAGGACATTTGAATTGGATTTTAGCCCCATTTACCTTTACTGACATGAGTTTGAATTTCAGCCAGAATCATCTGCCGTAACTCGGTGGCGTGTTTTTTGGCTTTTTGAAAAATATCCAGGCAGCCGGGGTCGAGGTTATCCTCGATTCCTTCGTCGGCCACATCAAGCGCATTCCCCAAAATGGAAAATAATTCCTGATGAAGCGAATTCGTGTAGCGGGCTCGATCAACCAACTTGGCCCTGTTTTCTTCTACTTTTTCAAACTTGTCCTTGGGCGCTCCGCACTTCGGACAAACCTCAGGAGCCTCCTCGTCTGCAATATAACCACAAACTGAACATTGCCATAATTCCATTTTGAATCCTCCATTTTATTATTTTTATTTTGTCATTGAAAAAGTAATCCCACTCATTAATACCGTAATTTCAATGAACTATTTCTTCTTTCTTCCACTTCGATAATACATATTCGTGAGCGGCAATTGTCGCAGACAATTCCAACTCAAAGACTCTGCCCCGTCCGAATTGGTCATTTCCCTCCACCTCGTATTCCGTCCGTAACAGGCGTTCCAAATCTTCTATCGAAAATGACGGGTCTATTTTTCGGCGTTCTTCCGTCATTTTAATGGCCGCCTCAAAAATTTTCCGGTATTCCTCTTCCTCCGGCGAATCCAACTGTTACTCCAAAAAATATTCCGAATAAAAATCCGCAAATTTTCGTTTTCTGCTCGATAAAAAAGCAAATTTACAGTTTTCCAGTAAAATCCTCTTCGTTGAAAATGTCGGCTGAAAAAATAAGGATTTCCGCGGCTGATTCTTTCCAGCAATTCCCGGGCAAACCGGCCTTGTAGCAGGTTTGCGTTAAAAATGTCTCCCGATCCCATCCATAATCTGTTGCCACCTGAGGCAAAAGCAATCCCTGATAAAATCCCTGGCGAATTAATATTCCATGCTTTCCCACCTGAATTTCCTCAACGGATTCAATGGGTTTGAGAGGAGTCAGCACCGATATTTCTATTTCCAGATCCGGAACTTCGTCGGCCGTTACCGGCGGAAAGCGCGGGTCGCGGAATGCCGCTGATTCGGCCATTTCCACAATGGTTAAATAAAGCGGTTTTATGGCCTCAATGTAACCGATGCATCCTCGAAGTTGACCAAATTTATTTAACGTGACAAAAGCGCCGCGTTTTTCCTGCAATCTCTCTGTAGGAGGCTCAGGGATATCAGGATTTATTCCCCTCACCTTTTTCGAAATCACTTCCCGCGCTAATCGAAGCAAATACAGTTTTTCTTCCTCGGTTAATCCCAGATCAACACCCGTCTTTTGTGACATATCATCACCTCCTTTTTATGGAATCGCTTTATATTCCATAAATCATCGATACATGAATAGTGTATCCGTTTTTTCCGGGTGGAAGATAACGAGGCGCCTGGCTAATGGGGGTGCTTTTTGTTAGATAAAAAATCGGCCCCGCTCCCAAACGGAATCGCATTCCCCTTGAGAATTGCAGTTGTACCGTTGGCCCGACCATTAGTTTTGCGCCTCCCTCTGCCTCTTCCGGCTCAAAAAATCCTTCCAGATCCTCACCAATAGCATCGATACCACCCCAGAGCCAGGAAGAAATCTGATAGCCAACTGCTGCTGTAGTAATTAAATCCATAGGATCGCGATTTTTGGCGAAGGGTTTCTCAAAAACGGCATTTCCACAAAGATTGAATCGTCTGAAATCACGTCCGAATGCCAATCGGGCCATTAGAACATTTGTTCCAAGATATTCCCGTAAAAACCCGACACTCGCCGCAAAGTCTGCAAAATGGTCCTTTTGTGAAAGGATTTTTTGCATCAGTTCCACCTGTACCGATCCCTCATGAAGCGCGGAATTCCGATTAATAAGAGCACTGGCAACCCCAAGAAGGCTTAAATTCTGAGTAATTCCGTAAACAACGCCTGCCTGTTGTTCCACGCCATCTTCGCCAAAAGGTCGGATGGCGCGGACTCCGTAATTGGTATTATAATTTAAATATAGTTTGCCTGTCTCAGCCTGATCGGGTGCAACCGTATAAAACGAAAGCCCCCCCGATTGTGCCTTCGCACCACTGGAAATCACGATTAAAAAAAACAGACCTATTATGAAACGATACATTTTTTCTACCCATGCTTTCTTCATTATCTATCAACATTCTTGGATCACAGGCAGCATTTAAATGCGATACATCACAGCCGAAAGATATCCAACCACTGCGCTCTCATCCCCGGTTACATGGCCCGAATGGCGATAAAGCAGTACCTCACTTTTGTTGGCACCCATTTTTTTAGTTGCAACCATTGTTGAAACGATCGGTCCCGCCCCGCAGGCTTCTGCACGCTTTGCTTCGATATCATTCCACAGGCTTTCATAATCGAAATTATTTACATGCCGAATGATTCGGCTGTCCATTTTTTCAGCCACCGCCGCCGGATAGTAGTGGGATAAATCAGAGCTGGCAACCACAAGAGCCTTTTCGTGTCGAAGAATTCTGGCAATGATTTCCCCGACTTCAACCGCATCATCGTAGTTCTGATCCCCCATGACCAGAGGGATAAGCCGGAACTCACCCAAAATCCGCTGCAGAAAAGGTAGTTGGACTTCCAACGCGTGCTCTTCACGATGCCCTGTCCAGGAGTCAACAATCAATTCGGATTGTTCCGTGAGACGCCTGCACAAATCCTCTGCGACGGGGATTACCCCCAGGGGCGTTTCGTAGCCCTCTCCGCAAAAAGCCGACACTCCTTTAAAATATTCCCGGTGACTGGGAGCAATCACCAGCACCACGTCGTAATCCCGTCCCAACAACTGCTTGTACCCGGCTGCGGCTACCTGGCCGGAATACATGTAGCCGGCGTGTGGTGAAATGATGCCGTAAATGTCCCCTTCAATTTCGTTTTCCTCAAGATTTTCAAGAAAAAAATCAATCTGTTCCTTTAAAGCAGTCGGATCGTCCGAATAAAATGTTCCTGCCACAGCAGGTTTCCGGATCCGCTTTCCTTCAATTCCTGACATCGGGTTTTCACTCCTTTCTTAAAAAGGACTTCTTCTATTTTAACAAAACTCACGTTCTCGAAATCAAAACTTTACTTTTGGAATCTGCCGTAAAATAGGTGTCGGCACCCATATACATGGCCGGAAGTATTTTTTCCAGCATAAGCAAACCATTTTCGTCGTAGATTCCCTCTTCAAAGTGAACCCCCAAGACCCTGCCAATGAACCAATCGTGATCCCCGTAGCAATCGACTCTCTCCAGTGTGCACTCCAGCGAGCAATAGGCCTCCCCCACAATGGGTGATTTTACCAACTGCGATCTTTCCTTTGTAAGCTTGAATTTTTTATATTTGTCAATCTCCCGGCCGGAAACACTGCCACATTCGGCGATTTTGCTGATGTGGCGGTAGTCCAAAAAATTGGCGGTAAATTCTCCCGCCAATTTTACCAATTCATGTGTAAAACGTTTTGGCGAAATTGAAACGCCAAACAGGGGCGGATCAAAGGAGAGAGGGGAATTCCAAACAGCCGGCATCAGGTTTTCTTTATTTTTGTATTTCACGGAAATTACCGTCACAGACATCGGAAAATATCGATAAAATCGAGCAAATTTGGTTGTAAATTGTTTCATTTTGAATTTCCTTAAGCCCTGCGCTGTTTGAACACCTCATAACACAAAATACCCGCAGCCACCGAGGCATTTAAAGAAGGCGTCTTGCCCCGGAGAGGAATTTGAACCAGTTCGTCACATTTTTCACGAACGAGCCGGCGCATTCCTGTCCCCTCGTTCCCGATAACGACCGCGATAGAATCCACAAGGGTTGTTTCCCACACAGGCCTGTCGCCGTTTTCATCTGTTCCAATGACCCGGATATTGTGAGCCTGAAGCGTCTCAATTGCCCGATTCAGATTTTTTACCCGCGCAATTGGCAAAATTTCAAGCGCCCCGGCGGCTGCCTTTGAAGCTGTAGCCGAAAGTGGCGCCGACCGTCGCTGTGGCAAAATCAAGCCGTGTGCACCAAATGCCTCCGCCGAGCGGGCAATGGCGCCCAGATTGTGCGGGTCTTCAATCTGATCCAAAATCAGCAAAAACAACGACTCCGGCACAGATTGCAGTTTGTCCAGCAAATCCTCCAAAGAGTACCACCGCACGCCCGCCACCCATGCCAGCACTCCCTGACAGGCTTTCCATTCCGCTTTCTTTTTCAGTACATCGGGTGCCACACATTGGACCGGAATTCCCTTTTTTCGGGCCTGTGAAATTAGCTGTCCTACGCGAGTCCCCCGGGCCGATTTTGAGACAATGATCTTTTCAATCGGCTCATCCGCTTCAATAGCCGCTTGAATGGGATGAATTCCGTAAAGAATTCGGCTCACGAACGAGCGACTCCTTTTAAATGTTCACTTCCGGACAAATTTACACTGACCGAAAAAAGAGAAAATTCCACACAAAGCCCTTCCATAAAAAATATTTTGATTCTTACCAGCCAGTTTCGTTTAGGCGCTAACGACGCCTATATCGACAAAACATTGTCGATACGCGATTCTTCAGTCGCATCGCTCCTTCGGAATGACAGAAAAAACGCATTGCCGTTATTTTGAGGATACCGCCTGCTTCGACACTTCGACTTTACTCAGTGTAAACCCCGCTCAGTGACCGCACTTCGACTATGCTCAGTGACCGC
>CAZIYL010000088.1:5295-9558 GCA_964543425.1 uncultured Deferribacteres bacterium
GCTCAGTGACCGCACTTCGACTATGCTCAGTGACCGCGACCGACGAAGAATCTTGGGTTCTTTCCTTCCCTATTTGAAATGGTGTTAACCCTAATTCTTACAGAGCTGCACGAACAAAACCACCGTCCACCTGAAGGGTGACACCGGTAATGTAGCTTGCACGTTCGGAGGCCAAGAAGGCAAAAACATCGCCAATTTCCTCCGGTTTTCCTAACCGTCCCATGGGAATTTGTTTTGTGATTTCACGGGTAACTTCTTCAATAGAGCGATTTTCCTGCTGCGCTTTTGTCTCAAATAATTGGCGTACCCGGTCGGTTAAGACATATCCGGGAGCCACATTGTTAACTGTGATATTGTTTTTGGCGTATTGATTGGCAAGCGTTCGAGCGAGTCCCACGATGCCTAATCGCGCCGTGTTCGACAAAATTAGGCTGTCGATTGGCTGTTTTACCGAGACAGAAGTTAGATTAATGATGCGCCCCCAGTTTTGTTTCTTCATGTAGGGCAGTACCAATCGAATGAGCCGGATGGCACTCATCAGGCTCAACTGCAAATAATCTTCCCACTGCTCATCCGAAATATCCATAAAAAACAGAGGCGGCGGCCCCCCGGCATTGGTTACTAAAATGTCAACTTTTGAAAAGGTTTCCACTGTTTTTGCAACAACTGTCGCAATATCTTTTTTCTTGGAAAGATCGGCTTGCACCGCCAGTACTTTTCGGCCGGTTTTCTTTTGAATGTCATTTTGCGTTTTCAGAAGTTCCTCTTCACCACGCGCACAAATGGTTACAGAAGCCCCTTCTTCTGCCATTCGCATCGCAATCGCGCGCCCCAGCCCTTTACTGGAACCCCCAACAATCGCGGCTTTATTTTCAAGCTCTAAGTTCAAGAGATCTCCTCTTCCATTGTATCAAGCAGCAAAATTTCTGAGCAGCCCGATTTTTTCGATTTCCGCCTCCACAACGTCGCCCGCATGGAGTTCACTGATTCCTTCAGGCGTCCCCGTAGAAATCAAATCACCCGGCTCCAGAGTAATCCACTGAGAAATGTACTCAATAAGCGTGGGAATATTAAAAATCATATTTCTTGTATTGGAACGCTGCCGAACGTCACCATTTACACGAAGGGTTAATTCCAGTTCAATGGGAATTCCGATTTCCTTTTGAGTAACCAGACAAGGTCCCATCGGACCGAACGTGTCGAAATTCTTTGATCGGTACCAGGGTTTTCGCGCCTCAATGTCCTGCTTCTGCATCGCCCGCGCCGTAACATCATTTAGAATGGTGTACCCGGCAACATACGAGAAAGCCTCGGCTTTTGGAACACGCGCGGCCCGCTTGCCAATAACAACCGCCAACTCAATTTCATGGTCCACGCGACCGACTCCCTCCGGAAGCAGAATTTTTTCTTCCGGCCCGATGACCGTCGATCTTGTTTTCACAAAAATGATTGGTTCTGTCGGTATTTCGCTTCCGCTTTCTTTGGCGTGAGCGGCATAATTTCTGCCAAGACACACAATTTTCCCGGTTTGAGGAACGGGCGGAAGGATCTTGTACGCGTCCGCAATGATGAATTGATTCCACAAATCGTGAGATTCCAGATAGTCAAGAATCCGGAGCATAAAATCTTCATCCACAAGCCCCGCCCGGATAAGATCAAAAGGCGAATCGAGTTGGTACATCAATCGGTCTTGTTTGATAAAAAAATACGTACGCAGGGCAGCCGAAAAATCAATCATGCCCTTTTCCAGTTCAACCCCAATAGTGTGCTTTTGATTCCGCAAGAGGTAAAAGATTCGCATTTTGTTTCTCCGAGAGATGCAGGTTCACCGCAAGAAATCCACTATTTTAAATTAGCAAACTCACCTTGGTTTTGCAAGAGAAATTTATCGGCGACTTTGAAAGATAAAATATTAATGCGTGCACTTTAAAAACCACTAATTGCAAAAATTATATGGGATATAATTCTTTTAACATCCATAAAATGAATTTGTGATAATTTGTGAAATTCGTGGGAGATATCCTTTCTAGACTGGATTGATTAATTTTGAATTAATTTAATCAAGGCAAAAATCCCTGCCCTGCGGTGGATTCATTTTGTGCAGGCAAGAAGTGACAAACAGCCTTTGGACGAGGGAATTAGCGGTCATTTCGAGAAAAAACAAAGGGGTTTTCAACCGTAACAACACCTTCTGGGATCGGCTTAAATTTAATGTGTCGAACAACTTGTAACAACTCATTTTCAAATGCATGGTTATTCATTGAGGATGAAACAATCCTGGCATTCAGCACCTCGCCCGAGGCAGCAATTTTAATCTCGATTACGACCTTCCCGGCAAAATCAGGATTTGTTTTCAGGTATTTATTGTAAATGTAAGTAATGCGGCCCATATAAGAGACGACAACATCGCGAATGGACTGCTGGCTTCTGTGTCCAATTGCCTCCGTATCGCCGGAGAGAGCGCTCATTTCTTCCAGATTGACGCCTCCCTTTTCCTTGAGATTAAAATTTTCCTGAACCTGGTCGTTGGTAATCAAATTATCCACGGAAGGGGTGTCCGAAGATAAAATATCGGTTAAATCGCCACCTTTGTCATCCAACGAGGGCAGCTCTACTTGCAAATCTTTTCCCGATTGCAGCTCGTTATCTAATTCCCGCACCAGGCCCTTATCGATAAGAGCATCAACCACTGTGCCACCCTTACCGGCTTTACCCTTACCAGCAATTAAACCCAGCAGCCCCTTTTTCACAACCGCTTTCTTCGCTGCTTCAAATGCGGCTTTTTGCTTGGCTTCCGGGTTGGATGTATTGGATTTTTCTGATTTTTTAGAAGATGCTTCTTTTGCTTTCTTGGCATTGCTCACGCCCAATGTGCTCTTGGATGCTATTTTTGGGGCTTTCCTGGGTGTAATAATAAATCTCGCAACGCGTCGTGTTACCTTTTCGAGACTGAATTTTTTCTCCGGGATAGGTTTGGCGTGATAAACTTTGACCGACCAGAAAGTGCCCAGGAAAAGGAAAAGCAAAACGACAATTTTGTAGGGAAGATCGTTGGTGATTCCGTGAAAATATCGTCTCGAAAAATTCCAATAATGAATATAATCGTCGGGCGGTTCAACTGCATTGTCAAAATCGAATTCGAAACGCGTATCTCCAACCTTTAGCCAGCCCTTTTTCCCAGGCTTAATGGGAACCTGGAAGATTTTCCCCTTTTGGGGCAGGAGATCGTAATCAATCAGATCGTGAATCTTTAGGGTAGATTGATCATTAGAGATTTGCCCCACAATGAAGCGATCCACATTCAAGACAAAATGATCCCCTTTTCCTTCAAAAAGAATGTGTTTCTTGGGAACGTGGTCGCCATAGATGGTCAAATCATTCGAAGAATCGTGTCCAATGCGATATTTTTTATTCGACTTCAAATAAAATTCACGCGGGCCATCCTGGTCTTCAACTTTTATGCGTAGAACGTCAGATTTATGTTTCATTCCTTCGGTGGACTTCTTCTGCCTTTTTATTCCTTTTTAATGACGGCTAGTTGCATATTATTGTAGCCAACCTGGCCGCATGTGTACATCACTTTTTTCAATAATTGAAAAGGAAGATTTTTATCTCCCTGTATTGTGATTTCCCCGCGAAATTTCATTTTGGAATCATACGTGGCCAGCCGTTCGGAAATCAAGCGTTTGGCTTTTAGTTCAAGAAAAAGATTTTTAATAAGCAAATCGTTTGATTTGAGCACGGCACTTACACGGACCATTCTTTTACCGTCAAGCAGAACCCACTCTTGTGTTAAACCCACCACGGAAGCCGTTTCAGGAGCCTTTTGGGCAGTCGAAGACGGCAATTTAAGGTCGTTTGCAACTACGGGCATTTGGTTTTCCGCAGTGTAATTCTTGAGCAAAAAAACCAACAAAATCGTAAACATATCAATCATAGACGTCAATCGAAGCGTAAACACTCCACTTTTCCGTCGTTTTCGATTGAGAATGCTATTTTTTGAAAATATCTGATTCATAATTATCCGGAAATAGAAAAGTTTGGGAAACCCACTTTACGACACGTGTCCATTACTTTGATAATTGTGTCATATTTAATCCTGGCATCGGGTGAAATAATAACATCTTCCAGCTTAGGGTATTTTTTCTTCACTGATTTCAGTCGATCCACGAGTGCTTTGTAATCAAATTTTCCGCTTATTTTTTTTACAAACGGCAGTTTTTTTTCAGATGTTTTAACTTGAAAGCCTTTCGTGTCGATGGA
>CAZIYL010000089.1:0-9433 GCA_964543425.1 uncultured Deferribacteres bacterium
AAGCCCATTTTTACTCCTCATGTGGATACGGGTGATAATGTTATTATTCTAAATGCGGACAAGGTTCGTTTAACCGGCCACAAACTGGATGCAAAGAAATATTATCGGCATTCTGGCTATCCGGGGGGAATTACGGAAATCACCGCCAGAAAGCTTATGGAAAAGAAACCGGAAGAAGTTCTGCAACACGCCATTTGGGGCATGCTTCCTCATAACAAGCTTGGGCGAAAGCTCCTAAAAAAGGTCAAGATTTATACAGGCGAAGAGCATCCACATGCTGCTCAAAAACCGGAACAATTAGAATTTTAAACCAATTAAGGAGAGCAAGGAGTTTTTTTAATGAAGGAAAACAGCTATTACGCTACGGGACGTCGGAAAAATTCAATCGCCCGCGTTTGGGTAACCCCTGGAAATGGCAAGGTTGAAGTCAATGGGAAACCGCTTTTGGACTACTTTAAGCGAGAAGTTTTGAAGATGGTTATTGAACAGCCTCTGAATATGACCGAAGCGCGCGATAAATACGACATTTCTGCAACTGTCAAGGGCGGTGGTCTAACCGGACAAGCAGGTGCACTTCTGCTTGGAATTTCACGCGCATTGGTTAAAGTAAATGAAGATTTTAAAAGCAGGCTTCACAAGGCAGGCTTTCTGACCCGGGATCCCCGAATGGTGGAACGGAAAAAATACGGCCAACCCAAAGCCCGTAAACGCTTTCAATTTTCAAAACGTTAATTACCTTATTTGGGACTATTTTTGTATTATAATTGAGTTTAATTTAAAAAGGATATCTCTCACTAATTTCACGAATTATCACAAATTGATTTTATTGAAGTTAATGAAATTTAGCCCCGTATAATTTGTGTGATTAGTGGTTTTTAAAGTGCACTCATAATTGGAAATCACATGGAAAAGGCGCTTGTTGCCTGTTTCCGGGAATAATTCAAGTTTAGGAGAATTTGAATGCAAGAAATGACGTTGGAAAAATTGTTGATGGCAGGAGCGCATTTTGGCCACCTTTCGCGAAAATGGAATCCCAAGATGCGCAGGTATATTTTTATGGAGCGCAACAACATTCATATTATCGACTTGAAAAAGACGATTGAGCTGTTGAATGTTGCCTTGCGGGAGATTCAGAAAATTGTTCAGGGCGGAGAGAGGGTTTTATTCGTCGGAACAAAAAAGCAAGCCAAAGATATTATCCGAACGGAAGCCGAGCGCAGCGGGCAGTTTTATATGACGGAACGCTGGCTGGGTGGAACCCTCACTAATTTCAGCACGATCCGAAAAAGTATTCGACACCTGAAAAACTTGGATAAAATGAGCATGGACGGCACATACGACAAGCTCACAAAAAAAGAGGTGTTGAAATTAGAACGGAAACGTGAGAAAATGGAAAAAGTGCTGGGGGGTATTAAGGATATGAATATATTGCCCGGGGCGCTTTATGTGGTCGACATAAAAAAAGAAGCCATTGCGGTTGCCGAAGCGAGAAAACTCAATATCCCTGTGTTTGCGATGGTTGACACAAATGTAGACCCGGATCCGATTGATTTTCTAATCCCGGCAAACGATGATGCGTTTAAATCCATTGGCTTGATTACCCACGCATTTGCAGATGCGATTATTGAAGCTCAAACGGCAGCCGAAGTTGAACGACACATGGCGGAAGAAGAATCGGAACCCGTGGAGTCGGAAGAAAACGCAGCCCCGGCCGAAGGGTAAATTGGCAATGGGCGAGCGATCTGTGTGAGGTTTTCTTTGCAAAAATGAGGAAAATACCCGTAACGGACGCTATTCAAATAAAAATGTAAACGGTTATTTCATTAGAACAGAAAACGATCTTTCCAAATAGAAGGAGTGAGGATTTATGGCAGTTGGTGCTAACCTCGTAATGGAGTTACGGAAGAAAACAGGCGCTGGAATTATGGATTGCAAGAAAGCGCTTCAGGAAACAGATGGGGATTTGGAAAAAGCGGTCGATTACTTAAGAAAAAAAGGAATTGCTACTGCTCAAAAGAGGAGTGGCCGTGAGGCTAAAGAGGGGGTTATCGACTCTTACATTCATCCCGGGAATCGGATTGGCGTGTTGGTAGAAGTCAATTGTGAAACGGATTTTGTGGCCAATACCGATGATTTCCGTCAATTTGTGAAGAATGTTGCCATGCAAGTCGCCGCTGCAAATCCGTTGGTTGTTTCACGAGAAGATCTATCTCCGGACGTGATCGAAAAGGAAAAAGAAATCTACCGCGAGCAAATGAAATCTTCCGGTAAGCCGGATCACATTATAGAAAAAATTGTGGAAGGCAAGTTGGAAAAATATTACCAGAATGTTTGCTTGATGGAGCAGGGATATATTCGGGATCCTGAAAAAACAATCAGAGATTTGATGACCGAAGTCATTGCCAAAATTGGTGAGAATATTGTGATTCGACGCTTTACGCGGTACCAACTTGGCGAATAAATTGTAAAAGCCCAATTCAATTGGGCTTTTTTATTGTCTCTGTGGATCTGAGAAGATTCCTGCGAAAAATGTTCTCAATAAAAGTGTCAATCCGAGTCGAAAAGATTCTTTTCTGGAAAAAGGGAATTATTGCATGTCTGAGCTTTCCTATCAGCGCGTTTTACTGAAATTAAGCGGAGAGGCCCTCATGGGCAAAAAAGCCTTCGGAATTGATCCGGAGGTGGTTCGGTTTATGGCTCATGAAATTAAAGACGTCAAAGACCTGGGAATCGAAATTGCAATTGTTGTGGGGGGTGGAAATATCTACCGCGGATTATCTGCTTCAGATCAGGGCATCGACCGCGTGATGGGCGACCAAATGGGCATGCTCGCTACCATCATTAATGCCCTTGCCATTCAAAATTACCTCGAAAAATTAGACATTGTCACACGGGTGCAATCGGCTATTGCAATTGAGGCCGTTGCAGAACCTTTTATTCGCCGACGAGCCATTCGCCATCTGGAAAAAGGGCGCGTGGTTATTTTTGCGGCGGGTACGGGAAGTCCCTATTTTACTACCGATACCGCGGCTGCACTGCGTGCCATCGAAATTGAAGCCGACGCCATTCTGAAAGGAACAAAGGTGGACGGCGTGTACACGGCCGATCCGGAAAAACACAGCGATGCCGTAAAGTACGAAACCATTAGCTATCTCGATGTCGTAAAAAAAGGGCTCAAAGTGATGGATTTTACAGCGGTAACCCTTTGCATGGAAAATAAATTGCCGATTATTGTTTTCAATTTAACTAAGCAGGGAAACTTGAAGTCCTTACTTCTTGGAGAAAACGTGGGAACTAAAGTAATAGGTGACGACAATGAAAAGTAAATATTACCTTGATGCTGAAGCCAGAATGAAAAAAAGTCTTGAAAGCATGCAGGAGGAAATGGCACGAATTCGTACGGGAAAGGCGACTACATCGCTCCTGGACATGATTAAGGTGAATTACTATGGGAGCCAGGTTCCGTTGAAGCAAGTGGCAAATATTACCGTTCCGGAGCCTCGACTGTTGTCTGTGCAGCCCTGGGAAAAGAATTTAATCGGCGAAATTGAACGGGCGATTATGAAGTCCGATCTCGGTTTGAACCCTACAAATGACGGGAAAATTATTCGGATTCCTTTTCCTACGCTAACCGAAGAACGCCGCAAGGAGCTGGTAAAATTAGTGAAAAAAATGGCGGAGGAAGGACGGATTGCCATTCGTAATATTCGCCGGGATGTGAATGAACACATCAAGAAAGCCCAGAAAAATCACGATCTGACTGAAGATCAGGAACACGATGAATTGGAGAAAATCCAGAAACTAACCGACGAATTTATTGAAAAAATAGATGAGGTTCTGTCTAAAAAAGAAGAAGAAATTATGGAAGTCTAAGAAAATATAGTGATGGCTCTTAAAACCCTCGCAAGAGGGTTTTTTGTTTTAGGTATTAATTGTGCTTCCCCTGATGTTGCCGTGTTTTTGTAACAAAAGTTTGTGAAGAACACAGGGTAGAAACTATTTGCGAGAATCTCCCGAAAAATAAGAGAAATAAATTTTTCTTGAAAATGATTCCAAATTATCCTAATCATATAGTACGCTTTTGCAGAGTTCAAATAATAATGATGGGAGCAAACCGCATTTTTAAATAGAATGGAGTGGTATGAAAACGGTACACGTTGACTTGGCGATTGTCGGCGGCGGCCCCGGTGGATATGTAGCTGCGATCCGTGCCTCGCAGTTAGGAATGAAAGTTCTGGTTGTGGAAAAAGATGCCCTTGGCGGAATTTGTCTTAACTGGGGATGTATCCCGGCAAAGGCCCTTTTGCGAAGTGCCGAGGTGTACAATCTGATGAAAAAAGCCGACTCATTTGGGCTGTCCGCCGGAGATATTTCATTTGATTTTCCGAAGATTATCCAACGAAGCCGGAAAGCGGCTGACAGATTATCGCGGGGCGTGGGATTCCTATTCAAAAAAAACCACGTTGAAACCATTTCCGGGACTGGCTTTTTGACAGATGACAGGAGTATTCGTGTACTTGATGCTTCAGGGGAAGAAACCACCCGCGTGAAACCGAAATACATTCTTCTGGCCACGGGTGCGCATCCGAATCAACTTCCATTTGCGTCGTTTGACGGAACGCGGATTCTCTCCAGCACGGATGCCCTGGTGCTCAAAGAACCGCCCAAATCTCTTCTGATTGTCGGTGCCGGTGCAATTGGAATTGAGTTTGCCGATTTTTACCGGACATTTGGAACGGAAATCACGATTGTGGAACTCCTGCCGCACGTACTCCCCATGGAGGATGAAGAAATTGCTACGGTTTTGCACCGATCTTTTCAAAAGCGAAAAATGAAAATTTTTACAAACTCCAGGATTACGGCTGTGGAAATCGGTTCGGATTCGGTTACGGCCCGGGTTGAAACCCCAAAGGGTCCCCAGGAAATTGTGGCTGAAAAGATGCTGGTTTCGGTGGGCGTTTCTCCGAATTCAGCGAATCTCGGATTGGAAAAATTGGACATTCAAACGGAAAAGGGTTTGATCCGGACAAATGAGATGTACCAAACCAGCGAGCCGTCCGTTTATGCTGTGGGCGATTTGATTGGCCCCCCGTATCTGGCGCACGTGGCGTCTGCGGAGGGAATCACGGCCGTGGAACAAATGGCCGGTCTGGATGTGAAGCCTCTGGACTACCATTCCATTCCCGGTGCCGTGTATGCGCATCCGCAGGTGGCCCGTGTGGGATTGACGGAGAAAGAAGCAAAAGAGCAGGGTTTCCAAGTGAAAATCGGGAAATTCCCGTTTTCAGCGAATGGGAAAGCGGTTACCGACGGCGACATAACCGGTTTGGTAAAATTGGTTTTTGATGCTAAATACGGGGAGTTTTTGGGCGGACACATTGTTGGTGAAAGTGCCTCGGAGCTTCTGGGCGAAATTACGCTTGCAAAAAGTCACGAAGCCACCCATTTAAGCATTTTGAAAACGGTTCACAGTCATCCGACACTGAGCGAAGCCATTATGGAGGCTGCTGCAGATGCTCTTGATGAAGCCATTCACATTTAAATTAAAGCGGTTGTGGGTCGACAAGTCTTGTCGACCTATCGTTTATTTGTTAAATTCTTAGCGGTTCTTTTCGTAAATAGTGTGACGTATTCTAAAAGGTTGATGCTTTTAGTAATGAAATGGTGAACATGAGTTAAAATCCAAAGCACAAAATCCGAAACAAATTCCAATGACCAAAATTCAAAACAAAGCAAAGGAACCATTTTATTACTGAGGGCACTCTAAAAACCACTAATTGCACAAATTATACGGGATATAATTCTTTTAACATCAATAAAATCAATTTGTGATAATTCGCGAAATTCGTGGGAGATATCCTTTTTAAACTGGACTCATTACTGTTTGAGAAATTGCGTTATTTGAATTTTGGATTTGTTTTAAATTTCGATATTCGGATTTCGTATTTATTTTGACTTAAGATCATCCAATGCTATTTGTTTAAAAAAATACGAACCGGAACTTAAAAAATAGGCTACTTAGTTTGCAAATCAAATTAATCGAAAGAATGTACGAACAATGGAAATTAAAACCAACTGGTGGGGTTGGGGAGACGTTCGCAAATCTTACGATCTGACACGCCGTCGGGATTTCTGGCCCCATTTGCGATCATGTCTAAGCATTCCCGATCAGCCGATTCTTCCTCCGCCATCGATAGAGGAAATCGACGTCCCGGCTTCCCGGCTGTCCCAGGCAGTTCTGGAAAAGCTAAAGAGCCATCTTTCATCGCTAAAAATTGATCTCTCTGAAGAAACCCGTCTCATTCACACCTACGGAAAAAGCTACCACGATTTGATTCGGATTCGCAGGAAAATTTTCCCGCTTGTTCCGGATGCCGTTTTGTTCCCCGAAAATGAAAAGGAGCTGGAGAAGATCGTCCTCTGGGCCGCAGAAAACGAAATTGCCCTTGTTCCCTGGGGAGGCGGAACCAGCGTAGTTGGGGGTGTGGAAGCAACCGCGTCAGGGAATCAAAAAGGGCTGGTTGCACTGGATTTAAAGCGAATGAACCGCATCGTAAGGATTGATCGGGAATCGATGCTGGCGGATTGCGAGGCCGGAATTCGAGGTCCGGAGCTGGAACAAGAACTTCAAAAGAGCGGTTTAACGCTGTCTCACTACCCGGAATCCTTTGAATATTCCAGTCTGGGCGGCTGGGTCGCCACACGTTCCGCGGGACAGCAATCTACCAAATATGGCAAAATTGAGGAAATGGTCGAAAGCATTCGTTTGGTAACACCCACCGGCTTGATGGAGACTCCCCATTTGCCTGCCGCATCCAACGGCCCTGATTTGGATCAACTCATTATGGGCTCGGAGGGGATTCTCGGCGTGATTTCTCGCGTGCGCATCCGGTTAAAACAGATTCCGGAACAAAAATATTACACGGCTCTGCTTTTTCGATCCTTTCAGGACGGCGCTGAAGTCGTTCAAAAAATTTTGCAAAAGGGAATATTACCCACAACCATTCGTCTTTCCGATGCGGAAGAAACGGATTTTATCTTTTCTTTAGTTGAAGAAAAAACGAATCGGTTGGCCGACGGATTTCAAAAAATCGGTCTTAAATATCTTGAGAAACGAGGATTCCTTCCCCAAAAGCGTTCCTTCATGGTTTTGGGACTGGAGGGAAGCGGGACTTCCGTAAAAGCGGAGTGGCAGGAGATTCGAAAAATCGTGCGCCCGTACAAACCTTTCAATCTGAGGGAAAATACCGCGCGGCAATGGTACGATCACCGTTTTGAGAGTCCCTATTTGCGTGATATCTTAATGAATTACGACATTTTGGTGGACACACTTGAAACGGCTACCGAGTGGGAAAACTTCTGGAATTTGTACGAGGCCGGCCGAAAGGCTATTTTGGCTGCGTTTGAAAAACTGGGAATTAAGGGGGTTGTAACCGTTCACCTTTCTCACGTGTATCCGACCGGCACCTCGCTCTATTTTATTATTTTGGCCAGCCCGCACGTGGGCGAGGAACTAAACGAATGGTGGAAAATTAAGCGCGCCGCTTCGGATGCGATTGTTCAAAATGGGGGAACGATCAGCCATCACCACGGCATTGGTCTGGATCACAAGCAATGGCTGACGCGCGAAATAGGAGCGTCCGGCGTGGGGATTATCCGACAACTCAAGAATTCATTAGACCCGAAAGGAATTATGAACCCGAAAAAATTGTTGCCAGACGATTAAAACAAAATAATTAACCTACACATCCCGATGCGTTTGCCGGTGGGCCATTGGCTTAAATTTGATCCGGCTCGGACTGATTTAGCGGTTTCTAATCGTTGTTTCCATTTCTTAGTTTTTTGTAAATGGTGGGAATCGAGTACCATAATCTGAATTGCAACGACTTAAACACGTTGTGTCAAAAGTACTTTTGCAGGGCTCCTAAAATGCCCGCCCGACGGTAAACCTTCGCGCGGATTCTTGGTGTCTTTGAGTTTTTGTGGTATATGAATGATTCAAGTTGAATTTCGCGATGTGGGCAATAAAAAAATATTGAATCGCTTACTAAAGAATGAAAAGATTGGAACCAACTTATGAAACCACCTGCTGGAATGATTGAGAGTCTGGATTTTTCGCCGGAAATTCGTAATCAAAATATTCAAAAAATGCGATCTGAACCGTTCGACGTGCTGGTGATTGGCGGGGGAATTACCGGCGCAGGCATTGCCCGAGATGCGGCGCTTCGGGGATTCAAAACAGCACTGATTGAAAAGGACGATTTCGCAGCCGGCACCAGCAGTAAGTCATCGAAGCTGGTTCACGGGGGATTTCGGTATCTCAAGCAGGCGGAGTTTGGGTTGGTTCACGAAGCGCTGGTGGAGCGAAAGAAGCTGATGGACATCGCGCCGCACATTGTTCACCCCACAAAATGTTTGCTTCCGATTTACGAACATTCTGCTGAACCGCCCCTGCTGATTCACATCGGAATGTGGTTGTACGATATTCTGGCGTTTACCAAAAATATCGGACGGCACCGAATGGTTTCCGCCCGGGAATTGGCGATTCTGGAGCCGGAATTGCGGCAGGATGGCCTTAAAAAAGGAGCCGAATATTACGATTGCAAGGAAGATGATTTTCGCCTTGTGATGGCCACCATCCAATCGGCAGCACAGTACGGAGCGGTAATTGCAAATTACGTGAAGGCCGTGGATGTGATCCCTGAAGACGGCCGCGTGGCAGGCGTACAGGCGGAGAATCGGCTTACGGGTGAGCCGGTTTCCATTCGTGCCAAAGTGATCGCCAATGCTACCGGCCCCTGGAGCGATGAGGTGAGAAAAGCGTTTTTCAAAGATATCACGCCGAATGTCCGTACCACAAAAGGGGTTCATCTTATTATCAAGCATTCCGATTTGCCCATTACACGGGCGTTTATGCAATTTGCAATCCAGGATGGCCGCCCGATTTTTGCCATCCCCTGGAATACGCTGGTTCTGCTGGGCACAACCGATACCGACTACACGGGAGACCCCGATCGAATTACCACCGAACGAAGCGACGTGGATTATTTGCTGGAATCGTTTAATTACTATTTTCCCAAAGCCAATCTTACAGATGACAAAATTCTCTCGGCTTTTGCGGGATTGCGTCCGCTCCTTCGGGAGGAAGGCAAATCCGCCTCGCAGGTAACGCGCGAACACCGGATTTTTGAAACGCAGGAGAATTTCTTTTCCATTGTAGGAGGAAAACTTACCACTTACCGCGTTATGGCGAAAGATATGGTGAATCGATTGTCTAAACGCTTAGAGCGGTCTTTCGATGTTTTCCCCAAAAATCCCCGTTGTTTAACGGATAAATTTCCGCTCTACGGAGGAGATATTCCCGATTACGAACATTTCCGGCAGAATTGGGTGAAACGGCTCGCTGTTCAGGAAAATATTGCGCACGACATTG
>CAZIYL010000090.1:0-8867 GCA_964543425.1 uncultured Deferribacteres bacterium
TTTTCAAAAATAAAACCGGCACCCTTTTCAGACGGTTCAAGCTCGATCACCACATGCCCGTACTGTCCGTGGCCACCGGATTGGCGCACGAATTTGCCCTCTGCCTTCACTTTTCTACGAATTGTTTCGCGATAGGCTACCTGCGGTCGTCCGACATTTGCCTGAACCTTGAATTCCCGCATCATGCGATCAATCAAAATATCCAGGTGAAGTTCCCCCATGCCGGAAATAATGGTTTGTCCGGTTTCATCGTCGGTATGAACCTGAAACGTCGGGTCTTCATCGGCCAATTTCATCAGGGCATCGCTAAGCTTGTCCCCATCCGCCTTTGATTTTGGCTCAATCGCTACGGAAATAACCGGCGCTGGGAATACCATTTTTTCCAGAACGATAGGATGCTTCGTATCACAAAGCGTATCTCCGGTCTTTGTGTTTTTCAGACCAACGGCTGCAACAATATCCCCCGTGAAAACCGCTTCAATGTCCTGGCGTTTGTTTGCCATCATCTGAAGCACACGACCAATGCGTTCTTTCTTGCCTGAGTTTGTATTCAGAACATAAGAGCCTGTTTTGAGCGTTCCCGAGTAAACTCTGAAATAGGTGAGTTTCCCCACGTAGGGATCGCTCATAATTTTAAACGCCAGTGCTGCAAATGGGGCATCATCTTTGGCTTCGCGCACTTCTTCTTTGTTTGTTTTGGGGTTGAACCCTTTCACCGGAGGCAAATCGGCAGGCGAAGGCAGAAAATCAATAACGGCATCCAATAACCGCTGCACGCCTTTGTTTTTAAAGGCACTTCCGCAGAGTACCGGAACCGCACTTCCGGCCAGAGTTGCCTTTCGCATGGCACTTTTTATTTCCTCTTCGGAAACCTCTTCCCCTTCAAGAAATTTTTCCATTAAAGTGTCATCATAATCAGAAAGCGATTCCAGCATATGCGAACGATATTCCTTGGCCAATTCCACCATATCTTTGGGGATATCGACTTCATCCCAGTTAGCGCCCAAGGTTTTTTCGTTGTAGATAACGCCCTTCATCTTGATCAAATCAATCAGTCCGGTAAACATATCTCCGGAGCCAATTGGAATTTGAATAGGAACGGGGTTCCCGCCGAGACGTTCTCTAATCGCTTTTACAACAGCAAAAAAATCAGCGCCGGATCGATCCATTTTGTTCACAAAAGCAACGCGTGGAGCGTTGTATTTATCTGCCTGACGCCAAACGGTTTCCGATTGCGGCTCTACACCGCCCACGCCGCAAAAAACTGCAACCGCACCATCCAGCACACGCAGGGAGCGTTCAACCTCTGCCGTGAAATCTACGTGCCCCGGCGTGTCAATAATATTAATACGATGTTTTTTCCAGAATGATGTTACCGAAGCAGAGGTAATGGTGATGCCCCTCTCCTTCTCCTGTTCCATCCAATCGGTGGTGGCAGCACCTTCATGCACCTCACCCATGCGGTGAATCCGTCCTGTGTAGTACAAAATCCGCTCAGTCGTGGTTGTTTTTCCGGCATCAATATGAGCCATTATGCCAATATTACGGCTTTTTTCTATTTGAAATTCTCTGTTCATCTAAATAAGCATTAAACCTTTCGTCTTTTCGCTACCACCTAAAATGAGCAAATGCCTTGTTCGCCTCTGCCATTTTGTGCGTATCCTCTCTTTTTTTAATGGAAGCTCCCTCTTTTCGGGAAGCTGCAATTAATTCCGCCGCAAGCTTCTCAGCCATGGTCTTCTCATTGCGCCCGCGCGAATATTGAATAAGCCACCGCATTGCCAAAGCAACACTCCGATCGGTCGGCACCTCGATTGGCACCTGGTAAGTTGCTCCTCCGACACGCCGGGACTTTACCTCTAAAATCGGACGGACATTTGAAACCGCCTTTTCAAAAACTTCGAGGCCGCCTTGATCTGTTTTTTGCTCGACGATATCAAGAGCTGTGTACAGAATTTTTTCGGCAATACTCTTTTTTCCGCGACGCATAATTGCATTCGTAAATTTTGCAACCAACTTGTTATGATATTTAGGATCGGGCAAAATTTCCCGCTTGGTTACTTTTCTTCGCCTTGGCATGCAAACTCCATTTATTTTTTGACCCTACTTCTTAATTAAATTACCCTTGACACTGAAAACCCCCTGAAGAGGGGATTTTCGATACAAAACAAAAATCTTGACCTCGACCCAGATGAAAACAATTAATCTTCTTTTAGTCATTTTCAACGTTTTTCCGGACGAGGTGTTTCTGAATAGCCGGGTTCAAATGAACTCGATTATTTCTATTTTTTCTTTTTTGTCCCGTATTTAGACCTACCGTTATTGCGACCGTCCACACCAGCAGTGTCCAAGGCACCTCTTATGATATGATATCGCACACCCGGTAAATCCTTTACTCTACCACCTCTGATCAGTACGATTGAGTGTTCTTGTAAATTGTGACCTTCGCCTGGGATGTAAGCTGTTACTTCAATCCCATTTGTTAGTCGCACACGAGCTACTTTCCGCAAAGCCGAATTCGGCTTCTTGGGTGTTGATGTGTAAACACGCGTACATACGCCCCGTTTTTGGGGATTTGCTTTCAGTGCAGGGACCTTGTTCTTTTTAATTACTTTTTCCCTGCCAGACCGCACAAGCTGATTAATCGTTGGCAAATTATTCCTCCTGATAAACAAAACATAAATTTAATAAATTAATTCTTCTTTGTCAATAAATTTTTTAAATTTATTTAACCTGGATTCGGAAAATATTTAGAACATTTATTAAAATAAGGTTCTTTATAAAAATGCGACCATTTTAATTCATTCAACGGAAAACCAAAAAGAATCTGTGATAATCCGTGTTTGAATCTATGATAATCTGTGGTAAAAAAAACAAACCACAGATTTGCACGGATTATTTTTACAGATTTGCCCAAATGATTGTCTGGAATAGAAGCAAATCCGCCCGTAGTGAACCCGCCAAAGGCGGGTTCACTATTTCCCCATTCCCAAATGAATCTACAACTATTAAACAGCTCCGCTGTTTCTTCTAAAACCAATTTTCTTGTCCAGCGTTCTGGCTCTACCGTTGCGAGTTTTAGCTATTTACTTTATTTTATACCAGTCGCATCCTAAGAAATAAATTTGCCACAACCGGTCGCCGAGTGGACGCCTTTAGGCGGATCACTCAACGACCCGAAAGAACCTCTCCCTGTTCCTATTCAAAAACAAAATCCCAATAGATTTTTTATCAAACTCGCAACGGTAGAACGCTTTGATTAATGTTTTTTCTCAGATAAAATAATTTTCCGAATCCGGGTTTAATTTATTTTCTAATTCTACAGCTTCTTAATTGGCAATTTTCGCCTCGGGAACATTCGACTCCTTTGTCTCGCCTTCGCTCTCATCACCTTTGTGGGAAACCATCAATTCACCATATTTATTTAATCCTGTTCCTGCCGGGATTAAATTACCCATGATGACATTTTCCTTTAGACCGTACAATGTGTCCACTTTTCCTGCAATTGCTGCATCTGCCAGAACGCGGGTTGTTTCCTGAAAAGATGCCGCCGAAATAAAGCTTTCGGTCGAAAGTGATGCCTTCGTAATTCCCAACAACACGGGCTTAAAGGTAGCGGGTTTGGGCTGTCTGGCCTTTGCTTCTCTCTTGCCTGCTTTTTCGAGACGCTCGTTCAGCCGATCGAATTCCTCCCGTTCCAAAATCTGATTTTCTTTGAATTTCGAGTCACCCGGGTCGGTAATTACTACCTTTGCTAACAACTTGTCATTATCCTGCAGGAAGTGGATTTTGTCCACAAGATCACCCTCAAGATACCGGGTGTCACCCGGATCTTCCACACGCACCTTTTGGAGCATCTGCCGTGCAATCACTTCAATGTGCTTATCGTTGATACGCACACCCTGCAGGCGGTACACTTCCTGAATTTCATTCACAAGATATTCCTGAACGCGATTTGGCCCAAGAATATTCAGGATATCTTGAGGAGCCACGGAACCTTCCGTGAGTTTCTCACCGGCTGAAACCGGGTCGCCATCGTGCACCAGAACGTGCTTGCCATAAGGAATTACGTAAATGCGCTTGTCCAGCCCGTCCTTTGAAGTGATGATAATTTTTCGTACACCACGACGAACTTCACCAAATTCAACAATACCATCAATTTCGCTGACAATTGCCGGTTCTTTAGGCCGCCGCGCCTCAAACAATTCCGCTACTCTCGGCAAACCACCCGTAATGTCACGGGTTTTTGCAATTTCGCGCGGAATTTTCACCAAAATGCTACCGGGTTTTACCTTCTCACCATCAGCCACAATCAGGAATGAGTGTGTCGGGATGATATGTGTTTCCAGCGCATTTCCATCTTCATCCGTAATGACCAATTGGGGACTCAAGTTCCGGTTATGCGTATCGATAATAACCCGTTGTTTGCGCCCGGTGGTTTCATCCAATTCTTCTTTAAAGGTGACATTTTCCACAATGTCTTCGTACCGAACAAGACCCATCTTGCCAGCAATAATTGTGGCCGAATAGGGGTCCCACTCAAACAGGACGTCACGGGTTTCAATTTTCTGTTCGTCAGCGACAAGAATCTTCGCACTGTAGGGAACCGTGTACTGTGAAACCATTCGATTGTTTTCATCGATAATTCGAATCCGGCCATTTCTTCTGGCGGAAATCGTGGCCCCATCTTCTTGTTTGAGAATTTTCAAATGTTCAAATTGAACTGTTCCACTATTTTTGGAAACCACACGAGATTGGGCAGCAATTCGGCTCGCCGTACCACCGATGTGGAAGGTTCGGAGCGTTAGCTGCGTTCCCGGTTCACCAATGGATTGAGCCGCAATCACGCCCACGGCTTCACCCATGCCAACCATGTCGCCACGGGCCAGGTTTCTGCCATAACACTTGGCACAGACGCCCCTGGGGGCTTCACAGGTTAAAACCGACCGGATGTACACCGATTCGATACCCGCCTGAGAAATCCTATCAGAAATCTCTTCATCAATTAATTGTCCGGCTTCTACAATGATATCCCCGGTTTCGGGATCATAAATATCCTCAGCAGCCGTACGTCCCAGAATACGATCCTGCATGGGCTCAATTACTTCCTCGCCCTCTTTCAGATCGCCGACACGCAAGCCAAGAATGGTACCGCAATCTTCCATCGTAATCGTAACATCCTGAGCCACATCCACGAGACGACGCGTTAGGTAACCGGCATCAGCCGTTTTCAGCGCCGTATCGGCAAGACCCTTCCGGGCACCATGCGTGGAAATAAAATATTCCAACACACTTAAGCCTTCTTTAAAATTCGCCGTAATAGGCGACTCAATAATTTCACCGATCGAACCGGTCATTTTTTTCTGCGGTTTTGCCATTAAACCACGCATTCCGGCCAACTGGCGAATCTGTTCCTTTGAACCACGAGCACCGGAATCGGCCATCATAAAAACGGGGTTAAATCCATCCTGAGAAACCTTTAAATGTTCAAACATCCGTTCGGCAACGGCATTTGTAGTACCCGTCCAAATATCAATAATTTTATTATAGCGTTCACCATCAGTAATGATTCCGCGTTCGTATTGTTTTTGAATCTTTTCGGCGGCTTCTGAAGCCTGATCGATCATTTTGTATTTTTCCGGAGGAATTTCGACATCATCAATTCCAATGGTTGCACCCGATTTCATGGCATATCGAAAACCGAAATCCTTCAATCGATCCAAAAATTTTACGGTCTCATAATTTCCAAGCTGCTTATAAGCTGCACCGATCAATTCTTCAATGCGCTTCTTGGTAAGCAGCTCATTTACAAATTCAAAATTCCTGGGAACAATGGTATTAAAAATAACACGACCGACGGTTGTTTCAATTATTTTGCCGTCAATTCGCACCTTAATCCTAGCGTGAATATCCACCACTTTTTCGTGATAGGCAATGATCACTTCATTTTTCGAACTAAAAATCTTGCCTTCACCCTTGGCACCGTTTTTCGCCTTCGTTACGTAATAGCACCCGATAACCATATCCTGACTCGGAATAGCCAGCGGTTTTCCATGCGCCGGCGACAAGATGTTGTGGCTTGACAGCATGAGCGTGGAGGCTTCGATTTGAGCCTCGTACGAAAGAGGCAAATGTACCGCCATCTGATCACCGTCAAAATCCGCATTGAAGGCGGAACACACCAGCGGATGAAGCCGGATAGCCTTTCCATCGATCAAAATAGGCTGAAATGCCTGAACGCCCAAACGGTGCAGTGTGGGTGCACGGTTTAGCAAAATCGGATGGTCTTCGATAATCTCTTCGAGAATATCCCAGACTTCCGGGCCTCTGCGTTCCAAAAGTTTTTTGGCGCTTTTGACCGTTTTTACTAACCCTCGTTCGACCAACTTATTGATTACAAAGGGCTTAAACAATTCAAGTCCCATTTCCTTGGGCAAGCCGCACTCGTGAATCTTCAATTCAGGACCCACAACAATAACGGAACGGCCGGAATAGTCAATTCGTTTTCCCAGTAAATTCTGGCGAAAACGGCCTTGCTTTCCCTTTAGCATATCGGAAAGAGATTTTAGCGGGCGGTTTCCGTCACCGCGAACAGCCACAGTTTTTCGTCCATTGTCCAGAAGTGAATCCACCGCTTCCTGAAGCATTCGTTTCTCGTTTTTCAGAATAACTTCCGGAGCTTTAATCTCCATTAGTTTTTTAAGCCGATTGTTTCGAATAATCACGCGCCGATACAAATCATTCAAATCGGACGTCGCGAAGCGCCCTCCTTCGAGAGGAACCAGAGGCCGTAATTCAGGAGGAATAACCGGCAAAACGGTTAGAATCATCCATTCCGGTTTGTTGCTCCGTCCTTCTTCCTTGGGCAAAAAAGCTTCAATCACCTTCAGCCGCTTCAGGGTTTCCAGCTTGCGCTGATGTGAGGTTTCCGTTTGAACTTTCGCTCGCAGCGTAGCAGACAGCCCTTCGATATCCAAGCGGCGCAGCAATTCCAGAATAGCTTTTCCACCGGTCAGGGCCAGGAATTTTTCCGATTCGTCTGCCACATCCTTCGGTTGTTCCGTAATGATCCGATAATATTCATCCTCTTCGATCAGCTCTTTTTCTTTCAGGTCTGTCGCTCCGGGCTGAACCACCACATACGCCTCGTAATAAATAATCCGCTCCAGATTTTTAATGGACATTCCCAAAATATAGCTGATTTTTGACGGAAGCGATTTCCAGAACCAGATGTGCACCACGGGCACGGCAAGGGTAATATGTCCCATTCGCTCCCGACGAACACTCTTTTTCGTCACTTCCACACCGCAGCGGTCGCAAACAATCCCTTTGTAGCGGATGCTTTTGTATTTCCCGCAATGGCATTCATAATCTTTTACAGGCCCAAATATTTTCTCACAAAACAAACCGTCTTTCTCGGGTTTGTAAGACCTGTAATTGATTGTCTCCGGCTTGAGAACTTCTCCGTGCGATCGTTCCAAGATTTTATTCGGAGAAGCCAATCCAATATAAATTTTAGAATAGCGCCGATGCGCTAATTTCGGTGCATTGATATTGATATTTAGCAAGGGTAAAACCTCCAAATCTTTTGGTTTTTCCCAAAAAGATTAATTTTAATTCTATTCCAATTCCACATCCAGACCCAGACCCTGCAACTCCTTAACAAGAACGTTAAAGGATTCCGGGACACCCGGTTCCGGGAAATTCTCACCTTTTACAATCGCCTCGTACGCTTTGGAACGCCCCTTCACATCATCAGACTTAACCGTCAGGATTTCCTGAAGTGTGTAAGCCGCGCCGTAGGCTTCGAGAGCCCAGACTTCCATTTCACCGAAACGCTGGCCCCCGAACTGCGCTTTGCCACCCAACGGTTGTTGAGTAATGAGCGAGTACGGACCAATGGATCGGGCGTGCAACTTATCTTCTGCCAGGTGAGAAAGCTTTAACATGTAAATTTGTCCAACGGTTATGCATGCGCCAAATGTTTCACCTGTTCGTCCATCGTAAAGCACCGATTTCCCGTCTTCCGGCAAACCGGCTTTTCGAAGCTCTTCTTTCACCTCGTCGGTAGACGCTCCGTCAAACACGGGCGTAGCAAACCTGACACCCAATTTTTCAGCAGCCCATCCCAGATTTGTTTCCAGAATTTGGCCAAGATTCATTCGTGACGGCACACCCAGGGGATTCAGAACAATATCCAGACGCCTGCCATCCGGCAGATACGGCATGTCTTCTTCGGGAACAATAATCGAAACCACACCCTTGTTTCCGTGTCGACCGGCCATCTTATCGCCAACCATTATTTTCAGCTTCTTCGCCAGGTAAACTTTCGCCAGTTGAACAATTCCCGGGGGAAGCTCATCGCCAATTTGGATTTTCGATTTTTCCCGCTCAAACCGATCGTGCATTTCTGCCAGTTTCTGGTTGTAGCGCTCAAAAATCATCTGGACAGTTTCGTTGACATCATTATTCGTTGTCCAGGGCGATGTCGGATTCAGGTGATCAAAATTAATCTTTTCCAGATTTTTCTTCGTGAATTTGGTATCGGTTTTGACAATTACCTTTGCGTCGATGACGTCACGGACTCCGGCAGAATGTTTACCTTCCAAAAGAAAACGCAATTTCTGATCCCGGAGTTCTTTCAACGCATGTTCATCGTCTCGAAGCTTGTTTTCAAGGGCTTCGATCTGTTTCTTTTCTAACTTCTTCGCCTTTGGATCTTTCCGTTTTCTGGAGAAAAGTTTTGTGTCGATAACAATTCCGTGCATTCCGGGGGGTGCCTTTAGCGAGGCATCTTTCACATCACCGGCTTTGTCGCCAAAAATCGCCTTCAGTAATTTTTCTTCAGGCGTGGGTTCCGTTTCTCC
>CAZIYL010000091.1:0-8865 GCA_964543425.1 uncultured Deferribacteres bacterium
TACGCTATTGTGGCTTACGATTCGGGTGCTTCGAAAATTGGCCCGGGAATTGCGCCCTCTGAGAATAAAATTATTATTGATCTGGACGAAGAAGAAAATGTTCGCGCCGTGGGTCCCAATGTCCAAATTGTCACACCTCATCAAATGGCTGCAGGGTACGTGCCGCCATCAGTTTCCCTCTCGGATTCCAATCAAACCGTAGGAACGGCAAAAATTGCTCCGGAAATCCTGGCAAAAAATAGCCTGAAAACCGGACATACTTACGAAGTAAAATTTAGCGTGGACACAATAAAAACAATTCCTTATTACAAGCACGGTATTTGGTACACAAACAGCGGTTTTCGCATTTATGATATAACAAATGCCAAAAAACTGGTTTACGAAGAGACTCCTGATCATTACGCCTACGACAACTTGGTTTACCACGATACGCTTGGTGGGTACTGGAGCCTGAAAATCAGCAAAGAGCTTTCGACGGATATTTTTGACGGAATGCTTCTGCGGCTCGATGGTGCTGTGGAAACCGCCCAATTTGACGCGGAGAAATCAGGTTGGCTCACCGGCAATTCGCCCATTTCCATCGTGCCAACTATAGAGGAGTCAAAATATCTCCCATGGGATTATGACATTGTTTTTACAGATCAGGATTCGGCCTACGTGGGGCGGGTGAAATCCCGAACCGTCCACGATGAAACAGGCCGGCGGATTCCGAGAAACGATGTTTTTCTTCACCAGGCCTTTAATTTTTATGTTCTGAATAAAACCTTCAAAGATTCGCTGGGAAATTATGAAGTCATGGATTTGGTTGGACAGGACATGAATTCTGATGGAAAATTCAGCCTATTGGATGATCGTGTGCTGGTGGGCCCCGTGAGTGAAAAAGGCGGCTGGGCAGGAACGGCATTCATTATTGATTTGCGTGCTGCCCTTGATGGCACAAATCTGCCCAAACCCAATGATGTGTATCGAGTTACTTTCAAACGCCCGTTTTTGGCAAGTGATTCCATTATGTTTACAGTGAAAGCAAGCGACGGATTGGACGTGGCCGCTTTGAAAACGACCATGGGTAAAATCAAAGTGGTTCCCAACCCCTACGTGGCCACTGATGCAATGGAATCCGCAGTTTCAAATTATTTCCTGAACCAGAGACGCCGGCTGTTATTTACACATTTGCCTGCCCGGTGTACAATAAAAATCTTTACAATGAGTGGCGTTCTGGTAAGAGAAATTGATGTAAACAATCCTAGCGACGATGGCATTGCTCACTGGGATTTGCGGTCTCGCGAGGGATTGGAGGTGGCAGCGGGAATGTACATTTACCATGTGAAAGCAAAAGCCACGGGGGATGAAAAAATGGGCAAATTTGCAATCATTAAATAGATTTGATGAAAGGTAGTTGTAATGGTTAAATTTAGAATAATCGGATTTGGGCTGGTTTTTCTGATCTCGGTTTTGTTCTTTGCGTTACCCACAAAGGCACAAAAGCCCTATCGGGTGGGTACCACCGCTGCCAACTTCCTTGAGGTGGGATACGGAACGGCCGGAAGCGCGATGGGCGATGCCTACGTGGGCGTGGCCAATGGCCCGTCGTCCATCTACTGGAATCCTGCGGGTCTGGCTTTCATGAAGCAAAATGAAGCCCAGTTTAGCTACCAGCCATGGTTGGTAGGAATCAACACTTCTTTTACGAGCGTGGGTCTGGTTCTACAGGGGATTGGAACAGTGGCGTTGGGTATCATCCAGGCAAATTATGGTGATATGAATGTGACCTCTCTCGTTATGCAAGAGGGTACAGGCGAAAAGTTCAATGCCAATGATTATGCCATTAGCCTGGCCTATTCCCGCAAAATTACCCGGTGGTTTTCCTTTGGTCTGGCTGGGAAGTACATTGCCTCACAAATCTGGCATGAACATGCCTCGGCACTCGCTTTGGATTTGGGCGTAATTGTGAAAACATTTTTCTTTTCACCTACAGGTAAGCGTGCTGACGGGCTAAATATTGGGATGAGCATTTCAAATTACGGGACGCGAATGAGATATGATGGCACTGACCTGACTCGTCCTATTGACATTTTGCCCTACGAAAACGGCAATTATGCGGAAGTTCCTGGGCAATTCAAAACGCGGGGCTGGGAATTGCCTCTGCTTTTTCGAATTGGCGTGGGAATAAGCCCCTTGGTGTACGGCAATCACAAGCTCACACTTGCTGCAGATGCTATTCATCCAAACAACAATAGTGAGTCTGTTAATGTAGGTGCTCAGTATCAGCTGACCATTCCAACGGCTGGAACTTTTTTTCTTCGTGCCGGTTACAAAGCATTGTTCATGGATGAGGCTCAATACGGCCTGGCTTTTGGAGGAGGTATGACCCTGCGCATGATGCACAATATCGCCCTGAAGATGGAATATGCCTACCGAGGCGTGGGCTTGTTGGGGAAAATTAATTCCTATTCAATTGGAGTGGTTTTTTAGAACGTCAGGTCTCTAATTCCTGCGTGGAAGAAATGCCTAAGCTGTTTTTTGTTTGTTTTTTGGGCCGAGGAAGCTATCACCGGACACAAATTGACGCCTAAAATCCTGTAACACTTGATATGGAATGAGGATTGGAATAATTTGAATCCCGGTAATTTTGTGATTATTAAAAGGAGTTGTCAGCGCCGTGATTTAATGCGCCTTACCATCAAAGATTGTTTAAAAAACATGGATCAGAGCCTTAAGAGAAACTTGTTTAAGAAACGTGCTATTTTTTATCTAATAATTTTTGGCCTGCCTCTTTTATTTCCTGCTTGTTCCAACAAACCGTCCCAGCAGCCACCCGAACACATTCTGGCCAAAATTGGCAACAAATCGATTTCCGTGAATGAATTTATTCGCCGGGCTGAGTACACGATTCGTCCGCCTTATTGTCGCATGGACAATTACATTCAGAAAAAGATTGTGCTGAATTCCCTAATAGCAGAAAAGCTTTTGGCTCTAAAAGCGGGGGAGGAAAATCCCCTGACACGGAACGAGGAGTTTCGGGATTATATTGAGGGCAGGAAGGAACAGGCCATGCGGGAGTGGCTTTTCGCGCATGATTTTTATGATAAAGTGAAACCGGATACAGCCCAGGCCCGGCGGGTGTATTCGGTAGCGGGTCGCACCTACCAAATTGCCTATTTCAGTGTCAAAAGCCCACAAGCCGCTCAAATCGTACGGAAAAAATTGAAATGGGGAATGCCTTTTGAAGAAATTTTCCGCGAGTTTGGTGGACTTGAGGCACTGCCTATGCGGAAGGTCAGTTGGCAGGAGCCTGAAAATGATGCCATTGAAAAGGCGCTGTTTTCCGGCCCGCTTCAAAAAGAACAGGTCATCGGCCCCGTACCGGCGGACAATAATTTTTTTACAACCATGAAAATTTTGGGTTGGACGGACCAAATGGCGATGTCCAATCAGCAGGCGCGGCAGCGTTGGGATGACGTGGTCAAACGGTTTCGGGAAGAGAAGGCGAAACACGCTTATTTGAGATTTGTGGCTAAACTCATGCGCGGTAAACGGGTACAGTTCGACCGGAATATATTTGTGGCTCTGGCCCGTATTTACCAGCCCATTTACTTAAAATCGGAAAAAAAGAAAAAACAGGAATTTAATGAAATTTTCTGGAAGCACAAATCTCCGGAAGATTTGGCTTCGGACAGCGTCGCCAATCAAATTGTACAAATCATAGATAAGCCGCTGCTTCAATTGGATGGCGAAACGTGGACGGTGGAACGCTTTTTAAAAGAAGAACGGATTCACCCCCTGGTTTTCAGGAAGAAAAAAATATCAGGAAATGAATTCCCTGAGCAACTGAAGCTGGCCATTGTGGATCTGATTCAGGACAAATTTGTAGCAAAAGCAGCCGAAAAGAAAGGCTACAACAAGGTCAATGTGATTCAGAGGAATGTAGCAATGTGGAAAGATCACCTGCTGTTTATGTACCAGCGGGATAAATTTCTAAAATCGATTGGAAAGAAAAAGGATTTTTACAAAAATTATCCGAACATTTTTAAAAATGATCTCAATCCGTATATTCGCAGTCTGCAGGAAAAATATTCTGACAAAATTGGCATCGACACCGACGCCTTTGAAAAAATCAAACTAACTGGCATTGACATGATTGCGCTCCAAAAGAATATGCCTTTTCCCATTGTCGTCCCCAGTTTTCCTATTGTTACGACCCTCAACAAGCTGAATTACGGCAAAAAAATGAACGGAACGCAATCGTCAGGTACTGGAAAATAAAACAATAATTGGTGTTTCAAAACGGATGGTGTTTTTCTCAGGTTCAAGATTCTTGGGGCAAAATGAGTGCTGGATTGATCTGATCAAAATTGGTTTCTGCGAATTCACAAATGGGATGTTTCCAATGAAAAAAATCGCGTGGGTTGTCGCTTTAATTGGAATGATGCTGGGTTCGGCTTTTGCAAAAAATTACAAGGGTGCCGAGCTTCGAACTCTCAAATCCTACACCTACGGGCGATTTGAGGTGCGCTACAAAGCCGTTCAGGCAAGCGGCGCCCTTGCCTCCTTTTTTACCTTCCACGACAATATTTCCTCCACGCAAGACTGGAACGAAATCGATATTGAAATTATGGGGCGTTACACCGATGAGGTGCAATTTAACACCATTACGGCCGGGCAGACAAGCCACGTGTACCCCCAATGGGTGAATTTTAATCCCGCCGCCGATTTTCATACTTATGCCATCGAGTGGACTCCTGATTACGTAGCTTGGTTTATCGATGGGAAGGAAGTCTTCCGGCAAACGGGGGAGCACATCCGTACGCTAAACAAACCGCAGAAAATCATGATGAACATCTGGCCGCCTGCCTACTCCAACTGGGCGGGCAAATTGGACCCCGTCGTGCTGCCATTGTTTGCCAAATATGATTGGGTGAGCTACGCGGCTTACACGCCTGGAAGTGGAACCGTGGGAACCGGAAATAATTTTACCCCCCGGTGGAAAGACGATTTTAGTTTTTGGAATCAGAGCCGGTGGGCGAAAGCCGCGCACACCTTTCAGGGCAATAACTGCGATTTTGTGCCCGAAAATGTGGTGTTCAAAGACGGGCTGATGACCCTCTGTCTGACCGACCCCGATCACCTGGGATTGGTGGACAAAAATCCTCCCACGGTTTTGTGGGCACGCGCGGCTTCGGGAACGGTGACGGTGCGCTTTTCTGAGGCCATAGAGGCGGGCGCTGCGGAGAAACTGTCTCACTATTCGATTCCGGGGGCAACCATTCAAGCGGCCACTCTTCAGAAGGATGCCCACACGGTTGTTTTAAAGGTGGCGGATTTGGATCTCACTAAATCCTACAATCTGGTGGTGTTGGGTATTAAAGATCTGGCACCGCAGTCCAATCTTTTAATGGGAAAATCGGTACCCATTATTATGCTGAAACCCCTGACGTTTCCGATAAAAATTAACATGGGCGGCTCTTCGCTGCTCGGATTTCTACCCGATCAGGAGTGGGGAGCAAATGTGGAATACGGCTACGAGGATGGCCAAACCGCAACGACTTCTGCGGGAATTGATATTAAAAAAACCGATTTGGATGCCGTTTACCGGAGCGAACGCTTCGGTCTGGTGGCTTACCGGGTGCGGGTGCAAAATGGTATTTACAAAATTAAGCTAATGATGGCCGAAAACAGCTTCGACACGCCGGGTGCGCGGGTGTTCGATGTGGCGATTGAAGGGAAGAAAGTGATTGCGAATCTTGATCTTTTCAAAGAGGCCGGTCAGCATGTAGCCCACCCCATGATTTTTGACAATGTATCTGTGGCGGACGGTGTTCTGGATGTGTACTTTGCGGCTTCGGTAAATCACCCGCTGTTAAATGGATTGGTAATTGAGACCGCACAGGAGCGGGTAACTTTGCCAGGAACAAAAAAGCCGGAAGCATTTTCTCTGTTGGGTAATTATCCCAATCCCTTTTTGCAAACCACATCGATTGCTTTCCGGATTCGGGAATCGGGGCTCGTACAAGTGAAAATCTACAATATTTTGGGAGAAGAAGTGGCCGTTCTTCTCAATCAAATAGAACCGGCAGGGGAGTACCGCGTGATGTGGCACCCCCGATCCAAAAGCGGCCTCTTTTTTTGCCGGGTTGATTGGTGCTCTCACGGGAGCTATCTCTCTAAAGTGAAAAAACTTTTGCTCTTGCACTAACGCAGCAAATGTCCGTGAATTCCAATAAAATCCGTGAAATAGCTGGTTGGCGAACCCCGCCAACCGATTGCCAAACCTGTTTAAAACACCTAACCTCTGATTCCTTCCTTGATTCTCTGCCGTAACCGGCGAAATTACAGAAATCGAAAAATACCAAACGCCGTCTATTTTTCTTTGTTTGATGGAATATTTTTATTACATTTAAGTGAATTAAAATCGGGTATAAACCTTTTTTTGAGAGATTGTTCCGATATTCCCGGTAAGAACGGATTTTTTCTAAAGGGAGGAGGCCACCATGAAGGCGATTGTTCATTCACTATTGACTCAGATTTACCAGAATCACCCGGAGATTTCATTTGAAGTACAATTTTGGGATGGGGAAAAACAGCGGTTTGGAGAGAGTGAACCCGGGGTGGTTTTACGATTCAACTCTGAGAAAGGTCTAAAAAGCGTTTTTTCGGGAGGGTATCTCGGTTTTGGGGAAGCATACATGAATGGAGATGTGGATATTGAGGGCGATTCTCAGCAACTTCTTCGTTTTGGTTTTGACCCAGCGTTTGAAAATCTGAAGGTTTCCATTCCCATTAAGTTACGAATTGCCTGGAATTACATCCTGACACAGGATACCCTTCGGCGCACCCCTAAAAATATCCAGCATCACTACGATCTGGGAAACGATTTCTACAAGCTCTGGCTCGATGAAAGCATGACCTACTCCTGTGCCTATTTTCGCCATGAATCCGATTCCTTGGAACAGGCCCAGCAACAGAAATATGAACACATCTGCCGCAAATTACAGCTAAAAGAAGGCGAAACGTTGTTAGATATCGGCTGCGGCTGGGGCGGAATGATGATCTACGCCGTAAAACATTACGGCGTGAAAGCGACCGGCTGCACCCTTTCTAAACAGCAGCACGCTTACATTCAGGAAAAAATCAAACAGGAAAATTTACAGGACAGAATTACGGTTCTTCTGGAAGATTACAGAAACATTACCGGTCAATATGATAAATTTGTGTCCATTGGGATGTTTGAGCACGTTGGCAAGAAGTATATTCCCACATTTTTTGATCAGGTGAAGCGGCTCCTGAAACCAAAGGCAATCGGTTTACTGCATACGATCGGCAAAGACGGGTTTTCTTACCCCGATCCATGGACAACGAAGTACATCTTCCCCGGCGGCTATATTCCGATTATTGACGGAATTTTGCGTGAAATGGGAAAGCGAAAACTTCATTTTGTAGATGTGGAGAATCTGCGCCTGCACTACTCCTTAACGCTTAATGAATGGGCCCGCCGCTACGAGCAGCACGTAGAAGAAGTACGAAAGATGTTTGACGAGCGATTTGTCCGCACGTGGCGTTTATTTTTAAATGGGAGTTCGGTTGGATTCCGCTACGGCAACACTCGGCTGTTTCAGATTACGTTTACAAATGGGCTTAATAATGATTACCCGCTGACGCGCGAATTTTTATACAGGTGAAAAATATGCCTTACGAAAGTTTTAAACCTCGGCAAGGCTCTTGAAATCGAAGAAATGGATGTGGAAACGCGAAAACTGGGCCGTACCAATCTTGAAGTAACTTTTATTGGATTTGGTGCGCTGGAAATTGGACGGGATTGGGGCATCGGAGGCGACACGACGCGCCCCGCGGCGGAGGATGCGGGAAAACTTTTGAATGGCGTCCTGGATCTTGGGATTAATCTGATTGATACAGCGAGTGCTTACCACAAAAGTGAAGAGCGAATTGGAAAATATATTTCTCACAGGCGAAATGAATTTGTACTGGCCTCCAAATGCGGCGAACACAGTCAGGAACCTGAAACCTATTATGATTTTTCCTACAAGGCCGTAAAGGCTTCCATCGACAAGAGCCTGCGCCAGCTTCAAACAGATGTTATTGACATTATGCAAATTCACTTTGGTCCGGATCCGGAAAAAGTACTGCGCCAGGGTGAAACCCTGGGAGCCATGCAGGATGCTCAAAAGGAGGGGAAAATACGGTTTTTGGGGGCTTCTCCGCCTGCCCATTTCATTGAAGCCTGTATTCGCGAGGAAGCGTTTCAAGTGCTGCAAGTGGGGTACAATTTGTTGAATCGAGAAGCGGAAAACGCCATTCAAAAGGCGCACCAGGCAGGAATGGCTGTGTTCATTCGAAGCGGATTTGCCGGGGGCTTCCTTACGCCGCGAGTAAAGGCTGTTCTTGAAAAAGAGGAAAATCCCGAATTGAAAAAAATCAGGGAGCTTTTAAGAGTTCTGGACGGAAAATTTGAATGGCTTCCGGCTCTGGCACTTCAGTTTCTTTATCGCAATCCCAATATTACATCCGTATTGATGGGTACCAAATCAGCGGAACATCTGAATCAAGATCTTCGGCTGCTCTCCATCGAGTTACCGGGGAATGTGTGGAAAAAGCTGGAGGAAATATCAGAATAACCGTATCCGATCCTTCCGGGAAAAATAGACTCTTTTAAAAAATATGCATGATTTAACCAATTTTGCCAAGGTAATTTGAAGCCGGAAAGAATTCAGATTGAAAAAATATTAATTGCCGGCTTTAGGTGATGAAGGAAGCAGGGAACAGTTTTTCCATTCGATAGAGAATCGCGGAGTTTGATCCTTAAAAAGACTGAAATATTCAAAAAAACCTTGACATTTAAAAATTCAATAA
>CAZIYL010000092.1:0-8679 GCA_964543425.1 uncultured Deferribacteres bacterium
AATTTTTGATAGATTTTGCCAGCCATAATGCGCTTTTTCCATAATATCACGGATTAGGCCGCTAAGCGTGTCGAGGTAACGGGCAATTTTCCCCATTTACGTTGAGATTCTTCGTCGTCATCCCCCTGCTCCGACTGGGCTCAGCAACCGACAGCCCTAACCCAAAGAAATATCTGTCATTCTGAATGCACAGAACGCGTTAAGAAACTCTTTGGACTACCGAAAAACGGGCTATGGAAACACCCATTGTAGGGGCAATTCATGAATTGCCCCTCTTTAAGAATCTAGGACCGGTTGGGCTTTTGCGAAGCTCTTCTTCCAATTATTCAGCAGCGACTTAATTTTTCGTGCCTCGTTAAGAAGATTTCCCTCAAGCAGGGCTTCGTGATAAACACCAAGTAATTCATCCAAATTTTGTGCGTCGGTTTCATCCACGGTTTGAATCCGAACCTCCTCAGGATTGGCCAGTCGCCGTGTCAGTGCTTCGCAGGTTAGTCCAATCTTTGGATTTAGACGAAAATACACCACACCGCCCTTCATTCCGCTGCATAACCACGGCCCGGGATCGCCCAGTACCAGCCCCCGCCCGGATGTCATGTATTCAAATGCAAAGCCCTTAATGTTGGCGCGCGTGGCCCAATTGCCGAGATGGTCTTTGAGCGCTGATTTTACTTCTCCCCCGATAATGACGTCGGCACCGGACAATCGAATTCCAGCGCGCACGTCGGCATCACCCTGCACGATAAAAGTACCCCGCTGGGCGCCGTAAGCAAAATATTTTCCCACGGAACCATCAATCAGTTTGCCGTCGTGGTTTTTTCCCTTCAGCACAATAATTTGTCCCCCTGCGGCACATTTGGCTGTGCCATCCTGGGCACCGCCCGCAATGTGAATATCAATGGAATCGGCATTAAAGCTTCCCAGACCATTTCCCGGAACCGTTCCGTTTACCAACTGAATGCTGGTGTGATGGGTTTCGGGATAGATTCTGGCAGGCATTCTCTGAATCTTCCCTGAAAGGTATGTGCCGATGGCGCGATCCATGCTGCTCACCTCGTCATCGAGATAAACAACGTTCCGATCCCCTTTGTCAAAAGCCCGGCACACGGAATTGCTGATAATGCGCGTCAGCGATGTGCGCGGCCGGCGGACGAGCGTGCTTTTCCCGTTTTTTGTCAGATCCAGTGTCCGCCACTTCTCCGAATAGGGTTTCTCCAACAAGCGGGAAAGATCAAAGACAGGATTACCCGGCAGTTGGTCTAACAAATCGCACCGGCCCACCGCCTCCTGAAGTTTAAACACACCAAGCTGTCCTGCTGCCTTCCGAAGCTCTCCAACAAGGCCCGAAAAAAGTGTGGTGATTCGATCCGAAGTCTGCTCTGTCTGCAGAAAACGGAATCGCTTCAACCCGCTGGCAAATGCCTCGTGTTCCGATTTAAAATGGGATGTAATTCCCACCTCGCAGGTTCCCGTGTGGCAATTGTGACAACGCAAACAACCGGCCGCCAACAGAAGAAGCGTTCCAAAGCCAACCCGATTGGCGCCCAAGAGAATCAATTTTAGGACGTCGGCGGCCGATTTTATGCCGCCGTCGGCCCAGATTTCCACCCGCTGCCGCAATTGATTTTGAATCAGATTTTGGTGAGCTTCCTTAACGGCAATCTCAATCGGGAAGCCGGCGTATTTCAGGGCGTGCTGTCGGGCGGCACCGGTGCCACCGTCGAAGCCGCTGATGTCAATGATGTCCGCGCCGGACTTGGCAATTCCAGAGGCGATTGTTCCGATTCCAGGAATGGCAGGAACCTTGACGGAAATTTTTGCGTGCGGATTGATGGTTTTCAATTCTTCCACCAACTGGGCCAGATCCTCGATGGAATACACGTCGTGATTGTTACTGGGTGAAATAAGATCGATTTCTGCCGGTGTGTACCGCGCTCTTGCAATGTCCTCAGTTACTTTTTTCGCCGGAAGCATTCCGCCTTCGCCCGGTTTGGCACCCTGTCCCACTTTTATTTCGATGTATTCCACGGAATTTAACATTCGAGCATTGACCCCGAAGCGTCCGCTGGCGACCTGCTGTCCCCGGTGGTGGCGATAGTGGCCCAGGATCTCCGGCAGTTCGCCGCCCTCGCCGTTCATCGCCACAATGTTCAGGCGAAAAGCGGCCTCTGCAACAGCCCGAAACATACTTTCGCTCAACGATCCGTAGCTCATGGCCGCAAAATAAATGGGGGCATCGTAATCGTGGATCGAGACGTCCACCTGATCCACGGAAATCGGGCGGGGAGTGGCTTTAAAGCGCAAGATATGCCTTAAGGAAATCGGCCGCTTTTTCTCAAGATCACTTAAAAATTTCGCGTACGATCCAAAGGCCTCCTCTCCCCGAGACACCCTGTGAATTTTTTGTGTCAGGTGAGAATAAAAATGCGTTTCCGGACGCAGCCGTTTTTCTTCCACCTGAAGAATTTTCTGCCGTTTCCGGTTGGAGGCTTCCAATTTTTCAAGATCAAATCCGGCCGTTTCCGATCCGCAAAAATTCTGCACGTCCAGAAGGTCCGCCAAATCCGCACCCAAACCAATCGCCGAAAAAAGGCGTTCGTAACCATTCAGGTTGTAGATGCCCAGGGTAGACAAAACTTCTTCCATTCCGCTCTTAAATGCCTGAATGAAATTATTCAAGGCATTTGCAGGGTTGTCCGGATAATTTTCCAGAATTTTTTGAATGGCGAGATAAGGCGACACAGTATCCGCGCCCAGGCCCAGTGCGATCATTATGTCGTGAATATTACGAAGCTGTGAAGAATGAAGAACCAGACTAACACGGCGCCGAAGGCTCTTCCCGACTGCCGATTCCGATCGCAAAAAATTGTCAAGACTGGCCACGGCTACAAAGGGATCCAGCAGGTGTTGTCCGGGAGAGCGCAGGAATTCGCGGTCACTCAGGATCATAATTGCAGAGGAATGTTCGGCAGCCGCCTGCCGCGCGGCCAACTGTAATTTTTCCAACTGATTTGGAAACGACTCGGATGGATCTGAACAGAGTGAATACTCCAGAACGAACAGATCTTTAGAAGCCAGATTCTTTAATCGCCTCAAAGTGAGGGTGGTATTTGCAGCAGCGGCCTCCGAAAGAGCAGGAGATTCGTCCCTTGAATACGCCGAGAGAAGAATGGGCACCTCCAGGTAAATCTGGGGCGGCGGCGTTTCTTTGCCGGTAAGCGAGGGTTTTCCGCCGAGAAAAACAGCCGTTGAAAAGTGCTGATGTTCCCGAATGCGATCGATCGCCGGATTCGTGACAACGGCCACGTTTTCTTTGAAAAATTCAGGCAGATTCACCGGCGGGGGTAAAAATCCTGCCAGCGGGCCGTCGTAGCCGGTCGAGCCGACTCCTTCCCGACCGGTTTCGGCCATTTTAAGAAGTATTTTCAAATCGTCTTTGCTCCACCCGGATGCCGCCAGGAAGTTATCCGGCATTTGAGGATCAGCAGCAAAAGCCTCCGCATGCGAAGAGGCGGGTTTTGCAACAAAGAGACTCTTTCCGGAAACCTCGGAGCCGATTCGTTTTTCAAAGGTGCGAAGAGCCTGACGCTGAATTTTATCGTATGAAAAAATTTCCACAAATCCAGGCTGCACAATCGCTTCGGAATTGAGATCGATTTTTTGGCGGTGAAGAAGAAACCCCATTTTTTCTCCCGGAGCCAGGGGCTTTGGGTCACGCTGCATGACGTCCAGATCGACAACGCCCTTCTCGGAGCTCGCGAAATATTCCTTTTCGGTTTCTCCAAACCACAAAGGACGCAGCCCCAGAGCATCCACACTGAAGACAATTTCGTTTCCCTGTCGGGCGATAACGGCTGCCGGCCCCTGGGCCAGCATTCCCCAGGCACGCCGGAAGTAGGTGTACATGTCATGAAACCGAGAAGGTAACTTTTCCACTTCACTCCAGATTGGCTGAAAAAGAATTTCCATCGCTTCCATGAGAGAAAGATCGAAGGCAAACATGAAACTTTCCAGAACACGGTCAAGATTCTGAGAATCGCTTCCGCCCGAAACCAGTTGAAAGCCCAATTGCCGGGCTTCCTTTTCCATACGCCGAATGGTGTTGATTTCTCCGTTGTGGCCGAGCGTTGAAAACATTTGCGCGCGCTGAGGCACAGAATCGGTGTTGGTTGAGTAGCGCCCATGTGCCAAAGAGATGGCCGACTGAAAATTGGGATGCCGCAATTCGGGAAAGTAGCGCATCAGTATCGACGTATCCCCGCGCACCTTGTAAATGGCGCTGTTTTTACTGAACGAAACCACGTGAACCTGCTTGAATTTCCGTTCAATCTCCAGGGTGGTCAAAAAAGTTTGTTTGTCCGTGGATGGCCGGAACCGGGCCGGCAGACAGGCAATCTGGTAGAAAACGGGCTCGGCGGCACGCGCCTTCGGGCCCAGATATTCCGACATGGTTTTCGCCTTTTGATGCATGATAATTTCAAAGCCGTATTCCCGGAATATTGCAAGAATCTGCTTTATCAGTGCCGACAGCCTCCGGGGATTCCGTTCGTCAATCATCAAATGGGCGACAGCAAAGTAAGGATCGTTGGCAACGGAAGCATTCATTCGCCGGCCGGTCAGCGTCTTCTCCCATATTCTTCTGGGAATGTCGGTTTGAATGCCGGCGCCATCGCCCTCGAAATTGATTTCACCCGTACGATGCTCCATGGCGTCCAGTGCCATAAGCGTCCGTCGCACGTTACCGTGCGTTGGGATGCCGTCCTTTTTAACAAAAGCGACAATGGCACAACTGTCTGCTTCTTTGGGGGAATTTTCGTAACCGTTTTGACGACTCATAATTTCCTCACGGTGGAAAAAGTGCTTGTTTCCCGGGGATCAAATTTTATGGGTGACTGGTTTTGTCAGATTTTTTTGGAAATGTTTGATACCCGGGCTTGGCTGTTACTTACCTGAGTATCCTTTTAGAAGGAAAACCGGAAATGGGCGCAGTCAGGCTGAAAGAAAACGGGTGTTTTCCTGAAGCCAAATGCGGTGTGTTATTTTGATTTCCGATGGGCAATTTTCAAAACCTAACACTACTAATTTCCGAGAATCCGCATAAATTCCTGGCGGCAAGAGTTGTAAATAAAAGTGGTCTTAAAATAACCAATTTTTCGGCCTGACGCAAGAAGAAAAATAATTTTATGAAAATCTTTCGCCAATTATTAATTTCCTGCGATTTTCTCCTTGCTTAATTTTCTGATATTCGTTATATTAGGCCATTCATTTGTTCTCTGTATGACTACGTTGTGCGTCATTTAAAATAGGAGGCTTTATGGCAGAAAAGAAGGTTGGATTACCGGAAAATGCGTACACTGCCCTGAAACCAGGAGAAAAATACATCCCGTTTATTCCAGCGGATATTCACCCGCCTGAAGTGACAGTTCGATCGGTATCGTGGGGCGTTATTATGGCCTTGATTTTCACGGCAGCCACAGCCTACCTGGGCCTTAAAATCGGACAGGTGTTTGAGGCGGCTATTCCAATCGCCATTCTGGCCGTGGGAATTGGCGCTGTTTACAATCGAAAAAGCACCATCCTTGAAAACGTGATCATTCAATCCATCGGTGCGGCCTCTGGCGTGGTGGTTGCCGGCGCCATTTTTACCCTTCCGGCATTGTACATTCTCAATTTGCCGGTTAATTTTTTTCACATCTTTCTTTCGTCATTGTTTGGTGGATTTTTAGGAATTCTCTTTCTCATTCCCATGCGAAAATACTTTGTGGCGGAACAGCACGGGCTGCTTCCCTTTCCCGAAGCAACGGCTACCACGGAAGTGCTGGTAACCGGCGAAAGCGCCTCCGGGCAGGCAAAAGTGCTGGCGTACGCGGCAACGGTGGGAGGTTTGTACGACTTTGCGATTGCCACATTTGGCCTCTGGAAAGAGGTTGTTTCCACACGGGTAGTACCACTTTTTGCCACGCTGGCAGATAAGACAAAGCTTGTGATCAAAATGAATGCAGGCGCTGCTGTGATGGGTCTGGGCTACATTGTCGGATTACGGTACGCGTTGATCATTGCCGCAGGAAGTTTTGTGTCGTGGTTGGTGCTCATTCCGGCAATCTGGTTCTTCGGGGCACACATTTCCTCCGTGATTTCTCCCGGGACTATTCCCATCGATCAGATGACAGCCGAACAAATCTTCGGAAGCTACGTCCGTCACATTGGAATCGGAGGAATTGCCGCCGCGGGAATTATCGGCATCATCAAATATTCGAAAATCATTCTTTCAGCATTTAGCCTGGGATTTAAGGAACTCTTGGGCGGCGCGAAAGCCGGTTCCGGTACCGAACGCACCCAGCGGGACATTCCCATGTCCATCGTGATTGCTCTCATCGGTCTCACACTGATTCTTGTGCTATTTTTCTTTCGATTGATGGTTGTGAACACCTGGACAATTGCCATTGCAGCTTTGATAGTGGTGTTCATTATTGCCTTTCTCTTCTCCACCGTAGCGGCTCAGGCGATTGCTATCGTGGGCGTCAACCCGGTTTCCGGCATGACATTAATGACACTTATTCTGGCAAGCGCCATTCTGGTGGCTATGGGCCTCAAGGGAACGGAGGGAATGGTTTCGGCTCTGATTATTGGCGGCGTGGTTTGTACGTCGCTTTCAATGAGCGGCGGCTTTGTCACCGATTTGAAAATCGGTTACTGGATCGGTTCCACACCGGCCAATCAGGAAAAATGGAAATTTCTGGGCACGCTGGTTTCGGCTGCAGCCATTGGCGGCGTCATTCTCCTTCTGGACAAGGTGTACGGATTTGTGCAGGCGCCCGGAAATCCAAATGCGCTGGCAGCTCCTCAGGCCAATGCGATGGCGGCCGTCATCACGGCGATCATGGGAAAAGGCGCCCCATGGCTTTTGTACACGGCAGGAATTTTTATGGCGATTATTATGGAATTTTTGGGCGTGTCGCCTCTGGCTTTTGCATTGGGAATGTACCTGCCCATCGAATTGAACACTCCGGTCCTGGCAGGCGGGTTGGTCGCCTATTTTGTGGAAAAAAGCAGCAAAAACTCGGTTGTGAGCAAGGCGCGAAAAGACCGCGGTATCTTGATCGCCTCGGGATTTGTGGCTGGCGGCGCAATTATGGGGGTGGTCAGCGCGTTTATTTCGTTGGGAATCAGCAGCCACGTGATTCCAAATCTAAACACCGGTTTTGGTGAAACCGTTGCCGGCGAGTGGGTGAGTATTATTTTCTTCACGGCCTTGTGTATTTACATGTACCTCTACGCCAAACGGGCCGCGAAGGAAGAATAAAAACCATATCTCGGAGGAATTCCTACCGTTGCGATTTTGCCGGAAAAACCGCAACCGGGATTCTATTTTAAATTAGGGAAAGGGCAGTGTTCTTTCCGGTCGCTGAGTGATCCGCCAGCTGGCGGATCGTATCGAAACGACTGCCTTTAATCCGGGTTGCCTCGGTATATCCGTGCTTCGATTAAACCCAGCAACCACCTGCGGGCGGCCACCCGGTGACCGGGTATGGCATATTTATTTCGTGTAATGTAACAATTATAAAATCAACTGAATACCTAAAACTCGCAACAATATAAGGAAGGAACCAAATATGTCTGATTTTGAAAAAATGGTGGAAGCGGCCAAGCAGGCAATGATTCACACGATGGATTTGAAATCGGGAGAAAGTGTTCTGATTGTTACGGATTCCATGCGAAAAACCGTGGGCGAGGCTTTTGCCAAAGCGGCAGAGGCAGCCGGTGCGGTTTCAGAGCTCTATTTTTTGCCCGATGAAAAACGCCCTCTTTCTGAGATTCCCAAAGACCTACCCCCTCTCTTGGAAGGGAGAAATGTGGTCATCAACGCCTTTATTGGAATGGCTGAAGAAACACCCTTCCGAATCAAATGGATTAAAAAAGTGGTGGAACCCCGGGACAAGCGCCTCGGGCATGCCCCCGGAATTACAGAGGACATGATGCTGCACGGCCCAATGAATATTGATTATGCGGAAATGAAGGATCTGGTAAATCGCATGTTAAAGGCAATGGAAGGGGCAAAATCGGCTCACGTAACTTCACCTGCTGGAACGGATCTCACCCTGAATATTGAAGATCGCGGTTTCATGACGGATGTTTACATCACCAACGAACATTGGGGCAATTTGCCCGCGGGTGAAATCTGGTGCGGCCCCCACGAGGACGGCGCCGACGGTGTTTTTGTGTGCGACGGCTCGATTGGCGACATCGGGATGGTTAAAAAGCCTCTGAAAATTACGGTAGAAAAAGGCAAAATTGCCAATCTCGAAAGCAAGGACTCCGACCTGGTGGCGAAAGTAAAAGAGCTTACCGACGTGGATGAGTGGGCCAGTGTAATCGGCGAGCTGGGAATCGGATTGAACCCGGGTGCCCGGATTACCGGAAATCTTCTCGAAGATGAAAAGGCCTTTCACACCATTCATATTGCTTTTGGAAACAATGACGAAATGCCAGGCGGGGAAAACCCCTCCGAGACACACCGGGATTTCCTGACGAAAAACCCAACCCTGGTGGTCACTTACAAAAATGGATCTCAGCGAACCCTCATTGAGGATGGTGAGGTGCAGGTGTGACAACTTCCCATTTTGAAATACCGGAGAAAAAATGAATCAAACAGATTCTTTCGCAGAAATAATCCCCGAA
>CAZIYL010000093.1:0-8547 GCA_964543425.1 uncultured Deferribacteres bacterium
GGGCGAAATAATGGTTGAACCAACCATTTGTTTCTATACCAAAAGCCCTATTCCTCAGGGAATTTGTGGAAGCATTGGCATTTATTTTTCCCGAATCGGATCGTAGATCTCCTGAGTCGCCGTAATTTCTTCCTTAATTTTTACGTCGTTCCACCCCAGTTCTGCTGCCATAAGAGCGGCGATATCCGCAAGAGTTGAGTTATTGGGCAGTCCGGAGGGACCCAAATCGGTTCGGCGGAAAACCACATCACTAAGATGCATTGCCATTTCTTCCCGAACACCGTGGATAACCTCGGCTTTTAAAATTTCGCTATGCCCCTCAAGGGGTTTTGCGTAGCTGGAGTCTTCTTTTGCAAGATCAAGAATATCTGTGTAGGCCGTTCCGTAGTTGTACACCAGACGGTGCACAAGCGGTTTACTGAAGCCGTTTGGAGAACTCTCAAGCGCCGATTCTAAATAATCCTTAAAAAATGGAATATCTCCCCCGTAAATGGGGGTCTTGGCAGTCAGGGAAGGCCGGTTGCCCAAGTTCAATTTTTGCAGGGCGAGATTAATGACCTTTTCCGAAACATCCCGTGCCGTGGTGTATTTTACGGAAACAACGGAGAGCAGCCCTTCCAGGTTGTCTTCCTTTTTATGATCAATGAGTTTGTAATGCTTAGTCAAGGTTACATTTCTGGGATCATCGTAATTATCTTCGATAGGCAGCAGGCCTCCGTAATAAAAAAGCACATCGTGCATGGAGAGGTTTGCCGGAGGATAGGCCTCGTTAATTTCATTGATGAACGTTTCGATGTCGTCTCGGGTAATTCGAAAATCTTCAGGGTCTCCCTCATAGGCAATTTGCGCCGTGCCGATCAGCGATAAATTTCGCCAGGGCGTGATGAAATACAGTCGTGATCCTTTGCTGATCAGGGCATCCTTGTCTTTGTATTCGTATTTGCTGTAAACGCCTACGGAATTTTCTTCCAGAAATTTTCGCGTCACAAGGTTCATCATTTTTGCAAGTGCGACCCGCTTAACCGGCTTTTGTTTTCGCAAAATGGAGAGAATTCGGTTAATCCAGGGGCCGGTTGTGTTAATAACCAATTTTCCGTGAATGTTGAACGTTTCGCCGGTCAATTTATCTTCTGCAATCACACCCACAACGCGATCGTCTTTCAATAGAAAATTTTTCATTTCCAGATAATTGGCTGCCACGGCTCCGGCATCAGTGGCCGAGTGCAGAATCGAAAAAATCATACGTTCGGAATTGTGTAATTGAGCATCGTGCCAAATGGCACCGCCAGTCAAATTTTCTTCGTCCACGCCGGGAATCTTGCGGAGGCATTCTTCTCTCGAAATCACTTTGCCTGCGGGTAATCGCTTCTGAGGATCGGGCAGGGAGTTTCGATCAAACGAAATAAGGTCATTAATCTTAAGCGCGACGAACATTGCCTCGGGTCCCTTGATGAAATGCCCGTAAGTCGGAATTACGAAGGGCAGAGGGTGAACAAGATGCGGCGCAATTTTCATCATAATGCGGCGCTCGCGAATGGATTCGCGCATTCGCTTGACATCAGCGTGCTGAATGTACCGCAAACCACCGTGGACAATTTTCAGGCTGTTTGACGAAGTGGAACCGGCAAAATCACCTTTTTCAATCAGCGCTACTCGAAGTCCGCGCAGAGAGGCATCCCATGCAGTCATGACTCCGTAAATGCCTCCGCCCACGATAATGATGTCAAATTCTCTATTCGCTAATTCGTTAAGATCGCGTTTCATTGATTTCCCTTTGATTAAAGAATCAATTCCAAAAAAGAGATTACCCGCTAATTTCACAAATTTTCACGGTTTGATTTTATAGAAGTCAATCGGATTGTAATTCGCGTAATTAGTGGTTTTTAGAGTATACTCATAAATAAAAATAACTGACGGTCAAGCGGATTTCAAGCAAAATATCTCATCCGTCTTTTTTCGGGTTTATTTTGAAAACCCGATTTGATTGGGCTGTTCCGTTTTGAAACAGTGATTCCGTTCGCGTGTTTAAAACTCCCTATTTATTTTGTTGAACGCCAATTCACATTTTGAAATATGATTTCAACTAATGAATAAACAACCAGTTGCAGTTACTGCACTATTCTGAAAAATAAGGCTCCGACTTGAATTTCTAATTTAGGATTAAATCTGCAAGAATTGTGCAAAGATATCTGAACCGTCTTGCAGAACCTGTGTAAGGATTCAATTCTTTGCCAGATCGCGAAGTACCCTTAATATTTTGCTTCGAATTTCGGGGTCATCGCTGGAGGTGTAAATCCCTTTTAGATAATCGATCACAATTTGAGTTTTATTAAGCCGGTGGGAAAGCGCAACCGAAAGATTAGCAACAAAAGGCGGCGCTCCGGGTTTTACCACTGATTTTTTCAAATAGGCAAGAGCCCTGTCAGAATTCCCAAGGTAAAAAAGATTCACAAATGCCAGATAATACGGGAATTGCCACATATTCGGATTGTTTCGGTACCCCAATGTGAGCAAGTGCAGTGCCTCCTTCAATTGGCCGGTGTCCATCATCACATAAAGTCCGCCGAAGATGTAAGGCTCGGCAAAATGAGGGTCAAGGATGACCACGCGTTCCAGCAGGGGGTAAATGAACGGTGCCATTCCCCGGCTTTTAAAATCGAAGAAAATGGTCCGCAATTTTGGGTCTTTGCTTAAATCAAATGCTCCGGAGGCAGAGGGGGCTTTCCCGACTGATTCGGAATCGGGCAGAACGACGGAACCATCGTTTTCGGAAAGGCCGTATTTTTTCTTGATAATTTCGTAAAACGGATTATCTTCATCCACCGTGTGTCTCCCGAAATAAAGCACGCTCTTAATCCACAAATAGTCGGCCAGAGCACTTGAAAAGCCCAGCGAAGCCCAACGCAGCACATGTCCATCGGGAAGGTACATCATGTCCTGAAGGGCTTTTCCAGGTGTTCGGTACACATCTAACCGGCGCTGGCTTGTGTGAACCACTTCTCCCAAAAAAATCAGGATGAGGAATAAGCCCGCGAATCTGTAAAATTTTTGCATCATTTGAAATTCCGCTTTTCCAAAATAATGGATGTCAGAAGCAGTAAAATCCCGGTGTAGGCAATTCCGTACAAGAGCGCGCTGGGAATGGTCAAATTGGGCAGGCTTAGATGTTCCACAACGGCGGTTTTGATATTGAAGTTTTCGAGATTCGGTAAAATGGCGTATAAAAGGAGTAGTAATTTGTTGGAAGCGTTTTTCGGATGAAGCTGTGTAAAAAGCTTTAAAGCCGGACTCAAGTGTCCTGCGATGTAGATCAGTACGGTCAAAACCGCGCTTAACATCGGTGACGTGAAGGATGAAAAAAGAAATGCCCAGGCAATTACCAACAAAATTTCGAAGTAAATTAACAGAATCCCTGCCAGTAATCCCCAATCCAGTTGATGTTCGATTAAAAAGTCAACAATGTACAAACTGAGGGTCATTACAACAAGATTCACGAGAACCGTTAGTGCTAAACCCGCATATTTTCCCACGATAATTTGCCAGCGACGAATGGGTTTTGAAACGAGCATGTAGATGGTTTTTCGCTCCATATCCTGGTAAAGCAATCGGATGCCTACAAAAATGGCGATCAGAAGACCAAAAATAGACATGGCAGCCAGCCCGAAATCTTTGACTAATTTCACTTGCTGGCTCAGAGACCAACTGCTGATAACGAGAGAGATGGCAATGATGAAAACGGCAAAAAACAAAATATTGTACATCACCCGGTCGCGAATGGTTTCCTGAAAGGTGTTTTTTGCAATTACCCAGATTGCTCTCATTTTTTCAATTCCTCCATAAAAATGTCTTCCAAACCTCTTCGGTGAGGCGTGACGGACACAATTTGTCCCCTGTTTTTGAGAATCCACTGAATGGCTTCTGCGGCCGTCGCTTCGTCTTTTGTGAGCAGCACGCTCTGATGATCGTGATTCATTTTGATCCAGGAGGCGTTCATTTGCATCTTGGGAATCGATTCCTTCCAGCGGCAGGTGATTTCCACGGAATCAACCTTAATGTCAAGCAGCTCTGACAAAAATGCCTGCCGAACAAGTTGTCCCTTATTCAGAATTCCAATGCGATCACTGATGATTTCGGCGTCAGACAAAATGTGCGAGCTGAAAAAGATGGTTTTCCCCTTTTCTTTCAGCGACAAAATAATATCCCGAAATTGCTTTCGTCCCACCGGGTCGAGTCCTGTCATGGGCTCATCCAGAATGAGCAGTTCCGGATCGTGGATGAGTGCCTGCGCCAGGCCTAATCGCTGCAGCATCCCGCGGGAGAATTTGCGCAGTTGGAGTCCCTCTTTTCCCTCAAGTCCAACCAGGTTCAACAATTCTGGAATTCGATGTTTCGTATCCGAGTGAGGCAAATTGTAAAGCTGCGCGGTGAATGCAAGATATTCTCTTGCGGTCAAATAGTCGTAAAAATAGGGCTGATCCGGCAGGTAGCCGATTTTTCTGCGCGAATTTTTATCCCTGTGTGAAATTCCGTTGATGGTAATTTCGCCGGAATCCGGGAAAATAATATTCAAGATCAGCTTGATTGTTGTTGTTTTTCCGGCTCCGTTTGGCCCTAGAAAAGCGAAAACCTCACCCTTCCTAATCTCCAAATTTAAATCCTGTATCGCCGGAATTTTCTTTGGAAAAAGTCCGGCGGAATAGAATTTATTTACGTGTTTAAGTCGTAACATTTAGTGTTCCATTTAAATCGGTTTCCATATAATTTTATCGGCAGGAATGCGGTAAAAATAAGGGGATAATATCTAACCTGCGTTATTCATAGACTTTTGCTAGAAAGTACTAAAACACAAAGAGGCCGCCGCGATTTTTTGCAGATTAGCGCATTCCTGGCCGAAAGTACCAAATCAACCAAACGAGATTAAGGAATTGCGGGCTGAGGCATTTTATTGGAGCACGTGTTCGTCAGTAAGTCAGAATTTAGAAGGAATGGCCATTTGCAGCGTTTTTCTTGGCGGATTGCAGGGAATTTAACGAATCGGCAATATTTTCGTCCTCGCCTGTGCTGATTTTCAGAATTAATTTCATTGTGGAAAGGGTCACATTTTCACCGGGCTCTTCGGTTTGATCTTCAAAATTGAAAAATCCTTCCTGCCAGTTAGCCATTTCGAAAACGGCTTTTGAGCCATCCAGAGTGTCTAATTTTGCAAAAATAAGATTTCCCCGTCTAAAAAATAAGAGACCCCTTTGAAATTTTCGGGTTAGCCACAATGCCCCTGTTTTCTGATTTATATGAAAAAGCTGGATCAAATCGACCAAGTGAATGCTGTTCAGCACGCCGTAAAGGCTATTGGAGTTTTTTGAAAAATGCCGGCGAATGTTTTTGATGCGGATCAGAAGCGCCTCAATGCGAATGAGAAAGGTATGAAAAGAAATCGGAGCGGTGAGAAAAATATCCACGCCCGTTCGGTAGGCGTTTAATTCAATTTCCTTATCAATTGTTTTGGACAGGATGACAAATGGGGTGAGAGGGCGTTTGGAGATGTTGCGAATGTACCAGCAAAGATCAATGGCATTATCGGATGCGAGCTGTAATTGTGAGACAATCAGATCGGGAGCATGTAATTCAACCATGCGAAGAACACCGGAAGTGTCAGATGCTCTTAAGACTTCGTAGCCCACCTGGGTCAAATCGGCTTGAAGCTCTTTTAACTCCTCGGGAGAATGGCTCACAAGCAAAAACATTTTTTTTGATCCCATTTGACTTCCTCAGGATTCAAATAAGTCGCACGGCTGCTTAACGACAACCACACGCACACCTGCTGCTGAAAGTCCCTCCTGGAAGGCTGTTTGCAGTGCATCGGAATCATCCGGGTTCACGATACGAAAATAATCCGCTTTTGCGGCGAATAAGAGATCATCTTTTTCGATTTTTTTTATTTTTTCCCCCTTGATGTCCTTGCCCGAGCCGGGATTCGGTTGAAATCCCGTCTGCGCAGAAACCGAATTGTCCATTACCAGTACAAACACGTTGTACCGATTAAATGTTGCATTAATCAGATGCTGGATCCCTGAGTGGTAGAAACTGGTGTCCCCTGTAATCGCAATAACGGTTTTCCCTTTTTGAGCCGCTGCCATTCCGGCTGCAACGCCAATGGCAGAGCCTGAGGAAAGGGTAACGCTAACAAATTCAGGGAATTCCAAAACAGCTTTTAAAATGCATCCGGAGTCGGCAACAACAAGCGGCTTTTGATTGTCCAATGTGAGTGCAAGGGCGTTTTGGAAAACCTTGAGAACCTCGGGAAAGGGGCAGCTTTCGCAAAATCCTTCTTTTGAGAGCTGGTTTTGCTGCTCCTGGTAGGGAAAGAAAAATTCCTCCGTTTCAAATTCAGGCTCCCAGCTTGTTAGCAATTCTTCAATTTCCCATTTGAAGATTTCTCCCTGGCCGGGGACTTTCTGATTTGTTTTTCCAAAGAAACGCCCCTTCCAATTCCGAGTTCTTGTGCATTCAAGAACCTGTCGTTCAACCAACGGTTCACCTTCCTCCAAGACCATAATTTCATCTACCGATTGGAGGAATTCCCCGATAGCCGTTTCGGGAATGGGGTAAACCGAAGAAATTGAAAGCAAAGAAAAATAGGGGTCCAATTTCCCCGAGGTAACTTCAAGAACTTTTGAGAATAAATAACCGCTGGTAATAATTCCCTTTTTCCCCTGTCCGAATTTTTTGGCGAGATGCTCCAATTCCACGGCATCTTTTACATTTTGCAAACGCTTATGCCAGAGGGTTTGATTTTCCAGTACATTTTCCGGAAGAGAAAGAACCGGACTGTGAAAATGGGTACGGGATTTTCGAGGATGGCGTACGATTTCAAGCTCGTCCTGCCAAAATTCATCTTCCTGCAGATTTAAGGCCGAGGTGTAGCGGAGGACAATCGGAAGTTCAAAGGATTCCGACCATTCAAAGGCTTTTCGAATGAGTGGAAAACTGTCCCGTGCCTGCTCCAGTTCCAGTACAGGCAAATTGGACGCGGCGGCAAGCTGGCGGGAATCCACATTGTTGTAAGATACCCACGCCGCCGGATCATCTCCGACAATAACCACCAGAGCCCCTTGCGTTCGAACAAGACTAAGCGTTTGCAGCATGTCCAGAGTTGCGGCAAAATCCGACCCGCGCAGCACCACGGCCACCCACCATCCGGAAAGGACCATCCCGGCGGCTGTATCGATGGCGGTTCGACTGTTCACACTCCACTGCAGCAAATGTTTTTCCCCCAACTTGGTTTTTTGGATAAGGTAATCCATCATGTCGCGGCCGGGGAGACCGGGAACGGAAAGAACATACGACGCCCCTGATCGGTCGATGGCTTCTGCCAAAAATTGTTCTCCCACCAATTGAAGCGGAGAGGTGTTTTTCTTTGATTTTTTTTTGCGAGCCATTCGGAAAATTCTCAAAACTAATGATTTTGTTTCATCCCTGCGGGTTTCAGATGTGTACGGGATATTGAATCGTACGCTGCAATTTTTGCAAAAAATGTGGAAGATGGGAGCAGCGATCAGACAGCCTAAATCCGTTTCCGGGTGGATCGGACAAAAGGGAACTGGCTGCTTCTTAATACTTCAATATAAAAAAGGGATATGAAAAAGTCAATTCTTTTATCCGGGGCGTAATGAGAAGGCGACAAAAAAAATCCCCGGCGCGTTTAGGTGTGCCGGGGATTTAATGAGTTTTTGTGATTTTATTCTACCGGATATCCGGCCTTTTCCCAGGCCATCCATCCGCCGTCCATGTTGGTGATATTCTTGTAACCCATTTTCATCAGGGCACGGCCGGAAAGCGCCCCGCGCCCGCCGGTTTTGCAATACACCAAAATGGGCGTGGCCTTGTCCGGAATCTTCGCAGTAACCTTGAATTCCAGTAGGCCTCGCGGAATATTGATGGCGCCCGGAATGTGCCCTTTACGAAACTCTTTGGGCTCCCGCACGTCCAGAATCACTTTGTACGTTCCCTTGTCGATATTTGTCTTGGCTTGGGTAACCGTGACTTCCGGAACCACAGCCTTTGCTGCAACGACTAATTGTTTGGCCGTTATCGGGCCTTTCGTAACGGTCTTGTGTCCGGTTGTTGCACATCCCGAAAACACAATCAAGGTTGCAACCATTGTGGCACTCAGCAACCAACGCCAATTCTTCTTCATATACCCATCCTCCTTTTTTAGTTTGAACCGCTTGAATCTGGGCCAAAATACTGGCCTGCCATTCGATTTTCCGCCTATCGCTTGGGCGGAATTTCACTTTCTTGAACAATCACGGATCTGTTTGCTTTCAATTCATTAGGCGGAACATCTTCTTTTGTCAAGAAAAGCTTCTTATTTCCGTGGCACGCATTGCAGGAAGCCGTTTGGGGCGTCTTGCGCTGAATATTGTGTGGTGTCGCATATTTGAAGGTTGGCAATCTATCGAAATTTGGGAACGCATCTTTGACGTAATAATCGAATAAATGTGTGTTAGTCGGAACGTGTCGCAACAAAACAAAATCATACGGACGATC
>CAZIYL010000094.1:0-8525 GCA_964543425.1 uncultured Deferribacteres bacterium
AATCCTGAAAAGCATTAATTCTCTCAAGTGGGCGGGAATTTTCGGGGCCATTCTGGCTATTCTGGTTCTGTTTGCTTTTCTCCGTAAGTGGAGAAGCACGCTTATTATTTCGCTGGCCATTCCAATCTCCATTTTGTTCACATTTTTGATCATGTACCTCTCCCGGCTCAGTCCCATTAAATCCGGGATTACACTGAATTTGCTTTCGATGATGGCCATGATTTACGCCATCGGGATGGTGGTGGATCCCTCAATTGTGGTTTTGGAAAATATTTTCCGCCACAAACAGGAGGAAGGGCTGGATGCCAAACGTGCCGCCATTGTCGGCAGTCAGGAAGTGGGAACAGCCGTAATTGCCGCTACGTTGACGACGATGATCGTCTTTCTTCCCCGCGTGGTGATGTCGTCAGGGGACATGGGGCGATTCATGTTTGAATTCGGACTGGTGATTTGTGTGATTCTTTTTTCCTCGCTTCTGATTGCCGTCACATTTGTTCCCCTGCTGGCTTCGCTCATCTTTACGGGAAAGGAAAAACCGAAATCCAAAGAAATTGTCTGGCTGACAGAAAAGTACCAGTCACTGATGAACTGGACCCTGACCCGCCCCTGGCTGACGATTGGTTCGGCTTTGGTTGTTCTTGGAATGAGTTTGTTTTTGTACACCAAAATAGACCGTGAATTTATGCCCCCCACACCCTCACGACAAATTGATTTTCGTGTGGATATTCCGCCCAGTTACCAGATGGAAGAAATTCGCGACTTGTTTGACGGGATCGAGAAAAAATTTCTGAGCGGGCGGGATGCCTTCGGAATCAAGGCGATTTCCACGGATTTTGGAAAAGGTCGTTCCAACCAAGGTGGAAGGGGGCGCTTGACCTTCTTTTTGAAGGATCCGGAAGAGAGCCACCTGACGACGATGCAGGCTCTTCAGAAAATTAAAAAATCTATGCCGCATCTGCCGGGTATCGCCTATCGGATTCGACGAATGCACGGCATGTCCGGCGGGGAAATGGGAATTAGCGTCACGTTGAAGGGGGACGACCTAAATGTGCTTTCAATGATTGCGGAAGAAGTGCGGAACCAGATTGCGCAAATTTCCGGCGTGAAAGATGTGGAGACCAGTCTGGAAACAGGAGAGGAGGAAGTTCGGGTTTCCGTAGATCGGACGCGGTCGAACCAGTACGGATTGTCCTCTCAGCGTGTGGCCCGAACCATTTTTTCGGCGCTTACCAGCCGGGCAAGCACGAAGTACAAGGCAAGGGATCGGGAAATTGACATTCAAATTCAACTGCGCGAGGAAGATCGGGCTAATCTGGAAAAATTGAAAAATCTCGCCGTCGGAAGCGAAAAACAAACCCTCGTGCCGCTTTACACAGTTGCAAAATTCAACGTGACAAAAGGTCCCCAGCAACTGGTTCGAGAGAAGCGGAAGCACATTATTGCGGTGTACGCCAATCTGGATCGGCGGGGTTTGTTTACAGCGGGTCGCGATATTACGGAAGCGCTTTCCGTGATGAAATTTCCCCCGGGGTACAGTTGGGAATTTGGCAGAAATTACCGCCGATGGCGGCAGTCGGAATCGGAATCCAAATTCGTTTTGTGGTTTTCGGCTGTTCTTATTTTAATGGTCATGGCGTCCCTGTTTGAATCGCTGATTCACCCCTTTGTGATTATGTTTTCCGTGCCGTTTGCCATTATTGGAATTTTGCTTTTCTTCTGGCTGACCAACACCAATTTAAGCGAAGTGGGAATGCTCGGTGTGATTATCGTGTTCGGGCTCGTGGTGAACAACGGGATTATTCTGGTGGATCACATCAACCACATGCGGCAAAAGGGGCTGACAAGGCGGGAAGCGATTTTGAAAGGCGGGCGAGATCGGCTTCGGCCTATTTTAATGACGGCAGCCACCACGGATCTGGGATTGCTTCCGCTGATTTTGCCTATTTTCTTCCCCTCCATTTTTGGCCCCACCGAAGGGCGCGCCGGTATGTGGGCGCCTGTGGGATTGGCCATTTTCGGGGGATTAACCATTTCCACAGCGCTTACGTTGATTGTCCTTCCGGCTATTTATCAGGTCATGGATGATTTCAGTATCTCGCTGCGAAATCTTTTCCGAAAAGTGTGAGGAAAAATAATTAGATTGAGATTAGGATTGGAATAAAAAAGAAGATGGTTGTGAAAAATATTCAGAAATCCAGAAGAAAATTGTGCCCGATTAGATGAACGATCGTTCGCGGCAGAAATACACTCTCACGGAAGGCAGTATTCCAAAAAGTATCTGGATTTTAGCCTGGCCGATGGTGCTTGGCAATCTGTTGCAAAATCTGTTCAATATTGTGGACATGATTTTTGTGGGTCGGCTGGGGCCGGATGCCATCGGCGCTGTGGCCATGAGCGGCATTTTAATGTCTGTGGTCTGGACGTTTCTGGCCGGCATTTCCATGGGAACCCGGGCAATGGTGTCGCGGTTTTTTGGCGCCGGGGAGATGGGTCAAACAAAGATCGTGGTGTACCAATCGCTGATTCTCGGGGTGGTCTTATCGGTTTTGCTTGCGGTTCTCGGATTGTTTTTCGCAGCTCCGGCACTCAAAGCGTTGGGAGGCTCCCCGGAAGTTGTCCGTCTGGGGACGCCTTATTTGAAAATTGTTTTTTTGGGTTCGTTTGCACTCATTATTTTTTTTCTGATTAGTTCCATTCTGCGGGGAATCGGAGACGCCCTGACGCCGATGAAAGTCTGGGCATTTGCGACCGTACTGAATATTGTGCTGGACCCCATTCTGATTTTCGGCCTGGGCCCCGCCCCAAAATTGGGTGTTCGCGGAGCGGCAATTTCCACCGTCACCGGACAGGGAATCGGGATGCTCATCGGGCTGTGGATTTTGTTTCGCGGAATCTCTTTCATTCAGATTCACTTGAGAGAATTTCGGTTGAATCCGAATATTATCTGGCGGATTATTAAAATTGCCATTCCCGGTTCCGTGCAGGGAGGTGTGAGGAGTCTGGGGGATCTGTTCATTATGAGAATTGTTGCCATTTACGGAACCCTTGCCGTGGCGGCTTACGGTGTTGGGCTGCGTGTTTTAATGATCATCATGCTGCCCGGTTGGGCGCTTGGTTCCGCCGCTGCCACGCTGGTCGGCCTGAATTTGGGATCCAATAGGCCTAAACGGGCCGAAAAGAGCGCCCGGTACACCGCGGGATATTATTTGTTGTTTGTCATTCCCATGGGAATTCTATTCTTCGCTTTTCCAAAAGAAGTGATTCGCATTTTCAATTCCGATCCGAATGTGCTTCGGATTGGCGGAGAATATTTGCGAATAACGACGCTTGCGTATCCGTTTCTGGCGGTTGGTCTGATTATGGGAATGGCACAGAGCGGCGCCGGCGATACCACGACACCGATGATTGTGATTACTGCCGGAATTTTCGCCGTGCAAATTCCTCTGGCATTATTGCTGCCCAAATTATTGGGCCTGGGAACGAATGGCATCTGGCTGGCCATTGCCAGTGCGTATACGATCCAGGGCGTGTTGATGATGTACTTTTTTTCGAGAGGAAAATGGAAACGAAAAAAAGTGTAGCCAAATTTCCCGGATTCAGAAATTTATTTTAAAATGCTTTTTCTCAGTGATTCACTTTTTTCCTCTTTGAGGTTCTCTGCGTTACTATTTTTTTTCTGGTTACACAGAGTTTCACAGAGAAGCCCAGAGTGCCACAGAGATATTTGAAATTATTTGCTGAATTAAATCAATCTAAAAGATGGTTATTTTCGCAAAAGATTTAAAAAAAGGACATATCGTTCAATGAAACTTGTTGAATTTTCAATTCACCGACGCGTGACCATTACAATGATTTTCCTGGCGACTATTATTTTCGGTTGGATTGCCTTCAATCGACTGAGCATTGATCTTCTGCCAAATATTACCTACCCGACGTTGACCATTCGTACGGAATACGCGGGAACTGCCCCTGCCGAAGTGGAAAACCTCATCTCGAAACCGATTGAAGAAGCGGTTGGTGTGGTGAATGGCGTCATGCAGGTGAGTTCTATTTCCCGCTCCGGCGTGTCGGATGTAGTGGTCGAATTCAATTGGGACACAAACATGGATTTTGCTTCCCTCAATGTGCGGGAAAAATTGGATCGTGTCCGATTGCCGAAGGATGCCACGCAACCTATTCTCCTGCGCTACGATCCTGCATTGGAGCCCATTTTGCGGGTCGCCCTGTACGGAGACCAAAATCTGATTACCTTGCGTCTGCTGGCAGAAGAAAAAATCAAACAAGAACTGGAAAGTCTGGACGGTGTGGCTGCCGCACAGGTTAGCGGAGGGTTGGAGGAAGAAATCCACGTGGATGTGAATGAGGCTAAAATGGCCGCACTGAAAATCCCGATTACGCTTGTTACCAGCCGCTTGAATCAGGAAAATATTAATTTAACCGGTGGGACGCTTGACGAAGGTGACACCCAGTACATTGTTCGCACACTAAATCAATTTGTAACCGCCGATGAGATTAACGATGTGGTTGTTGTGCGGCGCGGGAATGCAGTGGTGCGCCTGGGGGATATCGGGCGAGCTTACAAAAGCTACAAGGATCGAAAAGTCATCACGCGGGTCAATGGTCACGAAAGTGTGGAAATCGCTATTTACAAGGAAGCCGGTACCAATACGGTGGCCGTGGCCGATCGGGTCAAGAAAAAACTGGCAGTCATTCAAAAAAATATTCAAGCTGTTAGCAAAAACACCCATCTAACCATTGTGGCGGATCAGTCGCAATTTATTCGCAATTCCGTTAACGATGTGCTTTCCTCGGCGATTATCGGCGGACTCCTGGCCATGATCATTCTTTTCTTTTTTCTGAGAAATCTTCGGAGCACGCTTATTATCAGTCTGGCTATTCCAATTTCAATTATTTCGACATTTTTTCTGATGTATCTCTCAAAGGTGTCGCTCAATGTGATGTCTCTCGGAGGGCTGGCTCTCGGCGTAGGAATGATGGTTGACAGCGCCATTGTGGTTCTGGAATCCATTGATCGCTACCGGAAAAAGGGACTCTCGCTGGTGGATGCGGCCAACAAAGGCACCTCGGAGGTGGGAATGGCGGTTGTCGCGTCAACACTCACTACTATTTTTGTGTTTGTGCCCATTATTTTCGTGAAGGGAATCGCCGGGCAGCTTTTTACGGACGAAGCACTCACGGTCGCGTATTCGCTGCTAATGTCTTTGTTAGTGGCCATTACACTGATTCCAATGCTTTCGGCGCTGGGCGGGAAGGCTTCCGGCCAAAACCCGGTACCGCCCCTTCCTCCCGAAAAATCAAACAAAATGTCCCAGGCGGTAGAGATGGTTTTTGTGAAAATTCTCAGGGGAGTGAAATGGGCGGCTATCTGGATTGGTAAAGGTCTGCTGATTTTGCTCTGGCCGTTCCAGTGGGTTTTCGACAAATTTTACAATTGGACGGTTCGTGTGTACCCGCCAACCATCCGGTGGGCGCTGACGCACCGAACACAAACCGTCGTGATTGCACTGGCTCTTTTTGGATTGTCGTATCTGGCCTATTTGGATTTGGGAACGGAGTTGATCCCTGAAATGAGTCAGGGAGAATTCATTGTGGATGTGAAACTTCCCGTGGGAACACCCATCGAAGAAACGGATAGAACCATTCAAACCCTGGTGGCGATGGGCTCCAATGATCACCGGATTTTGCGAATATACGCGGTCGCCGGTTCGATTACGCAAACCGGTGTGTCCGCTTCGGAAGAACAGGAAAATCTGGGTCAGCTTTTGGTAAAATTAAAACCCGGCATTTTGAAAGAAAAGGAAACGCAGGTCATGGGGGACTTGCGGCGGAAGTGGGAAACCATTCCGGGAGTGGCGGTCGAATTTTCGCGTCCCAGCTACTTTAGTTTTAAGACACCAATTGAGGTAGAGGTTCAGGGGTACAATCTGGATGTGCTGGATGCTTTGAGCAAACACATTTCGTCTAAAATGAGAGGAATTCCGGGGCTGGTGGATGTGAAATCGACCATGGAAGGCGGCAATCCGGAAATTCAAATTCAGTTCAATCGGAATCGTGTAACCCAGCTCGGGACAGATATTGGCTCAATTGCTTCTCTCATCCGAAATGAAATTCAGGGAGATGTGGCGACGCAATTAAACAGGCGAGACCGCAAAATCGATATCCGTGTGCGGGCAAAAAAACAGGATCGACGTACCGTTGAAGCGCTTAAGCGAATCGTTGTTAACCCGGGGAGCGCTGTTCCCGTCCCGCTGTTTTCGGTGGCAAATATTTCGATTGAACGGGGACCGAGCGAGATTCGACGCATCGATCAGGAACGTGTAGCTGTAATTTCTGCCAACGTTGAGGGAAGAGACCTCGGAAGCGCAGCCCGTGAGCTCCAAAATGTAATCTCCAGGATCAAGCTTCCGCCGGAAACGCGCATCAGAATTGGCGGCCAAAATGCGGAAATGTCGGTCTCTTTCGAAAGCATGAAATTCGCTATTTTTCTGGCGATTTTCCTGGTCTATTTGGTAATGGCTTCTCAGTTTGAATCGCTTTTGCACCCCTTTGTAATCATGTTCACGATTCCCTTCGGATTGGTCGGTGTTTTTTTCACGCTTTTTATTTTCCGGGAAACGATTAGCGTGGTTGTCCTAATCGGCGTCATCATGTTGGCGGGAATTGTTGTAAACAATGCCATCGTGCTAGTGGATTACATTAATCACTTGAGGCGGGTTGAAAAAATGCCCAAAATCGAGGCCATTGTGGAGGGCGGGAAAGTGCGTCTGCGCCCAATTCTAATGACCGCAACAACAACAGTTCTGGGGCTTCTGCCTCTGGCACTTGGCCTGGGTGAAGGCTCTGAGGTACGCTCGCCAATGGCAATAACGGTCATCGGTGGTCTCATCATGGCCACTATTCTGACGCTGGTGTTTATTCCAACCATTTATTCGCTTATGGAAAAATCGGAGAAATAGATTTTGTGCTCAGCGCCGTGCTCAAGACTATCCTATTTATTTTACATGGGTTATATTCTTTTGATTGAACCGTTGTCCAATTTTGCCTGGGTTCAAAATAAAACCATTTACCTTTTTTTGTGAAATTTGCAGCCGCAGATATCTCTATCTGAGGTCAAGAGCAAATTTATTGAAATTCCGAAAAATTTTCTCTTGCATTTTAGGAATTAAATTTTTATTTTTAGATAAATTATTGAAATCTAAACAAGGAGGTAGGGTTTATGAAGAAAACGGTTACGAAACGGGATATTGCCAAACGGGTAGCCAAAGAGGTGGAAGAAAAACTTCCTTTGACTGAAAAAATTGTTTCGACTCTTTTCACAACACTCCGCCAGATTATGGCAGAAGCAAATCCCGAAGTACGTATTGAAATTCGAGATTTCGGTGTGTTTGAAGTGAAGACAACAAAGGCCAAACCAAAAGCACGAAACCCCAAGACGGGTGAAATTGTTTACGTACCGCCCCGCAGAAAAACACATTTCAAACCGGGGAAATTGCTGAAAGAAGAGTTGAAGAAGCCGCTTCAATAAAATGAAACTGCCCCGCCGCAAGCAGTGGGGTATTATCAAAGGCATTGAACGCCTCAAGGGGCGGGGAATACAATTCTTGTTCACCTCCGGCGGATTTGATTTTTTGTTTTTATTCTAAATTTCGGATTATCGGGAGCAGAATTTATCTTTGCAAAAGGGCACAACTGTTTGTGCCTTTTTACTTTGATTTTTTCTCAATGCTTTGCCAAGTAGAGTGAAACCGAGGCATCATTTTTTCAGACTACGGAAACTTCCGTGTATTTCAGATTCATTTGTTGAGTGCACTCTAAAAACCACTAATTGCACAAATTATACGGGATATAATTCTTTTAACATCAATAAAATCAATTCGTGATAATTCGTTAAATTCGTGGGAGATATCCTTTTTAGACTGGACTCTTTAATTAAAAATGCCACAAATTCACCAATGACCTAATTCCAATCGAAAGAAGTGTTATATGCCGTCATTAGACCACCTTCTGGCCGTTATTCTAAAATTTCTGGCTCCGGCCACATTGCTGGAGCGGGTTCTGGAATTTGTAGCCATCTCACTTGAAACCACAGGACTTTTCAGGGGGAATACTAATCTTGCCTATCGATTGAGTGGTTTTGCACAAGAAAAATTGCCGGAATTGGAGAAAAAACTCAAACTTCAGAAACGGCTTATTTTGCAGAGTGTCGGAATTGTTCTGGGCGTGATTTTTTGCTGGAAGGGGAATTTGCGGATTTTGGAGATGATAGGTTTTACCCACGGAGAAGTAGCGCCCTGGGTGGATATTTTGCTTTCAGGGATTCTCATTAGCGGGGGAAGCCAGCCTATCCACGACCTGATTAATTTTCTGCAAAAGGCGCGGGAAAATGCGAAAAATCAAGCCATTCCGCCATCTGAAATTGAACAAAAAAAGCTTGTTTTAGCCGACCGCAAAAAGGAGTTTGAATCCATTCATTACGACGGTGGAATTTACCCCAACCGACCGGG
>CAZIYL010000095.1:0-8423 GCA_964543425.1 uncultured Deferribacteres bacterium
CGCGCTGCAAAAGAAGCCTTAAAAGAAGCAAATCTGGCACCGGAAGACCTGGATTTAATCCTTTTCGGAACGGTTACGCCGGATATGTATTTCCCCTCTGCTGCTTGTTTTCTTCAGGAAAAAATTGGCGCAGTCAATGCGGCAGCCATGGATATCAGCGCTGCTTGCTCGGGCTTTTTGTACGGATTGACGCTTGCAGAAGGCATGATTGCCTCCGGAAAGTATAAAAATATTTTGGTGATAGGAGCCGAACTGCTGAGCAAAATTACCGATTGGACGGATCGGGCAACGTGTGTCCTTTTTGGTGATGGTGCAGGAGCTGCCGTTGTTCAGCCTTCGGATGGTGAAAAAGGAATTATCGGCTCTTACATTAAAAGTGATGGAAGGCTTTGGCATCTTTTGAACATGCCGGGTGGCGGGTCGTTGTTGCCGCCGGCTCAGGCAAAGGATGATACCTCAGCCTATTACATCAAAATGGAAGGCAGGGAAGTTTTCCGTCATGCCGTTACCTTAATGGGAGAGGCGGCCGGCCGTGTTTTAAAAGAAGCCGGATTTACAGGTGAGGATTTGGACCTTTTCATTCCACACCAGGCAAATCTTCGTATTATTCAGGCAATTGCGAAGCGGTTGAACATTCCCGATGAAAAGGTGTATGTCAATCTGGACAAATACGGCAATACCTCGGCAGCGTCAATTCCAATTGCACTAAATGAAGCCCGCAGAAGCGGCCGAATCAAACCTGGAAGTGTGATTCTGGGGGTTGCTTTTGGCGCTGGTTTTACCTGGAGTGCGGTGCTTTTCCGTATCTGATTTTAGACGCTTCGGTTTTTGATCCAGAAAAGATAAAAATCAAAAAGCATCGCTTTCATTTTTTATGGGGAAAAGCCTGATTTCGTTTTATGCCCGGGGAATATTCAGCAATGCCAGGAAATTACAAACAACAGGATGAAACCATGAAATCTTTTGCCAGATTTAAGATTGTTGCAGCAGTAATCGCCAGTATTTTTGTTGGATTTGCCTGCGGGCCAACAAGAGTTCCTGTTCAGGTAATGAAACCCGCCAGAGTCGATTTAAAAGGCATTCATCGGGTGGCTGTAACGGAATTTAGCGGCCCGGGAGAATCCGGAAAATTAGCCGTCAGTATCTTGAATTCAAAATTGCTAAATTCCAATTATTTTGATGTGCTGGAACGCGAGAAATTGCAGGACGTGATGCGGGAATACCAGCTTTCGATGGCGGGTATTGTTAATCCGGATCAGGCCAAACAGGTCGGAAAACTGCTCGGTGTGGACGGGCTTATCACAGGAGAAGTGACGGCCTATTCGGTTGAAGATGACAAAGGCAAAGAGCGTGTAAAAGAGAACGTGTGGACAGGAAAATACGAGAAAGACTCCAAGGGGAATTTTGTTTACACGAAAGATATTTTCGGGAAAAAGCACAAGAAAAAGGTCACCCGTGAGCAGTTCGTAACGCATTACTATAAAATTCGCAGAGGAACGGTAACGGTTACGTTTCGCGTAATTGATGTGGCAACCGGAGCGATTTTAACGGCAAAAACCTATAGCCGGAATTACACGAGTTCCAAGGTTCGGGATGGACACGGTACTCTGAAATCGCGCGATTCCATCCTAATGGATTTGACCAACTCGATTGTCAATGAATTTGTGATGGATATTGCGCCTCACAGGGTTACACTTAAGCGCGTTATTTTGGGCGGGCCGGGGCCAATCGATGCCGGTAAAAAAATGGCGCAAAATAATTTGTGGCCAGAGGCAACAAAACTTTGGGAACAAGCTGTGAAAACGTTTCCGGATAAGCCCGAGGCGTTTTACGATTTGGGTCTGGCCTACGAGGTTCAGGGACGGTTAGATGACGCGGAAAAATTGTACCAGAAAGCCGTACAGTTGAAACCTGACAAGCCGTATATGAAGGCTCTCTCGGAGATTCGCCAGGCAAAACAGGAGCGCCTAAAACTCGAGCAGCAGTTAAAGGGAAGGAATTTGCAGCACTGATGATAGGATTTGTTTTTCCTGGGCAGGGATCGCAGCAGGTTGGAATGGGGGCGGATTTCTATAAATTTCACAGGCTGGCAAGAAAATACTATGATTTTGCAAACACTGTGCTGGGATTCGATCTGAAAAAGGTCTCTTTTGAAGGTCCTGAAGACGCCCTGAAACAAACCTATATAACGCAACCGGCACTTTTTGTGCACAGCATTATTCTTGATGTTCTTTTGGAGGAAAAGGGAATTCGTCCTGAAATGGTTGCCGGGCACAGTTTAGGGGAGTATTCAGCCGTGGTGTCGGCAGGTGCGCTCTCGTTTGAAGAGGCGCTGCCTCTGGTTAAATTGCGTGGGGAACTCATGCAGAACGCAGGCGAAAAGCAACCGGGAGCCATGGCGGCCGTTATCGGTTTGTCCGAGGCTCTTGTTGAGGAAATCTGTAAAACCGCGTCATCTGAGGGCGTTGTGGTTCCTGCGAATTTTAATTCCCCCGGGCAAATTGTGATTTCCGGCTCGGTTGAAGGGGTGCATCGGGCAATGGAAATGGCTCGGGAAAAGGGCGCCAGACGGGTGGTGGAATTGGTTGTGAGCGGAGCCTTTCATTCGCCTCTCATGGAAAGTGCCGTAGAGGAATTGGAAAATGCGCTAAGGGCGGCTGATTTTCGAAAGCCGGAAATTCCGATCGTGCCCAATGTGACGGCGCTGGCTACAACCGATCCGGAGGAAATCAGAACGAATTTGGTGCACCAATTAACCCATCCGGTGCGCTGGGTTGAAAGCGTGAGGGAGATGATCTCGAAAGGGGTTACCCAATTTTTTGAGGTAGGTTCCGGGCGTGTGTTAACCGGTCTGAGTAAACGAATTGATCGGAGTGTTCCCTGTGCGCCGATTGGAACGGCGCAGGAATTGGAGAAAGTTTTCGTCTAAAAAGATGAGAAATCCTATGAAAAGACTCACAAACAAGGTGATTGTTGTTACCGGGGCGTCCCGTGGAATTGGACGCGCCATTGCGCTTCGTGCAGCCGGAGAGGGAGCAAAACTTGCCATTGTGACGCGTTCGAGCCTGGGAAAATTGGAAGAAGTGGCAAAGCAAATAGAGTCCGCCGGTGGAGAAGTCCTTCAAATTCAGGCGGATGTTTCCTCTGTGGATGATGCCAAGCGCATTGTTTCGGAAACGATTGAAAGATTTGGGAAAATCGACATTCTGATCAATAATGCCGGAATCACAAAGGACAACCTTCTGATTCGTCTGAAAGAGCAGGATTGGGATTCCGTGATGGCCGTTAATTTAAAGGGCTCGTTTAATTGTTTGAAGGCTGCGGCTCGTCCGATGATGCGGCAGCGCTCGGGAAAAATCATTAATATGAGTTCGGTAGTCGGAATGATGGGAAATGCCGGTCAAGTCAACTACGCTGCCTCCAAAGCCGGAATACTTGGCATGACGAAGGCAGCGGCCAAGGAATTGGCTGCATGGAAAATTACCGTCAATGCTGTGGCTCCCGGTTTTATTGAAACGGATATGACCGAATCTATTCCCGAAGATGCAAAAAAGCTTATGTTACAATGGATTCCGCTTCAACGCTCGGGAAAACCCGAAGACGTGGCCGGCGTGGTGGCATTTCTCTGTTCTGATGATGCCGATTACATGACCGGTCAAATTATTCAGATTGACGGCGGAATGAGAATGTGACCAATCGCGCCGTGATTTTTCCGCCGGGGGGATGCACGCTTTTCCCATTTCGCTATGGAACGGCTGCGATTGGGGGCTTTCAAAAATTAGGTGGAAAATCCGTATATTGAACTCTGACACTATCAATTAATAGCTGTAGATTGCAGAAATGTTCCTCAAAATGCAGGGAGCATTAGAATTATGAACCAAAAATGGAGGTAAAGAACGCATGGCAGTTGACGATCGGGTAAAAGAAATTATTGTGGATCAACTGGGTGTGGATCCAGGTCAGGTAACAGAAGATGCTCATTTTATTGAAGATCTGGGCGCTGACTCACTGGATACCGTGGAACTCGTGATGGCCTTTGAAGAAGAGTTTGGGATTGAAATTCCTGATGAAGATGCCGAAAAAATGACGACGGTCGCTAAGGCAATCGAATATTTGCATCAGAAATTGGCGGAAAAAGAATAAACTTTTTTTCTACAAATGCATATTGTCGAAAAACCTTTTTCACAGGTAATGTTTCGATTCTATTGGCCAAAAAAGGAGAAACCTGCCTTTTAAGTAGATTCCTATTTCAAGGGCAGGTTTTCCCCGTTTATGAGTTTCCATCCGCGGGGGCGGACAAACGGAATCTGTCCCCAAATTATTTTGTTAATGTAATTAAGAAATTGGAACCGGACGAAAGGACCTATTATGAGTAAAAGAGTTGTGGTTACTGGCATGGGCGCCATAACTCCCATCGGATTAACCGTAGATGATTTTTGGAAATCCCTTGTAGAAGGTGTCAGTGGGGTGGATTATTTAACTAAATTTGATACGAGCGATTATGCAACCAAATTTGCTGCCGAAGTAAAAAACTTTGATCCTAATCAATACGTTGATCGCAAGTTGGCGAGGCGCATGGATGCATTTACCCAGTATGCCGTTGCCGCAGCCAAGGAAGCCGTTGAACACTCCGGTCTCGAAATTGAGAAAGAGGATCCTTTTCGAGTGGGTGCCATTGTGGGATCCGGGATTGGTGGGTTTAAAAAATTTGAAGATGAAGTGCGTAAATTGGTTGAATCAGGTCCGAAACGCGTCAGCCCTTTTCTGATTCCAATGATGATTTCAAATATTTCCCCCGGTTACATTTCAATGATCTACGGTGTGAAGGGTATCAATTACTCGCCGACATCGGCGTGTGCCACGGCAGCTCACGCCATTGGTTTGGCATATCGCAATATTAAATACGGTGAGTCCGACGTTATTATTTCAGGAGGCAGTGAAGCACCCTTAACACACATGGGAGTTGCCGGGTTTAATGCGATGCACGCTATTTCTGAGGAAAACGAAAATCCTCAAAAAGCAAGCCGTCCCTTCGATGCCACCCGAACAGGGTTTGTCATGGGCGAAGGGGGGGCGATTGTTATTCTGGAAGAATTGGAGCACGCAAAAGCCCGCGGTGCAAAAATTTATGCGGAAATTGTCGGCGCAGGAATGACGGCCGATGCCTACCACATCACCGCCCCCGATCCGGAAGCCGCTGGCGCGACCCAAGCAATGGCTTTTGCCATTCAAGAAGCCGGCCTGAAGCCGGAGGAGATTAATTACATTAACGCACACGGCACGTCTACTCCTCACAACGACCGGATGGAAACAAAAGCGATTAAAAAGGTTTTTGGCGATTATGCCTACAAGATTGCAATTAGTTCCAACAAATCAATGATCGGGCATATGCTGGGTGCTGCCGGCGCGGTGGAATTTATCGCAAGTATTCTTACTATTCGGAACGGAATTGTTCCGCCGACAATCAATTACGAACATCCCGACCCCGAATGTGATTTAAATTACACCCCAAACAAGGCTGTTAAAAGAGATGTTCGCACGGCCATTAGCAATTCTTTTGGATTTGGGGGGCACAATGTGACTTTGGCGGTGAAACGCTACGATGAGTAAGCCAGGCGTCCGCCCGGGGCTCCTGAGTCATTTTGGGGCTTTCCCGGCATCCGATTGGATACGTGATTCTTGATGAAAAAGTGGATTCCGAAATTTGGTTTGTTGGGCAAAAAGGGGCGCAAGGAAAATAATTACCTCGAAGATGGAAAAAAGTTTGCGCCTCTCTACCTATCCCTGCATTATCAATTTAAAAACCCTGATTTGCTGATTTTGGCCCTGAAGCATCGCTCGTTTGTGGGTATGAACCATCAATCTCATGCCCACACGAATGAACGGCTCGAGTTTTTAGGGGATGCTATTTTAGGCCTGATCGTAACAGAGTTTCTTTACAAAAAATATCCGGCGCAACCCGAGGGACGCCTGACGGAAATCAAATCTCTTGTTGTTAGCCGGAAAATTCTTACCCGGGTGGCACGGAAAATTCACCTGGGCGATTACCTTTACCTGGGGATCGGCGAAGAAAAATCAGGGGGGCGGGATCGAAGTTCGATTATCTCGGATGCGATGGAGGCGGTTTTTGGAGCGGTCTATTTGGATGGCGGCTACGAAGCCATTAAGCATGTCATCGATTCTCTTATTTTAATCGATTTAGATGATATTTTGCATCATTATTTGAACCGGAATTTTAAGAGTCAGTTACTGGAATATACACAAGCTCATGGATTCGGGGTACCAAAGTATTTTGTTGAAGAAGAAACCGGTCCCGAGCACGACAAATCCTTTCGGATTTCCGTTCATGTAAAAGAAGAAACCTGGGGTGTGGGGCAAGGGAAGAACAAAAAACAGGCAGAACAGCGGGCAGCAAGAGATGCGTTAAGTAAAATAGAACAGTAAGCACGGAGGAAATTTATGGACTACTTTTTAACGGAACAACAACTTATGTTAAAAGAACTTGCGCACAAGGTCGCCGAAGAAAAAATTCGGCCTGTGGCTGCAGAGTATGACCGTGAGGGGAAATTCCCATGGGATATCGTGGATGTCTTTAAGGAACTTGGCCTTTTTGGTTCGTTCATTCCGGAAGAATACGGTGGGTTCGGCGGCGGGATTATGGATCTGGTTATTATAGTTGAAGAACTTTCCCGTGCGTGCGGCGGTATTTCTCTTGCGCTTGCTGCAACCGCTCTCGGAACCTACCCCATTATTTTGGCAGGAACTGATGAGCAGAAAAAGAAATACCTACCGGAATTGGCCGAAGGAAAATATTTGGCGGCCTATTGCCTGACAGAACCGGGTGCCGGGTCGGATGCAGGGGCGGTCAAAACCCGGGCCGTTAAGGATGGGGATTCCTACGTTTTAAATGGTACCAAACATTTTATTACAAACGGCAGTGTTGCCGGTTTGTACACGGTTTTTGCCAGTACCGATCCCACCCGCGGCATGCGGGGGATTTCTGCCTTTCTGGTAGAGGATGGAACCCCCGGTCTGACTTTTGGGAAAAAAGAGGACAAATTGGGGATCCGGGCTTCGGCCACAAGCGAAGTAATTTTTGAAGACTGCCGGATTCCGGCCAAAAATTTGCTTGGAAAAGAAGGACGTGGTTTTCGAATTGCAATGGATACATTTGATCGAACCCGGCCGGGTGTTGCCGCGCAGGCGCTGGGCATCGCTCAGGGAGCTCTCGAAGTGGCCGTCCAGTACACAAAAGAGCGGCACCAATTCGGAATGCCCATTTCCTCATTTGAAGGCATTCAATTTAAAATCGCCGATATGGCTACCCGGGTGGAAGCCTCTCGCGGACTGGTTTACGGCGTTGCGAAAACGGTGGATGCCGGAGGTCAAAAAGACGTCTCCCGCGAATCGGCGATGGCCAAATTGTTTGCCTCTGATACGGCCATGTATGTAGCAACCGAAGCTGTACAATTATTCGGTGGTTATGGCTATATGAAAGATTACCCGGTGGAAAAATATTTCAGGGATGCCAAAATTACCCAGATTTACGAAGGCACAAACGAAATCCAGCGGTTGGTAATCGGGCGGGATGTGGTGAAAAAAGGCGCATAGGTTTTCCCCGTACCGTTTTGATTCGCTTAAACAGAAACCGTCTTCGGGCGACGGATTTAAAAATAATCGTGTATATGAACGGGGCTTTACCCTCAGTAAAGAAGGAACTCGGGTTGAAGCCCCGGTTTTCAAATGGGGAACATCCATTGATTCTACCTTTGTAGAAGGAATGTTTAAAACAATCAATTGAACCCTGAAAGGGTTCAAAAAAACAGATGGGGTAAGGGACTGTTCAACCCCGTTCGGGGTTGTGTGAGTAGCGGCGGATAATCTGCTGCTGCAATTGTGAAACGCCTTCGGCGTTTTTGCGATAGGGGGATTGGTGAGATAAGGAATAACAAACCGCCCCGCTATCAACTGAATAAAAGGTACGCATTTCTTTGAAGAACCAAAAATAAGAGGTTGGGGAACCGGATCAGTTGAAACTTTTGGAAAGTCTAATCGTGGAATAAATAATTAAACGTTTGGTGGATTCTTTTTGTAAGAATTCTTCTTTTGAGGCCATAAAATGGCGCAATTTATTTTGGCCCGCGGATCGATTGACCACCGAATGGGCGTGTTTCCTCCAGAAGGGGGCGTCAATCCGATGGATTTGCTTCAAACAGCGAATCAATTTGTGAAACTGGGCGAAAAGAGAGGAATCCCTGTGGCGGTTGAACGCATCGACAGCGAGGGGAAATCCGAAAAAATAGATATCGCTAATTTGGCCAAATCCCTTGCTTGATAACCGGCGAAAAAGTCCTTGTTTAAAACGGGCAGGTTTAATATATTAAAGTGTTAGATTTGTTCGATTAGCCAATATACTGATCGTT
>CAZIYL010000096.1:0-8376 GCA_964543425.1 uncultured Deferribacteres bacterium
TCAATAATTCCATTGTGAATCACGGCAATGCTTCCCGTGCAATCGGTGTGAGGATGGGCGTTGGCTACGCTTGGCGCTCCGTGCGTGGCCCAGCGCGTATGACCAATGCCCATGGTAGAATCAATTGAAATATCTTTTAGCGCAGCCTCCAGATTCGAGATTTTCCCCAATTGCTTTTCCACAAAAATGCGGCGGTCATTAACAACTGCTATCCCTGCCGAATCGTAACCGCGATATTCCAGACGCTTTAAACCATCAATTAGAATTGGAATAACCGGTTCTGTACCAATATAGCCAACAATTCCACACATAAAAATCCTTTCATTAAAAGATTATGTGCAAATGCTGTTTTTACTCCCACTCGATCGTGCCGGGCGGTTTGGAACTGATATCATAAACCACGCGATTGACGCTTGTAATTCGATTAATAATCCGATTGGACGCCCGTCCCAGCAAATCATACGGCAATTGCGCCCAATCGGCTGTCATACCATCCTGACTGGTAACAGCTCGCAAGGCTACTACATTTCCGTAGGTGCGCTCATCGCCCATCACTCCAACAGACTTTACCGGCAGTAAAACGGCCAGAGCCTGCCAGACGTTATCATACCAGCCTGATTTGCGTAATTCACTAATAAATATTTCGTCAGCTTCGCGTAAAACATTCAATCGTCCTTCAGTAATTTCACCAATAATCCGCACTGCCAACCCCGGGCCCGGAAATGGATGCCGCTTCAAAACTTCATCCGGAATTCCAAGAAGAGCTCCTATTTTCCGCACTTCATCCTTAAATAATTCCCGCAACGGTTCAATTAATTTGAATGGCATATCTTCCGGCAATCCCCCAACATTGTGGTGCGATTTAATGGTGGCCGACGGCCCCGCCGTGGACGTGCTCTCAATAACATCCGGGTAAAGTGTTCCCTGCGCTAAAAATTTAACCGTACCCATTTTTTTCGCCTCGGCTTCAAAAATCCGAATAAAAACTTCCCCGATGATTTTTCGCTTTTTCTCGGGATCCACCACCCCTTTGAGGCGATTTAAAAACTTACGCGCCCCATCCACAACGTGTAAGTCAATCTGTAACTGACTGCGGAAAAAATTTTGCACCCACTCCGCTTCCCCTTTTCGCAGCAGTCCGTTGTCGATAAAAATAGCCGTTAATTGATCCCCAATAGAACGGTGCAATAATTCTGCCACAACCGTAGAGTCGACGCCGCCGCTGACACCGCAAATCACGCGGCCGGAACCGACGGTTTTGCGAATATCCTGAATGGTTGTTTTCAGAAAGGATTTCGGGGACCAGGTACTCTTGCAGCCGCAAACATTGAAAAGAAAATTCCGAAAAACTTCCTTTCCCTGCGGTGTGTGAACAACTTCCGGGTGGAATTGAATTCCAAAAAACTTTTTCTCTGGCTGCCGGACGGCGGCAATCGGCGAATTTTCCGTGGCGGCAATCATTTCAAATCCCGGGGGAACCTGGGTCAGGCGGTCTCCGTGGCTCATCCAGACCTGAGCAGGCGTATCGAGTCCCCGAAACAAATCTTCGTCTGAAAAAATATTGAGCGCAGCCCGGCCGTACTCCCGGCGGCGCGCACGATCCACTTCCCCGCCTATCATGTAGGCAATCACCTGTAACCCGTAACAAATACCCAGCACAGGTACACCAAGGTTGAAGATGTCCGGATCCGGCAGCGGAGCACCTTCGTCATAAACAGACGCAGGCCCCCCGGAAAGGATAATCCCTGCGGGAAGATTTTCTTTTATTTTTTCAGCCGAATAATGGTAGGGTTTTATTTCAGAGTAAACATCAAATTCCCGGATCCGGCGCGCAATCAATTGGGTGTATTGCGAACCAAAATCCAGAACTAAAATCCATTCTTTTGAAGTATTTTCGTCCATTGGTTCCTTTTCATACAGAAATTTTCCAGGTTCGCAATTCTTCCAGAAAGGTGTAATTGGTCATGTCGTAATGAATCGGTGTAATCGAAATTTTATTTTTAAGAATTGCCTGATCGTCGGTGTCGTCTCCTTCGCGTTCCAGATGTACCTTTTTGCCGGTTAGCCAGTAGTACGTTCGCCCGGTGGGGTCTTCACGACGATCAAATTCTTCGGCAAACACCGCCTTCCCCTGCCGCGTGATTTTCACGCCTTTTATCTCGGATTCCGCTACCGGCGGCACATTTACGTTCAGGAATGTTTCCGGCGGCAGTCCCTTTTTTAAAAGCACCCGTGCCAATCTTCGAGCGAAGCGTGCGGTAAATGTAAAATCGACCGGATCATAAGTGGCCACTGAGATCGCAAACGAAGGGATTCCAAGAATTGTTCCTTCTGTTGCTGCGGAAGCCGTACCGGAGTAAATCACATTAATTCCGGTGTTTGAACCGTGGTTAATTCCCGAAACCAGCAAATCGATTTTCTGGCCGCCCAGAATGGCCCAGTGCGCAATCTTTACACAATCGGCGGGTGTACCGGTAACAGCGTGGCCAAAAAATTTCCCGTTCCGTTTGAAGGGAAAAACACGTAATGGATTCGATAATGTAATGGCGTGGCCCACAGCGCTCTTTTCGCTGTCGGGAGCCACCACAAAAACATCCCCGATTTTTTTCAATTCTTTGTAAAGGGCGTAAATACCGGGCGAATAAATACCGTCGTCGTTTGAAATCAAAATTCGTATTTTGCCGGATATCATGATGCCTGAGCCGCCTGTTTTCCCTCAAAAAAATCAATTAATTGTGACAGCACTTTTTTCATTTCCTGTCGATTGACAATCATGTCCAAAAAACCGTGTTCCAGCACAAATTCCGAGCGCTGGAATCCTTCCGGCAAATCCTGTCCAATGGTTTCTTTAATCACCCTTGGACCGGCAAACCCGATCAGCGCGCCCGGCTCGGCAATATTTACATCGCCCAACATGGCGTAACTGGCAGTGGTTCCCCCGGTTGTCGGGTTTGTAAGCACCGAAATGTACAATCCCCCCCGATCCGAAAATCTGGCCAACGCCGCGGAGGTCTTCGCCATTTGCATAAGCGAAATCGCTCCTTCCATCATTCGCGCCCCACCGGAAGAGGAAATAACAATGAGCGAAATATCTTTTTCCATGGCTTTTTCGATTGCCCGAGTCACTTTTTCGCCGACAACGGAACCCATGCTTCCACCGATAAATGAAAAGTCCATTATTGCCACGACGACCGGTTTGCCGTCAATTTTCCCGTAGCCGGTGCGGATCGCCTCATTTATGTGAGTTTTTTTAATGGCATCGCGGAGCTGATCGGAATAGCGCTTTTTCCCTTTGAATTTCAGAGGATCCACCGATTTGATTTTGGCATCAAATTCTTCAAAAGAGCCTTCATCCAACCAAAAACGGATGTACTGGCTGCTCTGGACCCGAAAGTGAAAATTGCACTTGTGGCAAACCCACATGTTTCGTTCCAGTTCCTGACGATAGAGAACTTCCCCGCACCGTTCACATTTAATCCAGAGACCATCCGGTAATATTTTTTTTTCGGTTGTCAGAACGCCCTTTTCTTTTCGCTTAAACCACGCCATTCAGGCATCTCCATTTTTTTCGTTCAACCCGGAGGTTTACTTCGGAAAGGGTTCAATAGTCCTTTTTATGCGTGCTCTGCATTTTTTCACACATGTTCAGGGAATAATCCAATTTTGTCCTATCGTGCAAATGAAGCAGAACCAATTCTTTTTTACCCCAGATATTTTTCCATCAGAAGGGCATCTTCCCCGTCCTGATAATATTTTGCCAGGATTCCGGCAGTGACAAAACCAAGCTTTTTGTACAGTTGAATGGCAGCCGCATTCGAAACACGCACTTCAAGATAAACAAAAACACTGCCCTGTTTTTCGCCTTCTTCCAAAATCGTATTGAGTAAATATTCTCCTATCCGGTGCCTTCGATAAAGCGGTGAAACCGCGATGTTTGCAATATGAATTTCATCCTCGATGAACCAGGGAATAATGTACCCCACAATCTCCCCCCTGATTTCTGCAACCATGGGAACAGACACACGGCTATTTTGCACTTCATGCCGAAAATGTTTTTCCGTCCAGGCATCTTTAAAACAGAGAGCTTCCAATTCCGTTACGGCTTCGAGGTCTTCGGATAACATGCGCCGCACCAGCATTTCCTCATCGGTTGGCAGCGCAAACACGCGTCGAAAACTCTCCGGGAACGTGGGTTGAGTCTGATGGTTCAACCGTACAGCCATTGGAGCTTCCCCCTATTTCCCTTTGCCGAATTTCAAAAGAATATTTTGCAAGATTCTTTTCATAATTTGCAAAGCCTCCGAACAGACTACTTCTTGACTGGAAAATCCTTCAAATAGAACGGCTCAACGCTGTCAATCGCATCCATTTTCCCCTGCCTGAAATTCTCCTGTCCCAGGAGCCCCACCCGAAAAGCAGAGGATTGGCGATGGAGAGAATACGCCAAATGAACATCTTTTTTGACGAATTCTTTCAGTCGGTCGATTTCTTCTTGTGAAAAATCGCCAACGAGAGCCGCACCATCCACCAAAAATTCATTCAGTTCCTTAAGATGCAGCACGTTGTACTCGCTCACGCGCTCCATTTTCGATCCGTCCCATTTGTACATGGCCAGATAATAGTCCTGCTTGCGAAACCGAATCATCGGGCAAACCAGCATCGGGTTTTCCGCGTAGGACAATGCCAGAGCATCCAGGCTGATGACCGAGGTAAGCGGAAGATCCCGTGCAAATGCAATGCCTTTGGCCACGCTTAAACCGATCCGAAGTCCGGTAAAGGAACCAGGACCAATCGAAACAGCCACACCCGAAAGATCGGAGAAATCCCACTCCAGGTCAGATAAAAGCATCTGAATAACGGGCGTTAATTTTCGGGATTGGATGCGTTTCCGGCGAATGCGATATTCGGCCTGCAAACAGGTATCTTCCAGAAAGGCTACCGAACCGGTTTCAGTGGCAGTGTCGATTGCAACTATTTTCACGCACTATCGCTTTCTTTTCAGTGCCGTCAGTACCGAAGGCGTCAAATTCCCAATGGAAATATAACGATCATTTTCACTTTTCCGATGCTCGGGTTTTAGCCGGCGGATAATAATGGGGATTCTGCCTTCCGGAAGATACGATTCGATTCGATCCGCCCACTCAATCAGACTAATGCCCTGGCTGTAAAAATATTCTTCAATCCCAAAACCGGATACATCTTCGTACGATTGAATTTTGTAAAAATCAAAATGAAACACCGGGATTTTAGTATTGTACATATTCATTACTGTAAAAGACGGACTGGTCACATCTTCGGCCTCGATTCCGAGCCCCTTACAAATTCCCTTTATCATAACGGTTTTTCCCGCCCCCAGATCGCCCCAAAAAGCAAGCACCGCTCCGGGTTTAAGATACCTTGAAAATTGCTTACCCAATTTAAACGTTTCTTCCGAAGAATGGGTGACTATTTCAAATTTAAATTCCACTTTTACTTCCTATTTTGAATCCAATCGTAACACGGGAAGAATCATTTCTTCCATTGATATGCCGCCATGTTGAAAGCTATCTCTGTAATAATTCAAATATTTATGGTAATTTGTCGGATAAACAAAATAATAATCTTCTTTGGCAATAATATAATTGATATTGATTCCCCGCATCGGAAGCTTGAATTCCCGGGGATCCTTGATGTAAAAGGCGTACTTATTATCACATTTCAGATTTTTGCCGAATTTGTACCGGAGATTGGTCGATGTCTCCCGATCACCGATTACCTTGCCTCCCCGCATTGCGCGAACGCTTCCGTGATCGGAAGTCATGATAATGGTGAAGCCCTCTTCGCCCAAGTGCCGCAACACGCGGAAAAGGTACGAATGCTCAAACCAGGAACGCGTGAGCGAGCGAAACGCAGCTTCATCCGGAACAATTTCTTTAAGAATTTCCGACGTGCTACGATTGTGTGAGAAAATATCTACAAAGTTCACAACGATCGACAGAAGTTTCGTTTGAATATAGGTTCGAATATTTCGCTCCAGATTTTTGCCTTCCGAAAGATCGAGAATCTTAATGTATTTCGGCTCCGGCTTTAAATTAAATCCCATTTCCTGAAGTTGAAAATCCAATAATTGTCGCTCGTAGCGATTCCGACTGGAATCATCGTCGGCGCCCTTGCTCCAGAGTTCGGGATACTTCTGCTCAATTTCCAACGGGAAAAGGCCGCTAAAAATAGCGTTTCTGGCAAACGGCGTGGCTGTGGGCAAAATGGCAAAATAGAATTTTCGCTTAATATTAAAATAAGGAAACAGAAACGGCTGGATGCTGAGCCATTGATCCAGGCGCATATTATCGATAACCACAAATGCTACTTTCTTGTCATTTGCCAGCAAGGGAGCAACATTTTCGGCGATCACATCCACCGAGAGATTGGGGGCATCGTCGCTTTCCTTGATCCACTCCAGATAGTGCTTTTCCACAAACCGTCCAAATTCCATATTTGCACTTTTCTTTTGATCCTCCAGCATACTCCGTAGCCCCAGATCCGGATAGTGATCCATTTCCAATTCCAAATCAACGATCCGCGTGTAAATAGCCACCCAATCCTGCCAGGTGGAGGCTTCCATGATGGCTCGGGTCAGTTCATTAAATTGAAGCGGGTAATCCCGCGTAAGGCGATTACCTTCAATTTTTCGGCTTTCAACAAACTTTTTGCACGTTGAGAGAATTTGGCTCGGATTCACGGGCTTTGTAAGATAATCGTCTATTTTGCTGCCGATAGCCTCCTCCATGAGGCTTTCTTCTTCGTTCTTTGTAATCATAACCACGGGCAAAGACGGATTGATTTCCTTGATTTCCGCTAACGCCGAAAGGCCGTCCTTCCCGGACATCATTTCATCCAGAAGAAGCAAATCAAAGGGATGCTCTTTGACAAGAGAAATGGCATCGTCGGCATTTGTGACAGGGGTTACGTTGTAACCCTTCTCTTCCAAAAAAAGAATATGCGGACGAAGCAATTCAATTTCGTCATCCGCCCAAAGAATATTTCCTTTTTTTATCTGCAAAATTACAACACTCCCTCTTTTCATATTGATTCGTTTTTAACAAATGTGTGCCAAAAATATCACATAGATGAAGAGCTTTCCCCTTATTTGGCTTTTCAAAATTCGCAACGCGGGGTTTTATTTTTATTTCCCACATTATCTCCAAACAGCAGCCCTGTACATTGCTATTTTATCTCTTTAGCAATTTTGAGTCTTTTCGGCGCACGATTTTTTTAAATTAACAGACAAACTTTAAAATAATAAATTTTTAAATATTTGTCAACATTATTGTAATTTCCGGTTTTGCCAGTCCACCTATTTTCTAACCCTACAGAAGGCCGCAAAGATTCCCTGATTTGCATGAAACAATGGCCCTTCTGAGCAATCCATCGGCTGTTGAGCGGAGCTGAAGCAACCCGAAGAGGGAAAATCCAGCTTAACAAATTAAACGCGTACCGTAATTGGAATATTTAGGTTGATTTTTGAACAAACGCAGGCTAAATTTAATTAGCTCGGTTGGCAGATTTGAGTTCACTCTAAAAAGATATTACCCGCTAATTTACAGTAAGTTGTACGAATTTATTTTTCAGAAGTGAACCGGATTGTAATCCGCATAATTTGTGTCATTCGTGGTTATTGGAGTACACTCAAATTTTATTTTCTTATTTTAAAATGAGTTGATTCTAAACCGAAAAATTCATTTACTGACAAAAGACAAAAACCGGCAAACCTCCTAATTACAATATTCTTCGTGTTTTGGTGCTTTTGTGGTAATCGTTTTTGAACCATGCGGGATATAAAGGCCTTGGCTGCTCATTTTACAATTTTCACGAATGGATTTTATTGGAATTAAATTGGCGTAATCTGTGTTATTCGTGGTTATTAAAGTGAACTCAAAATTTCAAACAAGTATTCGATATCGTGACGAGACTTCATCAAAGGCTTCGCAAAATATTAGAGGCGGGCATTCGGAATTTCCAACTCATTTCCGAAGGGGATTGTGTTCTAATTGGCATTTCCGGCGGCCGGGATAGCCTTGCTCTATTTGAGCTGCTTTCCACGCCCTTAATTACCACAACTAATGATTTTACCCTTGTTCCTGTTCATGTTGATCTTGGATTTCAGGAAAACGGTGAGCGAATTAGTCAGAAACTCCAACGTTTTTTCAAAGAAAGAAACCGGGACTTGACCGTCATTAAAACGGATATCGGGCCCCTGGTGCACAGCGATTTCAACCGAAAAAATCCCTGTTTTTTGTGCTCGCGCATGCGGCGTCACGAAATTTACAAAATGGCCGCGAAATTGGGATGCAATAAAATCGCTTACGGCCATCACAAAGATGATATTATTGAAACATT
>CAZIYL010000097.1:0-8321 GCA_964543425.1 uncultured Deferribacteres bacterium
TGGACGCTATTTCTGGACGGGCTTTTCGCTGCCTCTTTTGGACATCCTCCGCCAGCGCTTTTTCGCTCTTTTCCCCCACCCCTGCCTGGATGCCATTTCCCGATGCCTTAACCGGACTCCAACTCCACAGCCGCTTTTTTGCACCAAAATTCCGTCCCATCCCCAAAAATAAAAAAGCCACTCTCCGGGCACCGTGCGTCCAAAAAGTGGCTATATTTTAGTTTATTGCTAATTATTCTGTGCTTGATTTGGGGTGGATTCGGGCAGAATTCTCTATTTGTTTAATAACTGTCCAAATTATTGCCCAAATTTTTTAATTAATTTGTTACTACATCAATAATATTCTAATTATATCTTATTAATTATTAATTTGTTACAAACTCTCAAAATTGATAAATACTGTCCAACTTTCTTCCCATTTTTTGTCACAATTCCTGCAATATTTTCCTAAATTTTTTCTCTTTTCTTTTGGTTATCAACCCCTATGACAATGCTATTTTAATCTGTTTAGGGAAAGCGATTCATTAATAATAACAATAAGTTATGGCATTTTACATACTGTAAAAAACATCTCCAAAATTCGTGCCCCTGGGGTGACTCGAACACCCGACACGCGGTTTAGGAAACCGCTGCTCTATCCACCTGAGCTACAGGGGCATCTTCTTTATTATTAATTACTTACAAATTAGTCAATTTTGTGAATATTTGCTCCGGTGGCATATAAGTGGCAACTCTCTGATAGCAATTCGTTTATTTTCTCCATCGCTCGTTGTCCGTCCTTGCGTGTTCGGTGTAAATGGCGCTCCAATGTTTTCATATTTGCCCAGCCACCCATTTCCTTTTAAAAATGGCTATAATATCACCGTATTTTTATTGGAAAGAGCCTGGAAAGAAGCTCCTATAATCGCTAAAATATAGCAATTCAAGGAATAAAACACAAGAAAAAATTTACACGCTTTTTTCATTTTACTAAAAGTGGCCATAGTTTCGAGTCTCAGGGTGTGGATTTGCGGGCGAAAGAATCTAAATAAATTTCAAAAAAGTTTTAATAAGAAACAGCTATCGCTAACCATGAACACCCAAAAGAACAGAGAGACTCTTCCTTCGATTCCCTGGAGGAGAAAATCACCGGCCACTGCCGGATTGACCCGAATAACCGTGCAAGTGTTTTTTCGACGTTTTGGTTTTTGGAGGGCTCTGGAACCTTAATTATTGCGATAAAAATTTCATTTCCTGCTGAACCGAGACACTTCTTTTACCTACAAACTGCGGTTTTTTTATCGGATGAGGCAAGCCCGTTTTAAATCTTGTGATACGGAAAAATGCAAAACTATTCTTTCAAAAGCGATGCCGAATCTTTGTCCAAATAAAGAAATGCCCGAGGATGATTGCGCAAAATGGTGGCGGGAACATTATTGGTGACTGGTTCCTCCAAAGTCTTTTGAACGGCCTGAGCCTTCCGCAAATCGGGAACGGTACAAATAATGGCCTGTGATTTCATAATCTGGCCAATTGACATGCTTATTGCCTGCTTCGGAACCTCATTGAGAGAGGAAAACCAACCTTCGCCCAATTGCTGACGGCGACAATCTTCATCCAAATTTACCACAATGTAGGGCTCCTCCGTTTCAAAATCCGCCGGAGGATCATTAAATGCCAGATGCCCGTTTTCTCCGATTCCCACAAACGCAACATCAATTGGGTGCGCCTGAATAATTCTTCCTAAACGCTTGCATTCTTCTTCTGGATCTTCTTCCCCATTCACATAATAGAATTTTTTAATCGGCACTTTGTCTGCAAAACGTTCCTTCAAATACTTTCTGAAAGAAGCCGGATGCGAAATCGGCAGTCCAATGTACTCATCCAGATGAAAGGCCATAACCTTTGGCCAGTCCACACCCTCTTTGATTAAAGAAAAAAGCATTTCAAATTGAGATGCGCCTGTGGCCAGAATAATATTTGCTTCACCCTTTTGCCTGATAGCCTCACGAATGAAAGAGGCGCCCTTTTCAGCAGCCTTTGCCCCCATATCTACCTTTGAATCAAAAATCAAAACATCCATTTTACACCTCTTCTGAAAACGTACATTACCACAAATAGTATTTTTAATCTTAGCAATCGATTGCAAATATACTAAATCCATCGAAAAAATACAAGCAAAATATTGGTGACATTGCCAGAAGATTCGTGTTTTTTTGCTCAAATTATGAACCCGATTTTGCCTCTTGAATTTGATAAACAGCAGAGAGAATGGGCTATCACAAAAATAGGGGGGAATAGACTCCGCGGTCGTGCAGTCATCGCCAAAAGCCAAAAAGCCAGGGCGAATAAATCTGCCCTGGCTTATTGGGTTGGTTGGGTTAGGGGAAACTTTTATTGTTCAATTGCTTGTATCTTTACCCGGCTTAAACCGAATGCAACCGGCAATGGAAAATTTTATTCTTCCACCACACCAAGCGATTTCAATATTTTTATCAATTCAAAAACATCAAAAGGCTTTACAAAAAACGGATTCTGTCCGATTAAAAAAGCATCTGAATAAAATTCCGAATAATTGTACGACGACATAAAAATGACAATGGTTTCGGGATGTGTTAGCGAAATAGACTCCGCTAATTCAATTCCCTCTTGCAAAATCGGCTCAATATCGATAATAACAAAATCAAATAACTCTTTTTGGAGTCGCTTCTCAGCCTGCAAATAGGAACTGTCTTCATCTACCTGATAGCCATTTTCTTCCAGCTCGATTCTCAAAGAACGTCGAAAATTACTGTCACCATCAACCACAAAAATTCGTTTCAATCCTGTCAAAGCCTCAGTGTTTAAAAAATAAAGAAGACTGCTGCTTAACCACACCACACACGACCTTTATTATTCCTCGTCACGCCACACACACCACACAATAAAGGAAGCTTATTTTTGACCCACCACAAAATTGTGCAGCAGTCTTCTTGTGTTATTATATTTAGACAATTCCCGTGCCAAAAATTTGGATCGGAAAAAACCAAATTCATTCATTAATAATATTGCAATTAGCTCACGTTATTTTATTCAAAGGCAGAAATAATTCTTGCCGCATCTTATGGAATATTCATTATGAAATAGTTTCGAGGTTCATTATGAAACCTTTTAGGTCTTCAGCTTTTGCGAAGAAACACCATATTCCTTCAAACGCCGGTACAGCGTACTTTTTGAGACCCCCAGAATTTGGCAGGCCTTTTTTTGATACCAATTATTTTTTTCAAGAATATGCAATATATAAAATTTTTCAATTTCCCCAAGAGTACGATTGTCTCTCTCAACATCATTCTTCCCCATTTTTTGCCAGATTGGCTTTTCAAGTGAACGAGGCAAATTTTCCACGGTGATTTTCGGCGGAATGGCAAATGTGCAGGCATATTCCATGACGTTTTCCAATTCGCGGACATTTCCTTTCCATGGATGAGCCAAGAGAATATTTAACACATCCGATTCAATGTACTTTAGCGGCTTGCGAAAACGTTCAGCATATTTTTTTAGGAAGTAATGAGCCAAAACGGGAATATCCTCCTTCCGCTCCCGCAGAGGCGGCAAATAAAGGGGAATCACATGAATACGATAGAACAAATCTTCACGAAATTTTCCGCTTCTGACGGCCTCTTCCAAATCGCGATTCGTTGCGGTGACCAACCGAACGTCCGCATGATAAACCTCTGTCCCCCCCACCCGTCTGATTTCACCATTTTCTAAAAATCGAAGCAATCGTACCTGCACCCCCGGAGACGCCTCTCCTATTTCGTCGAGAAAAAGTGTCCCACCGTCCGCTTGTTCAATAAGTCCCTTTTTGTCGAAAATGGCCCCCGTAAAGGAGCCCTTCACATGCCCGAACAATTCGCTTTCAAGCAAATTTTCGGGAATCGCCCCACAATTTACAGGAATAAATGCCTTATCTTTCCGGTTACTGAGTTGATGAATGGCCGAAACAATCAATTCCTTTCCCGTGCCGCTTTCACCGCCAATAAAAATCGTACTGTCCGTAGGAGCAATCGCTCTGACTTGGGACAATATCTTTTTCATTACGGGGCTCACTGTAATAATATTCTGAAAACCAATTTGCTGTTGAACTATTTTCTCCAGATTTCGAACCTTGTTCCGGAGATCAGCCTTTTCCAATGCACGCTGAACTTTTACGCGGAATTCTTCTTCGTGAAAGGGTTTCGACACATAATCGAAAGCTCCCATTTGCATTGCTTTTACGGCATTTTCAATGGTTCCAAAAGCCGTCATTACGATTACTTCAATGTCCCGATTCATGAGTTTCACCTGCTGCAATGCCTCAATTCCATCCATTCCGGGAAGACGGAGATCCGTTATCACCAAATCAACCGAATTTGTTTTCAGAAAATCAATTCCTTTTTCTGCGGAACCTTCTTCGGTAACTTCGTGGCCATCCATCTGAAGCGTGATGGCAAGGCTGCGGCGCAGATTTTTTTCATCTTCAATAATTAAGACTTTCGACATTTTTTGTTCTTGTTCCTTAATCCTGATTGACAGCCGCTGTTTTTAAATTCCCCTTTTCCCGGCGCCGGGGCAGCGTAAGAATCACTTGTGTTCCGCTGCCAGGTGCGCTTTCGATGCGAATCTCACCCGAATGATCTTTCATAATTCGTTTCACGATAGGTAATCCCAATCCCGTGCCATTGTTCTTGGTTGAAAAAAACGGCTCAAACACATGGTCAATTATTTTTTGTTGAATTCCCTTCCCGCTGTCCGAAATAATAATCCGTAATTCTTGCATTTTATCATCAGGTAAAACGGATATTGAAATTTTTCCACCGTGATCCATTGCTTGCGCGGCATTCATGAAAACATTCTCAAAGACTTCCCGAATTTGGTGCGGATCCACATCTACGAAAATTTCATCAGAGCAGGAAATTTCAAAGTGAATATTTTTAAACAGGTCAAAATTTTTCTTGATAATTGTCGTTTCATTCCGGATTTCTTTTTTCAGATTGACCCGCTGCAGGGAAGGCTTTCTGGGCCGGGCAAAAATCAAAAATTCGTCAATAATTTGCTTAATGCGGTCGGTTTCTTCAAGTACAATTTCAATCAATTCTCTGTGCACACCTTCGAATGGCACATCCCGATTTAGAACACCGATTGAATTTAAAATGGCTCCCAACGGATTCCGAATTTCATGCGCGATAGCAGCGGATAACTTTCCAATGGTTGAGAGTTTCTCCGCCTGAATAAGCCGCTCCTGCGTTTTTTGAAGCGCCTCGTAGGCCATTCGCTCCTTGTACAAAAGCTCTGCATTCACAATTGCAATGGCCGCCTGATTCGCCAGCGTCTGAATAAATTCAATTTCATCCGATTCAAGCCGCCGGGCGGTTTCGTATTGATTCACATGTAAAACTCCAAAAACTCTTTCAGAATGAATCATGGGCACATCCAGCGTTGAAACCAAGCCGATGCTTTTGCCAAGCTCCCGAATCGATTGCGGCAGATTGGGATAATTTGAAATATTTTCGATATAAACCAAGCGTTGATCCTCAATGGCCTTTTTAGTAAAGACAAATTCATCAACAGAATGAAAGGAGCCAATTTCACCAAGTGAAAATCGCGGTTTTTCAATCTTTTCCGCGACCAGCTTCAGATTTTTTTCATCTTCAGTCACAAGGCTAATGGCACAGCCATTTACGTGCAGGCGATCGCAAATAATTTCGAGTAATTCATTTAGAATCTTCTTCAAATCGGTTGATATCAGAAATTTTGAGCTGATTTCAAGAATGTTTCCCAGATTTCCCATTTTTTGTTGCAGGGAAAAAATGGTTTTCGCATTTTCAACCGCCAATGCCAATTCATTGCAAATATTCTGGAACATTTGGCTTTCCTCGCGGGTAAACCGGCGTTTTTCTTTCGAATGAATCATCATAATGCCCAAAATATTTCCCTTAATTGCGATTGGCGCAGCCATCGCCGAAAGATAGCCTTTCTGCAAAACAATTTCAGGAACTTTAAAACGATCTTCGTTTTGAAGGTTGTAAATCTGTACTGTCCTTTTCTTGCGATAGGTAAGTGAAGATAATCCATTGTTTTTCTTCAAAGTAAAATGATTAACCAGAATTTGAGGAAAACCACTGGTGGCACGAATCACAAATTGCCCGCTTTTATCGATCTGTAAAATCGTCGCGGCATCCGCCCCAAAAACGGATTTTGTCAGTTTAACAACATTTTTGTAAATATCATTAATTTCAAATGTAGACGTCAATTGGCGCGAAAGAACAAGGAGGTTTTCCAAATTCTGGCTTCTCCGGGCGAGAGCTTTTGCCTTCCGTTGAGTTTCTTCAAACAATTGAATATTTGAAAGTGCCACGGAAACCTTCTTGGCCATCTCGCTGATGTATTGAATGTCCGATTCGGAAAATCCGTTGGTGCAATCCGAACCAAATTGGACACCTCCGATAACATTTTCCTGAACAATGAGCGGGGCAATCACCTCCGAGCGAATTCCGTGGTCATAGGCCAATTTCTCCTCCGGGATATCCGGATTGAGTGCCACATTGTAGAAAATCCGCTTTTTCTTAAAGACGGCATCAAACGCTTCAGGACTAAATACAATGCGATTGATCCGCCTGTCTTTCTCTGAACTTTTCCAGGAGGAAGCAATAAAATGAAAACTCTTTCGTTTCGCATTGTAGGTAATTAATGAAATACGTTTTGCAGGGATTAATTTTTGCAAACTTTTGGTAATTTGAACGCCAATTTCTTCAAGATTTCTTGACGTTAGAATAGCCGTGTCAATTTCGCGGGCCGTTTTCAATTGCTGGGCAGTTTCAGAGGCTCTCCTGAAATTCTCGTTGTTTGAAAGCCCCATTCCAATTTGGAAACCCAGCATTTCAAAAAAATTCTTGCGCGATTCCGGAAAACTTGTAATTGAGTTAAAACCAAGCGATAAAATTCCGTAAACCGTGTTTTGAAATTGAATCGGAATAATCGCGACCTCATCCGTGTCCAGCCCCTGCAGCCAGTTTTTTGTGAAAAGCCTGGGGTTTTTATTGCGATTTAAAAATGCCGTCCGTCTTTTTTTGGTAATTTCCGCAAACAGCCGGTTTTCCTTTGGAATGGTTTGAACCCTTTGTCGAATGGCCTCCGGAACGTTATTTTGGCTCATCAGAACAAAGACATCATTTGCAAAATGAACGAGGTGAATCATCCCGAAATTTATCGGAATGGTTTTGGAAAGTACCTGAAGAATTTCATCCAGAATAATTTGAATATTCTTGTCCAGAGATGAATTCAATGTCTGGGTTACCAGATTCAGCGCAGTTTGCTCCTGTACCTTGCTCTCCAAATAAATCATCCGCCGCAAATTGCTAATTAACACACTCATTTGTCCAAGAAATATCTTCAGGTATTCTTTTTCAAATCCGGCAAAAATATCCTTTTCCCGGGAATAAAGCAAAACCACGCCCATCGTTTTGGCCTGCGTTACAAGCGGCAAAACGGCCATTGAACGAATGCCAGGATTCTGAGGCTCGTCTTGAACGAAACTCCATTCAACATTTTCGTTAATATTCTGGAAAATGGGTCTTTTTTCCCGTACCACCATGCTGACGGCTCCCCGGCCCAGAGGCGAATCGTCAAATCGGATTTTTGTCCCTGAGAGATATTCCTGAATTGGTCCGGAAGCCGCTATTGGCAAAATCTCCATTCGGGCGTAATCGCACAAACCAATCCAGCAGGAATGGAAACCAAACTCTGAAACGAACGAATCTGCGAGAAATTGAGTAAATTCCTCCAGGGTTTCCAGTTTTGCCAGCGAAGCCGTTACATTTTGAATTTTTTGAATAAATTGTCGTTCGGAAATGTTCATAGAAATTTTGTAACCATTCAAATATAAAATAATCCACAGAGCCTCGGGGCGTATAGAGATAGTTTGAATGATGAGTTTACTCTAAAAAGCACTAATGACACAAATTAGGCCAATTGCAAATCCAGTTAACTTCTAAAAAATCAATTTGCGAAAATTAGTGAAAATCAGTGGACACTATTTTTTTAGAGTGAACGCATAATATTTTGTTTTTCTCTCTGCCAGACCGTGCGGGTCAAATCTTTAGTTTGCACTTAATTTAGATAGAAATACCCGAGATTTCAAGTATTTATTTTTATCCCAGATTCCGAAAACGTAAAAAAACCGCACAAGAATAGGGTGTCATTGTGAGCGATCCGCCAGCCCGGCCATTGGCGTCAACCTAAGAATTTTGGTTCTTTGTGAGAATGCGTACTTTTTGGTCCATTTTTAAAAGCGGTTCTAATCACAAATAAAATCAAATTGAAAA
>CAZIYL010000098.1:0-8271 GCA_964543425.1 uncultured Deferribacteres bacterium
TGGCATTCATTGAAATTCTGTACAAAACGGAAGATTTTTTTGAGGCCATCCCGATCCCCGGTTTTGTTAAATCCATTCTTGGTGGACTTTTGGTTGGCGCTATTGGGATTTTCTTTCCCCACATTTTTGGTGTGGGGTACGAAACGATTAGTCTGGGACTCGAAGCCCGGTTAACCTGGTATTTTTTGCTTCTGCTCATTGTTCTGAAAATTGTGGCCACGTCTATTACAATTGGCTCCGGCGGTTCCGGCGGGGTTTTTGCCCCTTCTCTTTTTCTGGGAGCCAGTTTGGGGGGATTTGTGGGCACGATCTCACACAGCCTTTTCCCTGCGATCACCGCAACGCCTGGTGCCTACGCCCTGGTGGGAATGGGAGCCGTGGCTGCCGGCGCCATGCACGCACCCATTACTTCGATTCTGATTATTTTCGAATTGACCAATGACTACCGTATTATTTTGCCGCTGATGGTGGCCTGCATTATCAGCGTCTTAATTACCACACGCCTTAAAAAAGATTCCATTTACACGCTCAAATTATCGCGACGGGGGTTGAACTTATTTCAGGGGCAGGAAATCAATGTGCTGCGCTCCCTGCGGGTTTCCCAGGTCATGAAGCCCGATTTTGAAAAAGTGCTAACGAACACATCGTTCAAAAGGCTCATGGATTTGGTTGTGAGCAGCCAGCACCCCAATTTTTTCGTGGTGGATAAAAAGGACCATTTGCTTGGTGTCATTTCTGTCAATGACATGCGGCGGATTTTTTATGAATCGGATGCGTTGGCTCCCATTTTGGTAGCGTACGATTTGCTTTCCCCAATACGGCATGCTTTTACGCCGGAGGATACACTGGATGCCGTGATGAAAGCCTTTGGAGAAATAAATGTGGACGAACTCCCCGTGGTGAATAATTTTAGGGAGAAGAAACTCATTGCCACGGTGACGAAGCGCGACGTCATCGAAATGTACAATCGTGAAATTCTCAAACGCGATACCGTAAGCTCCATTTCGGGGTATATCAGCTCAACCGAGCGATTCAAAGAAGTAGAGGTCATTGACGGCCAATTCCTTTCTGAATTTGACGTGCCGGGCTCGTTTGTAGGCAACACACTGAGAGATTTAAACCTGCGCGGGCGATTAGGTGTTGAAGTTATTCTCATTAAACCAGGCGGTGGAGAAAAAATTGAAACGCCCCGCCCGGATTACAAGTTTCAATTTGGCGATTTGATCGTTGTGCTTGGAAACCGCTACAATTTGGAAAAAATGAAACATCTGTGATTTTGAAATGCTTTTTCCCTTAAAAACACAAGTTCCCGGTGAAGAAATTGCTTCCTGGTTCACTTGTTCTTTGGTTCTCAGATTGAAAAGTCCCGTTTCTTTCGGACCTTTTCGCGGGCATTTTCAAAACCTTGTGAGAGGTCTACCATCTTCTCTTTATCCCCACGGCCAAAGTCAAGTGTTTTTAATGGGGTTATCGGCCTAAATTTTTCCCATCTCCAAAATTTTTTAAAAAATCTATTGCTTTTTAAAATCAAATACATTATATTTGTATCAATTTTACAGATCAAAAAAATAAGGACAGTAGCTTTCATGAAAAACCTGCCTGTTGCAAATTTTTTTAGCAACTTTAGCGGAAACTTTTATTTTTATTACTTTCCGTAGGCAGGGAGAGCACGCCCCTTTTTAATTTAAGCCCTCCTCGAGACAATCTCAAAAATCGGGGAGGGCTTTTTTTATTTAGGTGTATTTGAATAGCTGTAATATCTCATTTTTCTGAAAAATGAATAAATAGATCCAAATGCAAAAATCAAAACTAAAAAGTCAAAAAGAATTCAAAATTCAAATCGGGATGCCGGGCATTTGTACGCGTTCTCTGGTGCGGTTTTGGAACAAACGCCGGGTGCCATAACGTCATTCTTCCTGACGGCAGAGAGGACGAGCGTGAGGGGGGACAAGAAAGAGGTAAAAATAGGTGTTACACTGTGCGGCAAAAAAGAGTGGGAAACAATTTTTTAAACAACATTTACAATCAGGTAAAAAATGAACGCGCACTTTTTTAATCAAACGGCCGACGCGGGCCGAACGGTGGTACGGGGTATTCGGGGGGCCATTGACGCTGCCGAAAATTCGCCGGAAGAGATTTTGCAAAATTCGCAACGGTTGCTGCAAGAGATGCTGGACAAAAATCAGGTGGACACCGAGGCCATTTCCGCTATTTTCTTTAGCATGACACCCGATTTGAATGCGGCTTTTCCGGCGGCGGCCGCCCGAAAAATTGGTCTTACGCGCGTACCGCTTTTTAGCTCTGTGGAGGTTGCCATCCCCGGGGCACTGCCCAAAATTATTCGAATTCTCATTTTAGTCAATACAGAACGCGGACAAAACGAAATTATTCATGTGTACCTGGGTGAAGCCAGGAAACTCAGACTCGATTTAGTAGCGGAGGAATAGCCATGTTTGTTGTTATGAAAAAAGGAGCCCCTGAGGCTCAGGTGGAAGAGGTAGTTGCGCAGATCCAGGCATTTGGATTTAAAGCGCATGTGGTGCGGGGAGAAGAGCGGGTAACCATTGGGGTGCTGGGTGACGACCGGCACGTGTCCAAAGAAAAAATTGAGCTTCTGCCGGGCGTGGAACAAATCATTCCTATTTTGAGGCCATTCAAATTGACCTCGCGTGACTTTCATCCGGAGCCGACGCTGGTACCCGTCAACGGGTACAAAGTGGGCAAGGGGTTTGTGGTGATCGCCGGACCCTGCTCGGTGGAATCGCGGGAGCAGCTTCTGGAAACCGCCCATTTTGTGAAGGAGCAGGGCGCCAGCATTTTGAGGGGTGGGGCGTTCAAACCGCGCACATCGCCGTACAGTTTTCAAGGGCTGGGCCTCAAAGCGCTGGAGTACATGGCCGAGGCAAAAGAACAAACCGGCCTGCCTTTGATCACAGAAGTAATCGCCCCGCAGGACGTTCAAATGGTGGCCGATTACGTGGACATCCTGCAGATTGGCGCACGCAATATGCAGAATTTTACGCTTCTTCGCGCGGTAGGTAAGGTGCGCAAGCCAGTGCTCCTCAAACGCGGCATGATGTCCACCATTGAGGAGTTTCTTCTCGCTGCCGAGTACATTATGAACGAGGGCAACCCGGACGTTATTCTGGCCGAGCGTGGCATTCGCACGTTTGAAACCTACACCCGTAACACGCTCGACATGAGTGCTGTGCCGCTGGTGAAGGAGTTGAGTCATCTGCCCATTATTGTCGATCCGAGCCACGCAACCGGAAAGCGCAGCCTTGTGGCTCCTCTGGCCAAGGCGGCTCTGGCCGTGGGCGCCGACGGCGTGATGGTGGAGGTTCATCCGAATCCGAAAGTAGCCCTTTCCGACGGACCGCAAAGCCTGACATTCAAAGATTTCGAAAAAATGATGCACGATATTCGGGAAATTGCCAAAGCTCTCAAAAAAGATGATTTTTTCAAACCGGCGCACACCCGCTCGGAAAAAGTGAGCCGGGCAGCAAGTTGACAAAACCTTGCTAAGGTTTGGAACCTTAAAAAAGAAAACCACAGATTCACACAGATTAGATTCACAGATTTTCACGGAAAGAAAGATTAAATCTGTGGGAATCGTGGTGAATCTGCGATAATCTGAGGTAAAAAAACAAATACAAAAACCCACCGAAGGGTTGGAACCTTCGCAAGGATTTTTGGATCAGGAGAAGAAAATGGCTTACCAGTGGAAAGCCTCATTTCAAGGCGTGCCGGGGGCTTACAGCGAGGAGGCAATCATTAAATATTTCGGGAAAGAGGTTCCTACGAAGGGATTCTCCACGTTTGACGAAGCCTTTGCCGTGGTTCAAAACGGACAGGCGGAACTGGGATTTTTGCCCGCGGAAAATTCTACCGCGGGCACTATTACGCAAACGTACGATTTGCTGTTGGATTCCAATCTTTCCATTGTGGGAGAATTTTTCCTGCGCATTCAGCACAATTTAATGGCGCTGCCCGGAACCAGACTTTCTGACGTGAAAAAAGTGTATTCGCACCCCCAGGGATTGGCCCAATGCCAGGATTTCCTAAAAAAACACGCCCTTGAGCCGGTCGTTGAGTTTGATACGGCCGGAAGTGCGCGGAAAATCCGCGATGAAAATCTGCGGAATGCCGCAGCCATTGCCAGCGCCCGTGCCGCCGAGGTGTACAAGTTAGATATCCTGGAGAAAAATATCGAGGATTTTGCCACCAACACCACCCGTTTTTTCATTTTGAGCAAAAGACAGGCGGAGCCGGGTGAGAAGAATAAAACCTCCATTGTCTTCTCCATTCGCCACGAACCGGGGGAACTGTTCCGGTGTTTGGAGGAATTCGCCACCCGGAACATTAACCTGACCAAAATTGAATCAAGGCCCGAAAAAGAACGCCCCTGGCATTACGTGTTTTACCTGGATTTCGAGGGGTACGTAGAAGATCCACCCGTGGAAAAAGCACTGGTAAATCTGCTGAAACGCGCCATTTTTGTGAAGGTTTTGGGCTCGTACCCCGCGGGGCGTACGGCATGAACCGGCAGTTTCAAACCATTGGAATAGTGGGACTCGGACAAATCGGCGGCTCCATCGGATTGGCGTTGCGGAAGCGTGCGCCGAATCTCCGGCTGGTCGGCGTGGAAATTGACCCGACCCGCGCGGAAAAAGCCCGCGCTTTTTTGGATGCCGTTTCCAGTAAACTTGACGTTCTGAAAGAAACTGATTGGATTATCCTGTCCGTGCCGGTGCGGACTATTCTCGATTTAATGCCGGAGTTGTTTACCCGCTTTCCCGAAGCTGCTTTTTTGGACACCGGGAGCACCAAACGGGCCGTTGTGGCAAAGGCGCACAGTCTGGGGGAGAACTTCCGTTTTGTGGGGGGGCACCCGCTGGCCGGAAGCGAGAAGGCTGGCGAGGCCGGTTGGAACTCAAATCTTTTTCAGGAGAAGCCTTTTTTTCTTACTGGAGTTTGGCCCAATGCAGAACTGAATGAAGCGGCCGAAAAATTTGTCAGGCTTTTGGGAACCCGGCCTGTGTGGGTGGAGCCGGAGACACACGATCAATTGTTGGCCTATTCCAGCCATTTTGCCTATTTGCTGTCCGTTCTCTACTTGCTCCGGGGGGAATCCGGCGGCTGGCTGCACCGGGAATTTTTGGGAAGCGGTTTTGCCAGTGTGGCGCGGTTGGCGGGCAGCTCCTCGGAGATGGGGCTGGACATGCTGGTTACCAATCGGGAAAATGTTTTGAACGAGCTGCGCGCGTTCAGGAATGCTCTGGATTCGGTGGAAAAGTGGCTCGAAGAAAATCAAACGGAGGATTTGAAAAAATGGCTGCGGCATTCGGAATCGCTTTGGAAGGAGATTGGATCCCGTGATTGAACTTTTTCCCGCCAAAAAATTGTCCGGCTGGGTAAAAATCCCCGGTGACAAATCACTCTCCCACCGCGGCTTGATTTTAGGGGCTTTGGGCGAAGGAACCACCCGGCTAGAAAATCTGAGTCCCGGCCAGGATGTGGCTTCCACCCAGCGGGGGTTGCAAACGCTGGGCTGTAAAATCGAGCGGAACGGGAGTTCTGTGGTTTTGAAGGGGCGGGGAGCTGCCGGTTTCGTAGAAGCTGCCGTGCCCCTGAATTGCGGAAACTCCGGTACGACCACCCGGCTGATGACGGGCGTACTGGCCTCGCAACCGATTTTTTCCGTGCTGGTCGGAGATCGTTCGATTTCGCGCCGGCCGATGTCCCGCGTGGTAGAACCGCTGGAAAAAATGGGAGCCAAAATCTGGGGGCGGCAAGGGAATTCCCTGCTTCCCCTGGCCATTTTGGGGGGCGGACTGCGCGGGGCAGTGCACGATCTTTCTGTGGCCAGTGCTCAGGTGAAAACGGCGTTGCTTTTGGCCGGCCTGCGTGCCGAGGGTGAAACGGTGGTCACCGAACCCGCCCAGAGTCGCGACCACACGGAACGCCTTTTTTCGTGGCTTGGCCTACCCTTTGAAAAACACGGTCTCACGTACCGAATTCGACCCGCGGCGGTGCCCCGTTTTTCCCTCCTCATTCCCGGTGATTTTTCCTCCGCAGCCTATTTTGTGGCTCTCGGTACCATTCACCCCAATGCTGACATCCTGATTGAACAGGTAAATTTGAACCCCACGCGCACGGGATTCCTGGACCTCCTTCGGGAGATGGGCGCCCGGATAGAGGTGGAGGAGATCGCTGCTAATCCGGAGCCGGTGGGAAACGTGCACGTGCGGTCGTCGGCATTGACCAATTTGAAGGTGCCAGTGAGCAGGATTCCGAATCTCATTGACGAGCTGCCGCTGCTGGCAGTGGCGGCCACACAGGCGAAGGGGGTTCTCGAAGTGCACGGTGCCGGGGAATTGCGCGTCAAAGAATCCGACCGGATTGCAACTATTGTGAAAGGCTTGCGAAAATTTGGGGCGCAAATAGAAGAATTCCGCGACGGGTTTGCCGTAACCGGCCCGGCCAAACTAAAAGGAGCGGGAGTTCAATCCTTTGGTGACCACCGGATTGCCATGTCGCTGAGTGTGGCAGCTCAGGTAGCGGAAGGCCCCACGCGCCTGCGCGGCGACCGCTGGGTGCACATTTCATACCCCAATTTTTTTGAAGATTTAAATAGGTTGGGCGCAGAACGATGAAGCTGCTGGGACTCTTGGGCGCATCGCTCAAGCATAGTTTTTCACCCGCGCTGATGAACGGCCTGGCCCGAAGCCGGAATTTTCCCTTCGCCTATTTTCCATTCGAAATTAGGGAAAAAGATTTACCTCGATTTGTACAAGCGGTTCGCCTCCTGCCAATTGCCGGCTTTAATGTGACCATTCCCCACAAATCAGCCATTTTACATTTTTTGGACGAGACGACATCCAAGGTCCAGGCCATTGGCGCGGCGAACACCGTGCTCAATGGGGGCGGAAAACTAATCGGTTACAATACGGACACAGCAGGATTTCTCAGCTCGGTAAAAACGCTTTTCGGCGAGAAGGTTTTTCCGCACAAGGTTTTGATTTTAGGAAGCGGCGGTGCCGCCCGTGCCGTGCTGTACGCATTGCTCTCTGCAGGGACGAAAACTGCCTTCGTGGCAAACAGGAACGCAGCCCGAGCGGAAAAATTGGCGGAGGAATTCAGTGCCGCTTTCCCGGACGCACAGATTCGCCCGGGAGAATTGGGGGAAGATTTTCTGGCTCTAACTGTTCCAGCCGTGGAGCTTATTGTTCAGTCCACTTCCGTGGGGATGTGGCCGCGCGTGGAGGATGTGGTACCCTTTCCCTTTGAAAAATTGCAGGCCGGGCAAAAAGTAATCGATCTGGTGTACAATCCCGAGGAGACGCGTTTTTTGCGGGAAGTGCGACGCCGGGGCCTAGAAGCCCTCAACGGCCTGCCGATGCTGATCGGCCAGGCAGCCGAATCGCTGGCAATTTGGGGCTTCGCCGGCCAGAAAGAAACTCTCTGGGAAATATTTAAAGACGCCCGCGAAACACGCGAAAGAAGCGAAAAGTAAAAATGATTGAAAAAGTCTATTGGGACGAAAGTTACAAAATAATGGGAGCCTGTTTTAATGTCTACAAAGAAATGGGTGCGGGCTTTTTGGAATCTGTTTACCAGGAATGCCTTGAAATTGAATTCCATCGACAGAAAATTCCTTTTCGCTCACAGGTGGAGCTAAATTTAAGCTACTTGGGATACACCCTGAAACAGACATATAGGCCGGATTTTGTTTGCTACGAAAAGATCATCGTAGAAATAAAGGCTGTCTCAAATCTGTGTGATGAACATCGGGCGCAGTTATTGAACTATTTGAATGCGACGAAATTTAATCTGGGGATTTTGGTCAATTTTGGTCATTATGCGAAATTGGAATATGAAAGAATTGTTTTAACCAAATAAAATTTTTCGTGATTTTCGCGTATTTCGCGGGAGGCTTTTTATGTTACGTTTTTTAACAGGCGGTGATTCTCACGGACCGGCACTGGTGGGAATTTTGGAAGGACTTCCGGCCCATCTGAGACTTGATTTGGCAGCAGTGAATGCCATGCTTCGTCGCAGGCAGGGCGGCTACGGGCGCGGGAAGCGCATGCAGATGGAAACCGACACGGTCGAGGTGCTTTCCGGCCTCTGGCACGGGGAAACCACCGGCATGCCGCTGGCGCTCCAGATTAAAAATCGCGGCGAAAAAAAACAGGAAACCGTTCGTCCACGCTCGGTGCCCCGGCCCGGCCACGCCGATCTGGCCGGCGCCTGGAAGTACGGCTGGGA
>CAZIYL010000099.1:0-8144 GCA_964543425.1 uncultured Deferribacteres bacterium
CCATTGAAATGTCCGGAAACTTTCGCCAGACTATTTCCGCCATTTGCGGCCCGATGCGCTTGATTAAGTACGGGGGTGCCTGCACAAAAAGTTGGTTGAAACGCCGCGGCGTGTAATCGCCCCAGGAAACAGCCCGGCGAACTACTTTTGCCGCACTTCCCGAAGCCTCGTACACGATGGGTCGGCCGTCCGATGCTCGCATGTCAAATAATCTAACATGGCTGTGCGGTTTGTTCAGAATATCCCCCTGCTTTAACTGACTGCGGGGAATTTCCTTTGAATAATTTGGAAGGGTTGCCGTCGATTGCCGGGGAATTTCCCAGCATCGCGAAACGTAGGCAGAGCAGTCGATTCCTGTTGCCCAGGGAGGCACACCGCCGTAATATTTGTAATGGCAAAGGTGACTTCCCGCACCGTCCCCGGCAGCAATACGCTGTAGGAATCTCTCAACAGAATCATTTCCGCCGTAGGAATAAGCTTCCCCGCGAAACGTTCCGCCTGCGTAAAAATCGCAGGCTTGGCAGCCGCCCGACGTGTAAGGATGATTTACATTTGCCGACGAACACGTCCAGACGACATCCGCAAAGGTTTTCGCATTTGCCATAATTTTTTCTCGGGTAATGGCCTGAGCCTGAATTGTGAAAAAGGCAAGGGGAATAAAAAATCCAATTTTCGAAAGATGCTTAAAACTCATCATTAGCGCCATTCCCATTTTAGGATTGAAAAACTTTCCGGCAAAACCCGAATGAAGTAAATATTTCCATTGGCATCAATTGTAACCGGTTCGTGAATATCCGCAATATTTTTATTTTGAATGTCGATTTTTGCAATTGTTTTGCCGTCGGATGAAAAACGCTGAATACAAAAAACAGATTTTCCGGGTTCAGGCAAAATTTCCTCTAAAATATAAAAATTCCCCTTACGATCGGAATTGAGGTAACGAACTGCGCCAAGCTTTGCTTCCGCAGTAATTGGCAGTTCCTTTTTCTTTTGACCGGCCGCATCCAAAACCCAGACTTCTCCGGAATTTTCCGATTTCCAGGTTGTGCGGTATCGATTGTTTCCGAATTGCCCCTCCAATCCCTCAAGCGGCTGCGCATTAATTTTCAAAAGAGAAGGCAGTTGAGGAATAGTTTTTATTTGAGATTTATTCAACAAGACGTAGGATTTCTGCTCCGAAGTAAACACCACCAACTGGCCGGATCCCCAACGGATTCCTTCGGGGAGATTAATAAAGGAAGGAATGAAAATTGTCTTTTTTAATCTGCCCAGCGTATCTCGAACGGATATTTTGTAATCGTACGGCGCAAACAAATAAAGCAGTCCACTGGGGCCTGAAGCAATATCCATTGCACGAATTTGAATTGGAATGGTGCGAATAAATTGGCCGTCTTTGCGAAAGCCCTGAACACGGCTGTTTACCAGATCAATTACCCAGATGTTGCCGGCAGCATCCACCGTCAGAGCCTCGGGCGCCACCCCTTCTGCCTCTTTAAGAAGTCCAAACTGACCGGGAGCAGATCCCCACGGAGCTTGAACAAGAACCTTTTCCGAGTAGCTCCCTCCCTTTGAACAGGAGACAAAAATTAAAATCAAAAATACCGATAGCCAACCAATTCTAAATGATTTCACCATGGTCATTCCCTTTTAAATCTTTAAGGTTATTTTTGAAGTGCGCATGATTGCAAATTTTAATAATAATCAAATTCCGATTAAAAATCAAGAAAATTAGGTTGATTAAAAAAAAGGCACCTTCCTTCTTGACTACAAATGGCAAACTTAGATACCATGGATGAAATGAACCCATTTTTGCAACCCATTTTTGCGGCAGGTAATTTTGCATTTTAAATTGCAATTTTGATTTTTGAATTTTTCAATTTGATTTTATTTGTGATTAGAACCGCTTTTAAAAATGAACCAAAAAGTACGCATTCTCACGAAGAACCTTTCAATTTCTAACCATTGTAGATTTTGCAAATGAAATTTTCCTCTTTTTATTTTCTTGATTCTTTCAATTACATTTCCTAAATTTTAGTTCATTTTTCAAGGCAATAGAATTGAAGGGAGAATGATTTGGATCGATCTAAAGACAAAAAACCCAATCAATTATCGGCACGTTCCGAGAAGAATATCAGTAACCGGAGATTATTAACGCTTTCCATTGCCGCTCTCGGTGTTGTTTTCGGGGATATTGGCACCAGTCCGCTGTATGCCATTCGGGAGTGTTTTTACGGGGATTACAGAGTTGCCGTTACATCCGCAAACATCTTTGGGGTTCTGTCACTTATTTTCTGGTCGCTGATTATTGTGGTGACACTCAAATACCTCACATTCATTTTGCGTGCCGACAACCACGGCGAAGGTGGAATTATTGCATTGACCTCCCTGCTGAAACCCAGAGGCCCTATGAAAAGATCATGGCAGTGGACACTTGTGGCAATTGGCGTTTTTGGTGCCAGTCTGCTTTACGGGGATGGCATGATTACACCGGCTATTTCGGTGATGAGCGCCATTGAGGGCATTACCGTTTTCACACCGAAATTTGATCCGTTTGTGATTCCTTTGACCATTGCAATTCTGACAGGCTTGTTTCTTCTGCAGCCGAGGGGAACCGGAAAAATCGGTTCTCTTTTCGGTCCCATTATTTTTGTCTGGTTTTTGACAATTGGGGTACTGGGACTTTTTGAAATCATCGGAAATCCAAAAATCCTTTTCGCCGTCTGGCCGGGTTACGGTTTAAATTTTTTGGTCCAAAATAAAATTCACGGTTTTCTGGTCTTAGGAGCTGTCTTTCTTGTTGTTACCGGTGCGGAAGCTCTTTACGCCGATATGGGCCATTTTGGCAAAAAGCCTATTCGCCTTGTTTGGAGTACATTTGTGCTTCCCGCCCTGCTTCTTAATTATTTGGGGCAGGGAGCCTTGCTTCTCCGCAACCACGAACTTGCGCACAACCCTTTTTATGCTCTGGTTCCCTCATGGGGAATGATTCCAATGGTTATCCTAGCGGCCATTGCCACCATTATTGCTTCACAGGCGGTTATTTCCGGAGCTTTTTCTCTAACCCTCCAGGCAGCACAACTTGGCTTTTTGCCGCGAATCAAAATTATTCACACATCAGCCAAACAATACGGCCAGATTTATGTTCCTATTGTAAATTGGATTTTGATGATTTCAACCATCAGTCTGGCAATTGGATTTAAGTCATCAACGCATCTTGCCGCTGCTTATGGGGTTGCGGTAACCTCCACAATGCTAATCTCGACAGTGCTTTTTGCCGTTATTGCACGCAAAAAATGGAAGTGGAGCCTTTCGGTTCTCATTCCATTAATCAGCTTCTTCCTCATTGTGGACATAGCCTTTTTCCTGGCAAATATCAGCAAAATCCTCCACGGCGCCTGGTTTCCGCTGGTAATCGGAGGTCTGATCTATTTAATTATGATTACCTGGCGGCGGGGCAGGGATTACCTTGGGGCACAGATGAAACAACTGACGGTCCCTTTACAGGAATTTCAGGCGTCCATTGAAAAAAAACCGCCTCAACGAGTTGAAGGCGAAGCCGTTTTTCTTTCAGGCCACCCGGATGTTGTACCGGTTTCGTTGATTTACAATTTGCAACACAACAAAATTCTTCATTCGGAAATTGCTTTTCTACACATCGTGACCGAAGAAGTGCCCCGTGTTCCCAATAACCAGAAAGTTGAACTTTTTAGACTTGGTCGCGGTTTTCACAGGGTTGTGGCACATTACGGGTTCATGGAGCATCCCAATATGCGAAATATCTTGTCGCTGGCCATTCAGCAGGGACTTGAGTTTCGGTTGGATACGCTCAGTTTTTTTCTGGGACGAGAAAAATTAATTCCCGGGAAACATCCCAAAATGAGCCACTGGCGAATCCACCTGTTTGAATTTATGTCGCGAAATGCGGTGGATGCCACCGATTACTTCCGCATTCCTCCAACTCAGGTGATTGAATTAGTGGTTGCTCTACGGATTTAACTTTTGGAAATCTCAAGAGCTGCAGGTCGAGTCGCTGACTCGACAAATTGAAACACCCAGCATTTCTTGTTTCGGACAAACGGCGATTCTGCGAATCGTCCTACAATTCGGAATATGATTTTATTTTTCCACAACCTCAAATTTCGCGGTTACCCGAATGTCATCAGAAGAAGTCCCAACCTGAACCTCATAATTTCCGGGTTCAGTCACAAACGCTTTCTTTTCCGTGTTGTAACAGGCCAAATTTGCAATGGGCAATTTAAATTCCACAACTCGGTTTTTGCCCGCTTTGAGATGAAGACGCCGAAATCCTTTCAAAATCTTATTTTGAGTTAGATTTTCTGAGTGAAGTGCCCTCACGTAAAACTGAACAACTTCGTCACCATCGCACTGGCCAGTATTGCTAAGTCTAAATGAGACATTTAGTGAATCTGCCGGCCCGAATATTTTGTAATTCAATTTTAAATTTTTGTACTCAAAACTTGTGTAACTAAGGCCAAATCCAAATGCAAACAATGGCTTTTCTTTTAAATACATGTAGGTACGCCCATGGGTCAGATCGTAATCACTCATAGGCGGCAGCTGTTCGGTCGAAGCGTAAAAGGTTAAGGGCAACCTTCCAGCCGGATTGTAATCGCCGAAAATTACATCTGCAATAGCCGTCCCCCCCTCTTCGCCGGGATACCAGGCTTCTAAAATTGCCGGGGCATGTTCTGCACACCAGGGCAGTGCCACCGGGCTTCCGTTTTCCAAAACCAGCACAATATTGGGATTTACCGCTGATAGCTTCTTTAAAAATTCCTTTTGAACCCCGGGCAAATCCAGTCTGGTGCGGTCCATCTCTTCCGCCTCCAATGTCTGATCAAGTCCCATGACAGCAATTACCACATCCGATTTTTGAGCCAGTCGAAGGGCCTGTTCCTCAAGCGAATTTTCTCCTGCTTCATTGCAATTCCAGACCAATTTGGCCACTGCGTCTCCCATATCTTCAAAATAGTCCATTTGTATTTTGTGCCGGCGATTGGACTCCAGATGAACAGTAATCGTGTTTTGTTGTGCCGCGCGGTCGTGCCATTCGTCTACTACAAGCTTGCCGTCAAAATAAAACCGTACCCCGTCGTCGGTCACAACGCCAATTTTGTAGGCACCCGTTTTGGGCGGAATCAGTTCTCCCGTCCAGCGCGCGGAGAATTTGTCCGAGGAAATTTGCGAATCCGGTGTACCACCACCCCAGTCGAAATCCACAACGGGGTCAATTTGTATGAGTTCCGGCTCCCCTGCCAAATCCTTATTTCCAAAATATTCGGCCTTTAGTCCGTGTTCGCCTGTTTTTCCCCCTGCCGGGCGCAAATATTCGGAAGGAATTGGGTTGAAAATATTGTCTGAAATCTGGCATCCACCGGAGTAATTTACAATTGTCTGATGTGAGACCTTTTTGCGAATGCCGCCGAGAGGTGAAACAGCCTTTGATGCCTGGCCGCTGTAATTCCCGAATTGAAGTGAATTTGCATTGGGGCCAACCACGGCAATGCTTTTCAGATTTTTAGAAAGCGGCAAAAAACCGCCTTCATTTTTCAAGAGAACAATCGATTCACGCGCCACCTGAAGTGCCAATTCTCTGTGTTTGGGACTGTCCACCACACTTATCGGAATGTGCGCGAATGGAACACGATTCGGCGGATCAAACATGCCCAGTTGAAACCGGGCCCTAAAAAGGCGGGTCAATGCCCGGTCGATTTCTTTTTCAGAAACCAGACCCTGTTTTACGGCATTTGGCAGATATCTCTGGTATGTTTGACCACAATTTAGATCGCAGCCTGCCTTAATTGAAGCAGCAGAAGCTTCTTCTGGTGTTGGAAAAAATTTGTGTCCCTCGAAGATGTCATGAATGGCACCGCAGTCGGAAACCACGTACCCGTCAAAGCCCCACTCTTTTCGCAGAATTTCAGTTAGGAGTCTGGCATTTGCACAACATGGGGTACTGTTTACGGCATTGTAGGCGCCCATCACGGATTGCGCATGTGCCTCTTTTACACAAGCTTCAAATTGAGAAAGGTAATATTCCCTCAATTCCCGCTCATTAACATTAGCGGAACCCGTGTGGCGAACGGCTTCTTCATTGTTAACCGCGTAATGTTTGGGGGTCGCAATCAACTTAAAATATTTTGAATCACTGCCCTGAAGCCCTTTGACAAACGCCAACCCCATTCGGGATGTCAGGTACGGATCTTCGCCGTAGGTCTCCTGTGTGCGCCCCCAGCGCGGATCGCGCGCCATATTTACGACAGGAGACCAAAATGTCAGCCCAAAATATTGGGCTCTTTTCCCCTCTCGCAAGGCCTCATGGTGTTTTGCCCGTGCTTCATCGGAAATGGCTTTGGCTGTTCTGAAAATCAATTCCTGATGCCATGTGGCGGCCATTCCGATTGCCTGCGGAAAAACCGTGGCCACTCCGGCACGTGCCACTCCATGGAGGCACTCGTTCCACCAATCGTACTCCGGAATACCCAGCCGCTCAACAGCCGGGGAATAACTGCCCAATTGAGAAATTTTCTCTTCTAAAGTCATTCTTGAGAGCAGGTCTTTTACTCTTTGCTTGACGGGCAGATCGGGGTTCTCGTAAAGCTCCATTTTTCCATCCTTGCTTAAATCCAAAAGGGTTTATGCTGTGCTTTTAGATTGATTCAAAAACAGAAATAAAAAAAGAAAAGCTGAAATGACTATTTGGGATCGAAAAGAAAGCCCGGTGTGTTTCCAATTTGACATAACAGCGCCCGCATTTTAATTGATTTTCAGACGTTTGGATCGCCGCGAAATTCTTTGGAATGTACGGAGATTCATCGAAAAGGTCAAGGGGTTTTTGAGAGTATTTATAAAAATTTTTTCATCCTCTTCTTTACCTCAACTTCGCACACCAATGGGGCAGGTTTGCGAAAGGGTCGCAAAGCGCAGTCGGCAACTCCATGTTATGTGAAATTACTGTCCCTCTAATGTTATCATTTTCATCTCGCTGGCCAGACATGCTCATGGCAGTGAGCTATAATGTAAGGGAAAATAAGTCTGATTGTTGTAGAAACACCATTTATTTCTCCTTCATAATAAAGTTCCTTTTCAGACTGCTTAAATTGATATAAATCGAAAGGCAAATCCCCTAAAAGCCAATGGAAATCATAGGAATTAGTGCCGTACATTGCACCCTTTACATAGCATATTAAGGTAGTTGATTTCCTTTCTTTATTAAATTCAAACTTGAGACTAACAGCGTATTTGTTATATCTGGACAGGTTTTTCTTAAAAGAGTCTATCTCTGTAGATTCAAATTTCTTTCTTGATTCTGAAATTTCAGAGAAATCTTTTTCATTCCAAAGAGATACTTTTTGGTAATGCAGAATTTCTCCTTCTGCTTTTATCTCTATAGCGTTCCTTATGGGTCTTACTTCCTCAACCTTTTGGACTCCTTTTACCGTTACAGCACCTTTCTTCTCTTTCTTTACACAACCAGCTGTCAACGTTCCTAAAATAACCAATCCCGCCACCAATAAAGAACAGAAAAAAATTTTATTCATAACATAAACCTTCTTCTTTATTATTCGGGTATTCATACCTTTAGGCGAAGTGCAAATTGAGGATAGCTTTTATCTAATTTCAATTATTTTTCCTACTCCTCCCTCAATATATTTTTCAGGATAAAGGGATTTTATTTCTGATTTATATTGAGTGCAGTGGATCGGACAAATCAAATCCAACTCTTTCAAGGATTCAGGCCTAGTTCCATGCAAGCCTCCTATAATACAATAAACTTTACCAAATTGAGAAGCTACCTGTAGAATATGCTCCATTTTTGGGTGCGAACATCCAACCATGATTACAATACCTTTTTCTGTCTCAACACAGAGGGATTGTTCTATCCCCTCAAGTTCATCTGTGGAGTAAATCCCTTCATAGAGTTTGGTGGGTTTTTTCACTTCAATAATTTCTCTTGCATTTTTAACTCCCCGGAAAGAAGGAGGAACCCAAACCTTTAATCCCCGAGCCTCATCATAAACAGAACATACATCGTGATGGAATCTTTGCAACCATTTAGCAACCTGCGGGACCCGTGCATTCATCAACAAGAAAACGCATGTCTAAACCGCCTCTACCAAAGG
>CAZIYL010000100.1:0-8093 GCA_964543425.1 uncultured Deferribacteres bacterium
TGACATGTTTTTTCAGCCAGGGTCATTCGGGAAAGGAGGTCGTCAATCCGCTTCTTAATGGGAAGAGCAGGATTTTCGTAGGGATCCATTCGGCCATTTTTATTGAGGTCGATCCAGGTTTTGTGGTAGATGGATTTTTTCGATTTGGCCCGCGCTTTTTGCGGCGCGGAAATTACGCACATCATTAAAAGTAAAATTACAAATCCCGTCACGATTTTTTGAAAGTGTTCCATCTCCTCCATCCTTTTTTGGTTCAGCATGTTTTGAAAACCGTTAAAACGGCTTTGTTTATTTCCCTTTCGTTCCGATTCCCACGATTGAAATCGTGGGCTGTTGGCTTTGTTGATTAATTGACCTCCCGGCTATCTTTTTTCAATTGAACGTTTACAGCTTTATTTCTGCCCTAACCAAAAGTCGGGTTGACAATTTTGACGCCGCAATTATTCCCCCCATTAAAAGCCGGTATCGTAAAAAACAAAAGGCAATTCTTCAATTTCCTTACAAAATCTCCAAACCGAAAGTTTTTTGCCACAAATTTCACAACCCAAGTTTGGGGAGATAAAGCCAAAACATTCCTTCCGTGTAGACCAAGTATCTGAATTATCCATTAGTTAGCCCACGGTTTCAACCGTGGTAATTTTGGGCACAAATCGATCTCACACCGTTTCAACGGTTTATTTTCCCGCTACAATTTCCAGCGCCACCGTTTTAATCAGGTCATTGCGGGGTGTTGTTTGCCAGGGAGAATTCGGATCGGGAGAAACATTCACACGAAAGAGACCCGAGTTTTTGTTGAATGAGAGAAGGCTTGCCCGACCCTTTTGCACGGAGATTTTAGGCCGTTTCTTCGCAAACCCAAGCAAGTTCACTTCCTTTTCACCCTTCGCAAAAATAACTTCTGCTTTTAAGCCGCCGGGAAACGGGTCCACGCGGTTTATTCGTTTCTTTCCAGCCGTCACAAACTTTCCGGTGTCGCCAATCAGGGCGATTCCCGATTGCCCCAGCGGGCTCAGAATCCAGTAGCCCCAATCGTCCGTTTTTTTTGCCCCCAGTTTGTCCTCAAGATTCCGGGCGGCCAATTTTACCTTCACCTGTTTCCTCTTTTTCAGCACCCGGATTTCTCCGGAAAAATAATCGTACAAAACGGCGCCCTGTTTCACATGCAGCGATTTCGGCGGTAAAGCAATTTTATGCGCCTTTTTCCCTGGGTTCCAGGCAAAAAAGTAGTAAATTTTCTGCCTGCCGAAATTGGTGTCCGTGAAACCGACAATTGGGCCATCTTTCTTTTTAGCCTTTCTCAGAAAACTTTCGTCAGTGGGCACTAAAGGCACATCCGGCTTCACGATCACGCCGTCCCTGCGAACAGCCCGGAAAATATTGGACGCTCTCTCTTTTCCGATCGGGTCGCCAGTCCCCACTATTCCGGCAGAAAGCGTAGCTAGCAGCATGTTGGGCACTTCCCAGCTTCGGAACACATCTGTCCAGGGGTAGATGCCGAGGGCACTGGCCAATCGGCTGGTAAACAAAAAATTCATCCAGCACACCCTTTTGAAACGATCACCGCTTACGCGAATAGTCGTAAGGTTACTGTACCTGGAGCCCTGCAAAAAATGCCGCGGCTGCGCCATGCAGTACTGCATCGTCAGATTGTATTTTTGGCAGGCGCGGGCCATGTTGCCCATAAACGCTTCGCCCGCCCAAACGGTTGTTTGCATTTCCGGCGAATTCCTGTAAATGGCACTTAACCAATCTTGCTCATAAGTGACAACACCCCAAGAGGCAATTTTCCCGATTACATCGTTCCACCATCGGGGATCAACTGCCCCAACCCCCGAAATTTTGTACTTCTGCCGGTAAAGACTTTCCCAATCGATCCAGCGGTTGTGCGTAATGAGCGGCAGGCCCAATTCCTTATGAAATGCTCCCAGTCCGCCCGGGGAAAGTGTGGTGTCCGCTTCGTACACAAGCATTCCGCCGTAGCGATTCCAGATTCCTTTAGGCATTTTGGGATTTCGCGGGTGGGGATTTTCCGGCTTCTTGCCGGAGGCGGAAGTGAATGTCTTCGGGTACCACCAACTGTCCAGTTGGAGGTAGTGAAATGGCAGATCCTTTTGACGGTAATACGCCATTAGATCAAGCAGCGTTTTTTCGTAGCCCTTTTGCACATCGTAATTGTAGTAGTAGGTGCCGCCGTTGTCCGTCCAGTAGCCCAGATATTTCAACCCCAGGTCTGCATCGTTTGTGGGGCGTTTTTTGCCCTGAAGATCGGTGAGAGTATGCCCCCAGATATCCCAGACCCGGTTGATCCCCTTTCCCAGCACTAAAAGCGTTCGGTGTCGAAATCCCTCCGGCAACTGCTGCACGCCCGGGTTTAAACCGCTGGTGAGGCGGTTTGTTTTTGCACCGCTCATTTGGGCAATCATGAAACCAGAAGCCGGCGAAATCAGAAAGGCCCGGTCTTTTTTGTCAAAAAAAAGCCAGGGGGTCCCGTTTTCTTCCCGATCAAATGCCGAATACGAAAAAGAACGATCTTCAAAACTGAAGGGCTGAAGACGGGGGAATTCGGAAAAATCCGGGAACGGGGGCGCCTGTTTATCGGTTCCTTTCAGGTACGTGAGATCAAACAAAATAACCGGTTTGCCGTTGTACAGGTGAATAGAGCCCTGGAGCGGAATGGTGTCCTTCCACTGAAAAACCAATGCCTGAAACGACCCAATGCCGTCGCTCCCATCTATTTTCTGGATATTTAAAAGTGGTGTTCTCACGCTTCCGGAAAATGTCCATTGAAAACGTTTGCTTGAAATCGTGTACCGGCCGCCGGATACCTGTACCGAAACAACAATTTTCGTGGACGAATCGGAGATTGTTTCTGCCTTCAGAGGGAAAACTAAAATTCCAAAAATTGCCCAAATCGTTACAAATAGCCCACCGGAACGAAGAAAAAAGGCCACCTTTTTCACCCGAGCACCTCCTTTTTTTATCTGTTTACCCATTTATGTTTGACCATTTGCTGCCTGTAGAGGTGCAATATTTTGCACCTCTACAAACAAACCAGGGCGTCAGAAGCGTTAAGCCAATCAAGCGTAATTCCCGTTGCTTACTTTACGAACGCTACGCCTTTTTTTGCGATCTTTGTGGTTTCATTTTCTAAGCAAAATCTATTGAGTCATCTCCAGCACCTGATTTACCAGATTTTTGATTCCCTTTGCCACGCTGGCAATGTTCGGTCCCAGCATGTAGGCCGGTGTGGAAACAACTTTATTTTGGGTGTCCACACAGGTTTGCGTTACTTTGCGCACTTCGGGAACACCACCCAGCGCTTGGATGGCTGCCATGGTTTTTTTGTCATTTCCAATGGTCAATTTAGGGTGGAATTTGCCCAGCACCTTGGCCGCCAGCACCGGCGAAATGCAGATAAAACCCATGGGCTTTTTAGCTGCGTGCATGGCCAGAATCAGATTTTTCACATCGGGGTTTACGGAACAGTCGGTTCCCTTGAAAGCAAAATCACAGATGTTTTTGGCTACCCCGTACCCGCCGGGCATGAATAGGGCGTCTAACTGCGAAGCGGACACGGTTTTCACATCGTGAATTTTACCGCGGGCGATTCGAGCCGCTTCCACCAGCACATTTCGCTTCTCATTTTTCATGACCTTTCCGGTGAGGTGGTTGATTACTTGCCGCTGAGGAACATTCGGCGCCATAATAATGACCTTCGCCCCCGCCTGGTCCAGAGCCAGCAGTGTGAGGACCGATTCGCTGATTTCCGCGCCGTCCATCACGCCGCAGCCGGAAAGAATAACGCCCACGGTTTTAGGGTGAGTTTTTGGGGTGCTCCATGCAAGGCTCAATCCAAGGAAAAGAAACAGAATGGGGATAAAAATAGCTCGTTTTTTCATCGGTCTTCCTCCTTTTTTGAAATAATTTCCAGCACAACTTCTTGTTGTGATCATTTATTTCAACGCGCCTGAAGAAAAGCTTTTTCAGGCTGCAATTGATTACAAGGAAAGAAGAAATAAAACACGCAAGTCTACAATCGCCCTACAATTCCTTTCATCAGAGCAATTAATCGTGGTTCTGCATTGGCAGCCGCTTTTAGAATCCTCTGGATATTGACAGGTTCCAAGGCGTCAGGCATGCACATGTCGGTGAGAACCGAAAGCCCGAGGACTTTCAGTCCGCTGTGTACGGCTACAATCACTTCCGGTATTGTGGACATCCCCACGGCATCCGCGCCAATGGTTTGAAGAAATCGATATTCCGCACGTGTTTCCAGACTGGGGCCGGTCATGGCAGCAAAAACACCCTTTTTCACAAAAAACTTGTTTTCCAGAGCCACTTCTTCGGCTAAGCTAATCAAGGATTTTGTGTAGGGCTCTGACATGTCGGGAAATCTGGGACCCAGTGAGTCATCATTTTCGCCAATCAGGGGATTGTCCCCCAGCAGATTAATGTGATCGGTAATCAGCATAATATCGGAGATATTGAAAAGGGGGTTCAGTGCACCGGCGGCGTTGGAAACCAGCAAGGTGTGAATGCCAAGGGCTTTCATGACGCGCACGGGAAACGTAATTTGCTTCATCGTGTAGCCTTCGTAAAAGTGAAAGCGCCCCTGCATCACAACAACCTTTTTCCCCGAAAGACGTCCGAATATGAGATTCCCCGCATGAAATTCAACCGTGGAGATCGGAAAATGAGGAATCTCCTTGTAGGAAATCGTCACTGCAGAATCAATTTCTTTGACCAAGCCGCCTAACCCTGTTCCCAGAATAATTCCAACTTCCGGCGAAAAATCCACTCTGCTTTTTAAAAAATCAACGGATTCCAGAATGTGTTGTTTTAATTCGGACATCTTCGGCTCCTTAACCAATCTATTCGGGCTTGTCTTTTTTCTTTAGTTCTTTCAACAATTTTTGACGCTCTTTTTCAGCCTTTTCCTTCTCCTGTTTCAGGCGCTTCATCTCCAGTTCCAATTGCTTTTTGTGCGTCATTTCCTTTTTCAATTTTACCTCGCCTTCCTTTTTCCGCTGATCCTTAATTTTTTCAAGCGCCATTCGAGTGTCCCGCTTGTGGCCAAGATAAGAAAAAATAGCCGCACCCAAAGCCGTTCCGCCAATTGAAATGGGATTGGCAACATTGAAGGAGCTGTCACCCGAGGCTCGGTAAACCAGTGAGCTGGTGAAAAGGCTGACCCCAAAACTTAACGCTGCCCCTCCAACGGAATAAAGAATGAAATTTTTGCCGCCTCTTGCCTTTGCAATTTCAGCTCTTGAAATCACGTTTCCCGCCTCATCATATTCGGCCGGCAGCTTTTCGATTGAAGCAATTGCCATTTTTTCCAAGATACGCTTCGAACTCGTTTTTTCATCCAAAATCGTAAGCTTTTGAGCCTCTTTTTTTGTAATGACTCCAAGAATGGTTTCTCCGGATTTCAGGTGGATTTTCACCTCTTGATTTGAATTGGCGGCATCAAATGCCACCGGAATTCTCTTTGCACATTGCAGATTGACCATCAAAAACACAAACAGACTAAGAAACACGGTAAGTTTTTTCATTGGAGTTCTTCCTGATTTTTAGATGATTAGTTGATCTGAAATAGATTTTTTGGACTCCCCACCCGTTTCGGGGACAGGGTTCGATCGGCTTTGATTGGCAGCTTCGGATTCCGGGGCAGCTTCTCTCTTCGCCGGTTTCTGTGACCCTTCTCCCGGCCAAACAAAATCATCCTTTTCCAGAATCTCAATCAATTCCAGTTGGGACTGAATCAAATGTTTCAGCTTGCTGGCAAACGAATCTTTTTGCGATTTCACAAGCATGAGCTCATTTTTCATTTTCTCCAACTCTTTATAGGCTCTTCCGACAATCTCATCTGCCTTGAGTTCCGCCTCCCGAATAATCATTTCCCCTTCTTTTTCGGAATTTGCCCGTGCCCGCTTGATTGATTCCTGGGCATTCATGAGCGTCTCTTTCAAAGTGTGTTCCACCTGCCGGTAATCCTGAAGTTGGGTTTGAAGCTTGCTGACTTCTTCCTTTAGTTGATTCCGATCTTTCAGTAATTCTTCATATTCATCGGCAACCATTTCGAGAAATGTTTCAACCTCCATGGTATCAAATCCGCGCATGGTTTTCCGAAACTCTTGTTTTTTAATGTCTAACGGTGTTAATCTCAAAAGAATTCCTCCCTGCCTTTAGATGGCATTTGCTAAATCAAATAAACTGCGTACCAAAAATATTTGCAAAAAATAAAGCACCAGCAGCACAACAAGAGGAGATAAATCGATGCCCATCATCGGCAAAAATCGCCGAATGGGTGCCAGAACAGGTTCCGTAATATTGTACAGAAATCGGACAATCGGGCTTCTGGGATCGGGATGAACCCAGGAGAGAACGGCCTGAATAATGATTATCCAGATGTAAAGAGTAATGGCCACATTCAGGATTTTAGCGGTGGCCATAAGTAAATTACGAATAATGAACATTCAAATCTCCTCTAAATTAATCTGTCTGCGGCCAATTTTTTTGCGGGGTTAGATATTTTGAATCGGCACCCCCCAACCTCTCACATTTTATCTGATGCCGGGAAGTGATATTCTAATTCCTGGAGCCAAAAATTGCCGTACCAACTCGAACCATTGTTGCGCCTTCTTCAATGGCTATTTCAAAATCATGTGACATTCCCATAGAAAGATGTTCCATCCTAACGCCTGCAATCTCAGCCTGATTAATTTCGTTTTGCAAATGGCGCAGGGTCTGAAAACTTTTTTGAATCGCCTTCTCGTCGTCGGTGAAAGGTGCAATTGTCATCAGCCCACTTACCTGAAGATGATCGAAGCGACTAATTTTTTTTACCAGTTCCAGTGTTTCCGAAACAGGAATGCCGTACTTTGTTTCCTCCGGCGACGTTTTAACTTCCAAAAAAACGGGAATTATTTTTTCTAAACGAGAGGCTTCCTGCTCAATTTTTTCGGCAAGGTGAAAACTGTCCACCGAATGAATCCATTGAAAAATTTTCAGCGCATGTTTAACCTTGTTGGTTTGCAAATGTCCGATTAAATGCCATGTGACCGGTTTAATCTGCGAGTATTTTTCCCGTGCTTCCTGTACGCGATTTTCTCCGATATGCGTCGCTCCCGCTTCAATGGCCTCGTTAATGCGTTCGGCAGAAACCGTTTTTGTAACCGCCACAAGCGTAACCTCCGCCGGATTTCTTCCAACCCGCAGACAGGCCGCTTCAATTTTCTCACGAACAGATTTCAGATTTTCGGCAATTGTTCCCATAATTTTAAAATTTAAGTTTAAATCCTTTAAAAATCAATAAAAATTTCAGATATTTTACATTCAGATAGTTTGTATTTTTGTAATATTTCTTGATTTTGTAAAGATGAATCAATATTTTAAACAATAAAAAGATGAAATTTATCGCCACGAACGAATACGGGAAAAGAGATTCCAGATGAAAAATGTACGAGTTTTCTCTTTAATTGCGCTCTCTTTAGGCTTCTTCCTTTTGGCCGGTTGTCAAAAAACACAGCCGGAACACAAATTCAGCGGCCCGCCGAGCGTCAGGATCGTAAATCCCACCGAAGGCCAGGTGCTTCCGGGAAATGATGTAACCGTCAAGTTTAAGCTCAAAAATTTTGTGGCTTACGAGGGAGGAACCCACATCCACATTTTTCTGGACAACCAACCCTACATCTGCTACCAGAAATCGGTTGAGCCGTACACCTTTACAAATGTGCACCCCGGAGCCCACGCCATTCGGATTGTTTTAACGCAGCCTTCCGGCGAAAGTCTGAAAAACCCCGAGGCGTTTGCGCTGGTGAATTTTTACGTGCAAAAAATAACTGGAAAACCGCTTTTCAACCCAAACAAACCGATTCTCACCCTTAATTTGCCGCACTCGGGTTACTACAAGGATTGGCTGAGCGACCGGATTGAATTCGATTTTCTATTGAAAAATATCGCATTGGAAAAGGGCGGGAATCACCTTCACTACGTTTTGGACGGCCTGGCTCACGACGTCTACTCAAGCAAACCGATTTTCTGGGAAAATGCCCAACGCATCGGCGAACACCATTTAACGGTTGAACTGC
>CAZIYL010000101.1:0-8076 GCA_964543425.1 uncultured Deferribacteres bacterium
GTGCCATCGTCAAAATTAAAACAACCGGATTGCGAATAAGTAACGGAGCTTAGGAACGTTAATATTCCAAATAATGCGAGTGCAGACAACATTTTCTTTAGGTTCTTCATAATAAAGGCTCCTTAAGTTAGTCAATTTCGCTTTTATCTACCATACGATTGAGAGAAAGCAATTACATAAATTATTTTCATTTGATTCTTTTAGTCTCACATATTATATTGGTTAGGGATCCATGGAATTATGTAAATCGCGAGAATCCTTCGTATATCAAATAGGAATACCGGCCGGTGAACGCAAACCAATCGGCAAAATTGCAAGACGATAAAGTAAATGGCTGGATCAGCGATTTTCTCAACACTGGTGATAAGCGTTTTCTTGGCAAAATTTACGAGGAGCACAAACAGGCGCTTTTTTTTCACTGTTTACGCATTTTGTACAACCAGGAGGATGCGAAGGATCTAACGGCCGAGGCGTTTATTCGGGCCTTTGAAAATATTCACAAATTTGATTTGAATCGCCCGTTTTTCCCCTGGCTGGCCCGAATTGCCACGAATCTTTGCATTGATTTTTTGCGAAGAAAAAGCGCGATTCAATTTAATTCGATTGAAGAAACAAAAACCCGGTCGGGAGAGGAGTCTGCGCTGGCTCAAATCGAAAAAAAAGAACTTCGAGAAAAAATCGGGCGGGCGATTCTCAAATTAAAAGGGTCCCAGAGGCACTGTTTTTATTTATTTTACATCCACGAAAAATCGTACAAAGAGATTGTGCAAATAACGGGCTATTCGTACAACAGGGTGCGCTCGTGCATTCAGAATAGCAGACGGAATTTCAAATTGGCCATGGCCATTAAAAATTGATGGGAATGAAGAGCCCCTATCATGAATGAAGAAACCAGAGAAAGAGATTCTTTAAAATCATACCGTGCCCTGCTCAGGGAGCTAAATAATGCAGACAGTAGCCATTGCCCGCCGGCAGAGCAATTGCAACGCTACGTCAACGGTGAATTGTCGAGGCGAGAAGCCCGGGTAATGGAGGATCATCTCAATACTTGTTCTTTTTGCCAAACTGCTCTGCAAAGGCTGAAATCGCAAGAAACTAAAGAGGCAAAGGCAATGGAAACCCAGCAAGATTGGGCAGAAATTGAAAAGGGGCTGGACGAGAAATTTTATTCATCATTGAAATCCACCAATTTTAGTGTTTCCAAAAAGGAACCTGTCCCTGGCAATTGGTACCGTCCGATTTACAGCAAATGGCAAGATTTGCGCGCGTTTTTTACTTCTCCCAAAGCTTTGGTCGCTGCAGGTTCTTTGGCTCTTCTTCTTTTTCTCGGACTTTATTCCGCGGCCTATTTGAGTCGCCCGGCCTATTTCAAGTTGGCCGAATTCCGGCAGGAAGAGCCGGTTATTCTACGATCGCAGGCGGCGTCCTCTCCGCTAATGGAAGGACTATTTTCCTTCCGTCAAAAGAATTACAGAGCGTCCATTGCCAAATTGACGTCTTATTGGGCTGCCCATCCGGACAACTATTCCGCGGCCTATTATTTGGGGCTCTCTTATTTGCTGAATGCAAAGAAAGGCCTGCCGGGGATGGCTTACGGATTCAAAAAATCGGAGGTTAGGAAAGGGATTGATTATTTGCAAAAAGCCCTGGCGTTGAGTGAGCAAAACAATTTTTACAAAGAAGACTGCCACTGGTATCTCGGTAAAGCATTTCTGATGATGGGAGATAAGACCCGGGCTATTCAGCACTTCACCGCAATAACCGCTTTACAGCAATCCAATTTAATGAGAAAGCGGGAAGCGGAAAGAATGATTTTGGAATTAAAATGAACCGTCGATAATAAGGACGATTTGCGGTCTGAGGTAATCATTCGGCCTGTTTTTCGCGTGTTTCGCGGGCTAACAACGAGATTCTTCACTCTCCGCCAACTGGCGGATCGTTCAGAGTGACAGGCGTTTGTACTTCCCTTTCATCCTAAGGAGGGTGCCCGGTTGCTGGGCGGAGAATAGGGCAAGCAAATTAGTGCACCGCGTAACCGGGCATTGGAAAACCTTGTTTTACTCCTCAATCAAAATAAATGGTGCCCAATAAAAGGGGTTCCGAATCTTGCCCTTGGATTGAATCAAATCAATCTTAGCCTTTTGCAAGGCCCGAGCTTTTGTGAATCCGTTATTGAGACTCAAATAAAAATTTTTCATAAGCTCCGCGGTGGATTGATCCTCGACAGGCCAGAGACTGACAATCACACGGGGTGCGCCTGCGTACAAAAAGGCTCCCGTCAGACCAATCAGCCCCTCACCGCGGCTCAATTTGCCCAGCCCCGAATTACAGCCACTCAAGACAACCAGATCCGCATGAAGCCGCAAATTGTAAATCTCATAGGTTTGAAGTTTACCATCCTCGCTTCCATTTTCGGAAGAAGCCAGGAAAATCCTGGAATACATCGGGTGAGCGTCATCTATTTGAAAATGGGTGGCCAGATGAATCAATTGGTAGCTTCCCGCCAGGCGCTTGAACTGCCCTTCAGTGGCGCTTTTGCCTGTAAGAACCGTTGCCCTGCCTAAAGTTTTTGCAATCACTTTTACTTCTCTTGCAGCGCTCGGCAAGCGCCGCAAATGACTTTTTTGTCTTGCGGAAAAATAGCGCCCTAATAAATCGATTTGAGCGGCCGAAACATTTTTCTTGCGCGATGAAAAATCAGGGTTCCCGAGGGCAAGGAGCCCCCGGGGCGCCAAATTATTTTTTTCAAATCCCGAAAGACGCAGGCTCGCCGACGGCGTGTAAGAGATAGCGTAGTCCTCTACAAGATAATGGGCGGCATTTTTTCCCCTACCCATGACCAAAATTTCGAACGGTAAGTAAAAAAGCAAACCATCCGGGATAATGATTAGCTCATCCGCCTTTTCAAGAAAATGTCCGAGTGGTTTTCCCAGAAGTTCCAGGTACAACCTATTTAAAAGCTGCGGATTAATATTGGCCCAGCGATGATCCATTGAAACCGCACGGGACACATTCTGTTGCCCAAACAAGGGACTAATTTGCTCTAATTTTTGCCGAAGCTCTTCACGCGACAGTGGGATTGTCTTGAATCGAAGTTCCTTTTTGCTAATCGCCCAGAGGTAGGTTTGCCCCTCACCAATCCAGAATTCAATCAGAATTTGTTTTTGCCCGAGCATTTTAGTTTGTACATCTCGAACGGTGGGCAGCACAGGATTGGTCAGTTGGTAATATCTCGGGAATTTCTCCTGAAGCGCCCGAGTTAAATGCGCCTTCGCCCGATTCAGAGAATCAATTCTGCCGGAAATTCTGGAAATGAAAAGCTGATTCTGTTGGTCTTTTGGCTTGGCAAGTTCATCCGAAAAACTTTGATGAGCATTATTCAATTGTTTCTCATTGATTAAAAAGCGCTCCCGGAAACCGGGGGGAATATCCTTCAGAATTTGAAAAACTCTGCCGCGATAAAGCATATCGAGCAATGATCTTGCCCGTGCCCTCTCGGCCAGCTCAAAGGCCTCTTTGTCATTTGCATCCAGAGGGAAACGCCTGTGTAATTCCGTGAGAGTGTGAATAGCCTGGTCGTAGACCTGCATTTTCGTTTCAAAAAAACCGGTTTTGTACTCATCCGTGGGAACTGTGGCCCGAATTTCTTCAATGGCACGGATTGCTTTCCGGCTGTGGCTTAGAGCGTTTTTACAGCGTCCCAGCCGGGAATACACCCGTGCCAGACCGGCATGAGCCCTCCACAACAGATCGGCGTTGTGCATCTCCCGTGCCATTTGAAGTGCCCGGGTAAAATTCTCACGGGCAAGCTCATATTTTTTCGCGGAATCATTTAGCTCGCCAAGCGTCAGGTAAGAATGCCCCGTCAGTTTCTTTGAACCGATTTCTCTGGAAATTCTTAGAGCTTTCTGCGCCTTTTCTCTTGATGCGTTACCGCCCCTCAAATGGAAAGAGAGCAAAGCAATGGCGTTCAAAAAAGGGATTTGGTCTTTTCGATTCCAAATTTCCTCTTCGATTTTCAGCGCTTGGCAGTAAGCGCTTAAAGCCTTTTGGAGCTGACCAGATTGTTTGTAATGCGCCGCCAAATTTCCAATTTCCCTCCCCTCGGCTCTCCGATCCTTTGTTTTCTTTGCAATGGCCAGGGCCATTTCATAATCTTCCTCCGCCTTTTCCGAATCGCCCAACTCATCGAAAAGAATGGCCCGGTTTCCCAGCCAGAGTTCCTCACCCGCTTTGTCCCCAATTTGACGAGCCAATTTCAGGGCCTTTTCGTACGCGTCCAACGCCGGAGCATACTGCCCCAGATTCCAGTAAATTAGCCCAATCGTTCCACCGTACCGTTCCAAACCCCAGGTGTCGCCGCTTTCTCGGGCGATGGCTAATGCCTTTTTGCAAAGGCTCAGCGCGCGTGGATAATTTCCGAAATTCCAGTGCGTCAGGCTTAAGCTCCAGTAAACCAGCCCTTCCCGTCGTTTCTCACCCGTTTCATGCAAAATTGGCAGCGAACGATTGAAATAGACCAGCGCCTCGCGATATTCATCTTTTAGCCTGTAAACAGACCCACTATTTCGGAGAAGAAGTCCCTCCTGCCGGCGATCGCCAAGATTGCGTGCAAGCTTTAGAGCTTCTTTGAAATTACCCAGCGCAGCATCCATTTTTCCGAGATTCCGATTGGTCGTTCCCAGATTGTTCAGAATCCGAATGGCCTCATTCTCCGACCCGATTTTTTGGGCGAGTTTCAACGCCCGGTTGTTGAAATCGAGAGCGCGCGAAAAATTTCCCATTGAAAAATAAGCCAGTCCGATATTGCCTAAAAAATGGCACTGAGCCTCCGGATTATCTGCTTTCATCGCTTGATTGAACGCAACCTCGCTGGTTTTCAGAAATGCCGAATAGCCTCCCTCAAAATAGAGGATTACCCCCTTTTCTGTGTAGGCCTCAAAAAGATTGGCGTCCAGCGCCAGCGCCCGATTCAAATTTGCCAGTCCCTGCGCCCACTTTTTTTGAAGGCGATTGAGGTAACCCAGAGCATAGAAATAGGCCGCTGTTCGCGCCCGCGTGTTGCCGATGCTCCCCAAGGTTTCGGCAGCCTCCTGCAATTTACCCAGCTTTTGCATGGCATTTAAATAGCCTTCAAAACTCCTTGCCTCGCTGGGGTTGCGTTCAAAGGCCTGGCGATACTCTTGCGCCGATTGCAGGTAAGCCTTTTTTTTGAAAAAAATCATTCCGAGCCCAAGGTAAGCCGAGGCATTTCGGGGATTTCTTTTCAGCAGTGACTTAAAATAGCGAATCCCCGTTTTGCTTTCTTTTTCTCTTGCAAAAAGTGCCGCGAGTTTGGAATAGGCAGCCGACTCGGAAGGGAAACGCTCAATGATTTTTTTAAGTTTGGTCATGGCCTGGACAGAATGTCCGGCGCCAATCTGGTACAAGATCTGATTGTACGCCTGACGAGGTTGGTCAGGTTCCCGAATTTCCTGAGCGTTGGCAAAATCGGAAAAAAACGGGAGTAAGAACATCAAAAAACAGGAGACCCCTTTTCCCCAATCGAGAGATGTCTGCGTGAAAATGCTAATCATTTTTCTCTGTACAAATGCCTCAGTTACCACTGCCTAAACTTTCTACAATAGTGCGCGTTGTTAATTTACGGTGAATCAAACCAAACTTTTTTGTGTGATGGCCGATTTGGTAAACTTCAGCAATCTTCTTCTCGTCAAACCAGTCGGATTTGGTGGGACAAAACAGTTGCAGATTCCGGCAAGAACTCAGTGATGCCGCCGTCTGAAAATCCCCGATTCGCCCCAGACCGGGAACGAAATATTTGAGAAGAAGGGAATCTCGCTCGGTTGCCAGAAACCGGGCGTCAATGAGAATCTTTCCCAAGCCTTGCGAAAGGCCGGCCGTCAGAAGAGCCACTGCTCCGCCGGAATCCAGGCCGAGCACATCAAGTGAAGAGCCTTTGCTTTGTGTGCGGGCAAAAGCCAGCGCGGTCAGGACGTCCTGCACTTGCTCCTGTGTGGTGGTTCGATTGAACGTGGTAAAAAATTTGAATTTCTCATTTCGGGCCGTTTCCGTTCCGGGAGGCAGCACCTGTTCGTCCACCTTGAAGATGTCAATGGCCAAAAGTGCGCAGCCCTGTTTTAAAAGGGTAGCTGCCCAGGATTTTAGCCTTCCGGAATGAGGCTGAAAGAGAACGGCCTTCCCCCGGCCCGAAACCACCAACACAACTCGAGAAGGCGACTGACCGGGTTTCAGAAAAAGTGCAGGTACCCAATCAAATTGATCTTTTCGCGAAATCAATAGCTTTTGCATTGAAAAATCGCCAATTTTCTCCACCCCCGCGGTGTGCATTTCCACCTTCTCCGGTTTTCCGGCTGCCAGAACGGTCTGGTAGGCTGTGCCGTAAAGTTTTCGGAATCGAGCCAATTCCGCGGCATTTTTTGGCCAATTGGCTTCAAGGAGATTGCATGCCATCCGGCGCAAGTGAAGTTTCAGCTTTGCTTCAGTCAAATCGCCGGGCGGATTTTTGTCTGGAAAGACAAGGAGATTTTTTCTGGGTTCCATGGTAAATGACCGCTCTTTCAACCCGGTTGTGTGGGATTTTCTCAGTATCCAGCGCCCAAACCAGGCGTAAACCGCCTCACGGCTGGCCTTGTTGTAATTGTGCGGAAAATCAAACTGCACGTATTTCAAGTGATCTTCGGCGCCAAATAGGCGGTAAATTTTCCGAATGGCCGGGAACTCTTCCCATAGCGTGTTTTTCGTCCAATCGTGCGTATTGGCAACAAGAAGCAGGGGGCGCGGAGCGGCCATGGCGGCAAACTCGACATTGAACGTACCCAGCCGGAGGCCGGGTGAGTTTTCACAGAGACACCCACCCTGAAAATGAGCGGAAACCATATTCACCGGTGCCGTCACTCTGACGCGCGGGGGGGGATCAACGGCGGTCAGAAGAAAAGTTTGTGTGCCGCCTCCCGAGGCGCCTGTGCAGCCAATTCGCGTTGTGTCCACATCCGGCAGACTTTCGAGGAAATCAAGGGAGCGAAAGCTGTCCCAGAGTTGAAGTTCAAGCAAATTAATGCCGTAGGCCTGCGAAAGGCTGTCACGGGCAAAATGGTGCGTCACCTGCTTACTGTCCACGTAGCCAACCATGTCGTAGGAAAAAACCACGTACCCCTGCCGGGCCAAATTAATGCAGCGCCCAGGCACCGAGGCCCGCTCCGAATTCTCCAGGCGGCCATGTTTCCAGTGACCGTGGGGCGTTAAAACAGCCGGAAAAGGCGGCGTCTTTCCCACCGGCCGGTACAGATTCCCCGTCACAAAAAATCCCGGGTAGCTCTCGAAATACACTTTTTCAACGGAATAGCCCGGATGTTGAATCTTCCCGAAAATGTGGGCGTGCAGGGCCGTTCTGGGCGGATGCGGCCACAGTCCGGCCGCCACTAAGATTTCGATTTTCAGCTCTTTGGCTCGTTGCTGCCAGGCCTCTTCTGTGGGGTAAACCGGCATCCGGAAGGGTGTTTTGGTTTCGTCCATGTGAAGCAGCCGCATGTCCCGAAAGGTCACCTCCCGGTTGGCCATATCTTCGGTATCGTAAACCATTGGAGAACCCCACATGGGCTTGATTTCGGCCTTTTCCCGGGCAAAAGGAAGACATGAAATCCCCAGAACAAAAAGAAAGGCCAAAAACAGCGAGAAGCTTTTAAGGTGAATAGCATTCATTCCGATTCTAAAATACAGATGCTTCCGCCCAAATGCAAGAGATTTGTTGAGTTTCCCGAAGGCCGCAGATGGCCTTGAAGAACAGCTTGGCCTGCCAGTTTCCTGGCGTAATCACCACAACTCAGGCCGTAACCGTATGCACAGGAAAGGAGGGCGTAGGTCCTCGACCTGTCGGTGCGATTCGAGCGGAAACGCCGACAATATGTGGTATGCATCGCAGGACTCAAATAAAAAAGCCTGACTCTTTTGGCCAGGCTCTCATTCTTTGGTAGCGGGGGCAGGCCCGTGCGCCTACTGGCGTAACTCGAACCTGCGTTCGCCAGCTGGCGAATATGAGCCCAACCTCGACTATTCTAA
>CAZIYL010000102.1:0-8052 GCA_964543425.1 uncultured Deferribacteres bacterium
ATTGCACCGTAAAAGCAATTATGTCAAAAGAACAAAGTGTTGATTTCGATTCCTGTGAAAAGAGGGGAATGCCTTCTTTTCTTAAAAATGATTCAAAATCAGGCCACGGCGAAAATGCCCGTTCCGCCCAAACTGTGGGAATTTGATTCAGGACATGATATAAAATCTGAAAGCCTTCGTACGACATCCCCAATTCGTAAACATCCGGAAAAACAAATCCCACGCGAACATCAACAGCACTTTCATCTTTCAAGATGCTGTTGAACTCATGTCCAATATACCGACCCGGGTGATCTACGTGTTTTAGAACACCTTCGAGTCTCTTAAAATCAATTGTCATTCAGTAAAGGTTATTTCCCCCTATGGAGGAGAAATTTATTGTCCGTTTATTTTTTTGCAACTTTCGAATATTCAATTCATTAAACAATCTAATACAATAATTTAAAAAATTCAAGAAGAAGTTTTCCAAAAGGGAAACGGCAATCAGGAAATAGGCAGCGGGAAGCCTGTTGGCGGTTTCGAAATTGGAAAAAATTACCCAAAAATTCCCAGACCCTATTCTGCCGAAGCCGGAGGGGTAAATGTCCTGCTTCCCAGTTCCCGATCCATCATAAACAGGCCGTGACCGGAATCGCCAAGGCGTTCCAGATCTTGTGCAATTTTGGAGGCAGTGGCTTCTTCCTCCACTTGCTCATTGATAAACCATTGCAACAACACCGTTGCAGGGTAATCATTCTCTTCCTGAGCAATTTTGTACAGATCATTAATTTTCCCGGTAATAAACTGTTCATGTTTGTAGGCCGCCTTGAAGATATCCATGGGTGTGTCCCAGTTTTTCTGAGGCTTTGAAAGCTCCTTAAAGTCCACATGTCCCTCCCGCTCGTGAATAAAATCAAAGAATTTTGCGGCGTGCGCCAATTCTTCCTGCGTCTGAATTTTCATCCAGTTCGCCATTCCGTCAAAACCGATCTCGTGTAAATGAGCGGACATCGCATAATACAAATAAGCCGATTCCAGTTCGAGTTTAATCTGTTCGTTAATCGCATCCTGCATTTTCTTGTCAATCATTTCGACCTCCCAATAAAATTCTAAGTTTTTCGTTTGTCAGAAAAAAATTAATCATAATCGTTCTTAATTTTAATATACAGAAATTGAAAGTAATCTTCAACACATTTTATTTTTACGTAATCAATCCGAATGAATTTTAAAAAACCTAATATTCTCAACAAAAATAAAGTATTTTTTTTACTATTAGAACAATTGTAACATCATTAATTTTCGGCAACTATAGCTCATCCATAGCAAATAATATGGAGTTTCTTTACTATCTTATTTCATATTTTTTTGGAAAATTCACCCTGTAAATCCTGTCATAAATTTCTTAAAATTAACGCATTTAATCGGTTGGCCGATGCCGCACTCCGGGAATCAATCGTCTCCCACAATTGCTTCCGCAGCCCATTCGCCGCTCAAAACCGCGCTTTCAATCGTGTCCGGTAGGCCTGTCTTTGTCCAGCCACCTACTAAAAACACATTTTCAATCGGTATTCTCTGACAGGGACGCGCCGCATCAAATCCGGGGGTACACAGAGCCGTGGCGCGGCGCTCTTTGACAATCACAACCTGCCGAATGGCATCTGCTTCAAAATCGGGACGGATTTTTTGAAAATCGCTCGAAATTCTTAAAATCAGCTCTTCCCGGGATAAACTCATTTCCTTCTCTGCCCCGCTGATACTGACACTAAACAAATAACCCTCCCACGAAATTTTGTGCCGAATGGCGTTCATATTGAAAATCCACTGGCCGGTTCCTCCTACAAACGCCAGAAATTTTTCAAAAAAAAGCGGCTCTTTCAGGTAAAAATGAACGCTGACAATCGGACTGAACAAAATTTCTTTCGGAAGAATCCGGGATGCAATTGATGGGGAAAGCAATTTTTTTAAACCGTCGGGCAGAACGGCAAGGATAAGAAAATCAAAATTCCGAAAAAAATCATTTTTAAGACGCAGTGCCGTCGCGTGATTTTGCTCGATTTGAACCCCCAGTACCGGTTCATACCTAAAAATGCGGGCACCTCTTTTTTTAAGGTAATTTTCTGCTGCCGATCCAAAAGCATCGTCAAAACTTGTCGTCACAAATCCCAGACGCGAATTTTGCTGATTAGACAAAAATGCTCGTTTCAACACCCGAAAAAATTGCAAAAAGCTGGCGGATTCAGAGGAAGTATTCAGCGTGGATAGACATAAGGTCTCCCAAAAATATTTAATGGCCGCGGGCGTTTGCTTATTTTGAATGAGCCATTCACGAACGGTTCGCACGTCCGGATCGGTGCTTTCTTCCATTTTCTGCAGTTTCAGAATAGCCGTTGCAATCCTGAGTTTGTCATTTAAGGACAGGAATTTGAATCGGAACAATCCCACCGCGAGATGCAGTTTCCCCCAAAATGGAAACGATCGAAGCGTTGCCCGCCCCAATTGGGAATCAAAAAAGGGTGTTTGCAAAAAGGGTTGAAAATCAATTTTGGAGATGGAACCAATTGTTTTTAGAAAGCGACGTGTCGATTCGTAGGCAGCGATTAACAAATGAGGGCCGTTGTCCACTTCCCATCCGGTGTTGGGATTTTGGAAAGAAGAAGCACGTCCGCCGAGAAACGGACGTTTTTCGAACAGAGTTACGGCGCAGCCTTTTTCCTGAAGCCGAACGGCGGCGGAGAGACCGGCCAGCCCCCCGCCCACAATGGCCACGCGTTTCGCCACTAGCTTCGGCCCAATTTGATCCTAAACCAGGTTTTCAGGGCGATTCCAATCTTCTGCAATTTAGAGATTCGGGGATCGGTTCGGAAAACGTCAAAACCGGCTTTTGTCATTTCCTGCAAAATCCGAAAATAAATATTTTTCATAATTTCGGCCGTGGCAAGCAAACTGCGGTCTTCAGGAGGAATCAGCTCCGAGGCACGTTCGTAGAAGTAAACGGCCCGTGCCGCTTCGTATTCCATCAGTCGAATAAAAGACGTTACATAACGGCCGTCAAAAAGGTCTTTCTCCGAAACCTTAAATCGCTCCAGGTCCTCTTTGGGAAGATAAATGCGGCCCCGTTGGGCATCTTCTTTCACGTCGCGCATAATATTGGTAAGCTGGAGAGCAATCCCAAGATTCTTGGCGTATTCCCGCGTGCGTTCGTTTTTGTAGCCAAAAATTTCGATGGAAATGAGCCCGACAATCGAGGCTGCCCGGTAAGCATACTGGTAAAGATCATCGAAGGTTTCGTACCGTGTAATGGACAAATCCATTTCCATCCCGTCGATAAGTTTATCAAAATAGGATTTTGGAACGCTGAACTTTTTGACCACATCCTGCAACGCGACCAAAATCGGGTGGTGAACCTCCCCGTTGTAACATTGATTCAGGGCACGCCTCCACTGCTTAAAAAGCTCCGGTCGATTTTTAATACTTTCGTCATCGGCCAAGTCGTCGCTGTAGCGGCAAAAGGCGTACACGGCGTAAATAGCCAGGCGTTTTCCCTGCGGTAGAAAGAGAAAAGCGTAATAAAAATTTTTAGCGCGATTCCGGGTCAAATTCTTGCAATACGTGTACGCATCTCTTAATGAAATTTTCCGCCTGGTCGGAAGTTCCGTTAGTAAATCAGGATTTACAGACATACTTACCTCTCTTCACACGCCACCACTCCCTCAGAAACAAACGCACCTGCTCTTTTTTGGAAAGATCCGGGCGCTCGTTTAATACGTTATAATTTTGCTTTTTGATTTTTGAAAGAATTGCTTCGCCACCCGCCGCAAAAAGGCAAACATCCAGTAAAATATCTTTCTTTAAAAGATGGAACAATTTCTTGCCTTTTTCAAATAATTTTTGTGTTCGGTCGACTTCAAACCGTAACAATGTACGAAATTCTTCCGAAAAATGTTTGGAGAAAATATCTGCTTCGGAAACGCCAAATCTCTCCAGATCCTCCTGTGGAATGTAAACCCGGTTCTTTGCTGCATCCCGATTCACATCCTGCCAGAAATTCGTTAATTGAAGCGCTGTGCAAATGCCATCCGAAAAGGGCAAAAGAGAGCGATCCCTGTAGCCAAAAATAGTCAGAAACAATTCCCCTACGGGGTTAGCCGAATTTTCGCAATAGCCAAGAACATCCTGAAATGTTGCGTATCGATTTTTGGCGCGATCCTGTTTGAACGCCGTCAACAATCGGCGAAACGGCTGAATTGGAATGTCGAATTCACGAATCGTGTGAGACAGCGCTACAAAAACAGGTGCCTGAAAAACACCGGCGTAACAGGCCTCTAACTGGCTTCCGTAAGTTTCGAGAGCCGAAAGGCTTTTCCCCGCATCACCAATTTCATCGGCCAGATCGTCTCCGATTCTGGCAAAGGCGTAAATATTGTAGATGTGCTGCCGTTTTTCTTTTGGCAGAAAAATCGATCCGACAATAAAATTTTCATAATGACTGACAGTTAGTTTTCTCGTAAAGGCTTCTGCTTCGGCAAGAGAAACGTCTATTTGATTTTTAAAAAAAAGCTCCTTTTCTGAAATTGTTTTTTCCCTTTTTCAAGAATTCACATTCCGCTTAGTCCGGAATATGGTTTATGGGGTTGAACTCCCGGTAAAAACCGGGAGTTCAATTAAACACTAAATAATTCCCAATTCTTTGCCAATTTTCGCAAATTTGTCAGCACCATAATCCAGGTCATCCCGGGAATGACTGGCGGAAATCATTACGCGAATCCGCGCTTTGCCCCTTGGCACCGTTGGAAAAGCGATCGACTGGGCAAAAATGTTTTCCTCTTCAAACAACCGCCTGCTCAGTTCCGATGCTGTTTTCTCATCACCAATCATAACCGGCGTAATGGGCGTTTGGCTAAAACCCAGATCGAAACCGTAATCACTCATTTTTGCTTTAAAATAGTTGGCATTGTCCCAGAGTTTTTCCACCAACTCACCGGATTCCTGTAAAATGTCCACGGCGGCAATGCAGGCTGCCACATCCGGCGGTGTGACCGCACTGGAAAACAGAAACGGCCGTGCTTTCTGGTGGAGATAATCGACAATCAGCTTTTTGCCAGCCACGTAGCCGCCCACCACACCAAACGCTTTCGACATGGTTCCAACCTCGATGTCTAATTTTCCGTGCAGCCCGTAGTGGTCGGCAATGCCGCGGCCCGCGTTTCCGAGCACACCCTCCCCGTGGGCATCGTCTACCATGGTAATTACGCCGTAAGGCTCAGCCGTTTCCACCAATTTGTCGAGAGGAGCAATGTCGCCATCCATGCTGAACACGCCGTCTGAAACGAGAAGCTTTTTCCCGGGATGGTTTTTGTACGCCTCCAATTGCTCCTTCAGCGAATCGGGATCGCAATGATTGTAACGCACAATTTTCGCGCGTGACAGCCGGGAGCCGTCAATAATGGAGGCGTGATTGAGTTCATCGGAAAAAATCAGATCATCTTTGCCCACCAGCGCGGGAATGGTGGCGAGATTGGTGTTAAATCCCGATTGAAACGAAATAGCCGCTTCCACATTTTTGAATTTCGCCAGTTTCTCCTCAAGCGTGGTGTGAAGCGCCATTGTGCCGGCAATGGTTCGAACGGCAGCCGGCCCCACGCCGTAGTCATCGATAGCCTTTTTGGCGGCAGCCTTTAACTTGGCATTATTTGCAAATCCCAGATAATTATTGGAACACAAATTCAGCACTTTTTTCCCATCCACCACAATCCAGGCCCCCTGCGGACTGTCGATTGTACGAATCGTAATGTAGGTTCCTGCCTGTTTTAAGGCTTCCAAATCCTGTTTGATAAAATCTAATTTTCCCATATGGCCTCCTTATTGTTAAAAAATTTACCGACCCACCCCGCACCTTCCGAAGTGCAGGGGACATTCATCCGGTAATCCATTATTTGAGAATCCATTAAAATGCTCAGCCCTCTTGATCCAGAAGTTTTCGGATGTTCCGTACCACCGATTTTACAGAATACGGTTTGCTGATCAAATGAACCCCGGGGTCCAAAACACCACGATGTGCAATATGATTATCTGTGTATCCTGAGGCGAAAAGAACCTTTAGGCCCGGATAGATTTTTTGTAATTTTTCCGATAATTCTTTTCCGTCCATTTGAGGCATAATCACATCGGTAAAGAGCAAATCAATTTGGGGCTTCTCCTGCGTTACAAAATCCAGTGCCTTTTGCCCGTTGATTGCAGAAAAAATTTTATATCCCAGCCTTTCCAATCCCCGCTGAATAAAATGGCGAACCTCCGGTTCATCTTCAACAATCAGCAGGGTCTCATTTCCTTCAAGGGAATTTTCATTGGAGACGTCTTCGCCGTCAGACAATTCGCTTCCGCTACAGGGCCAATAAATTTTAAATATCGTTCCTTCACCGGGCTCGCTGTAAGCGAAAATACTGCCGTTATTTTGCTTGACAATTCCGTAAACCGTAGAAAGCCCAAGCCCCGTGCCCTTCCCCACACCTTTTGTGGTAAAAAACGGCTCAAATGCCTTCGATGCGGTTTCCTTGTCCATTCCGGCGCCCGAATCGCTTACGGTCAGCAGAACGTGTTTCCCGGAGTGACTTCCAATATGATCCTGAACATAGGATTCATTCAGAAAACAATTTGCCGTTTCAATTGCGATCCTTTTCGGCCGTCCTCTGACAGCCTTTTCATGTATGGCATCACGGGCATTCAGTGCTAAATTCACCAGGATTTGTTCTATTTGTCCGGGATCGGCTTCAATGGGAGAAACCGTCTCATCCAGAATAATTTCCAATTGGATATCTTCTCCAATCAATCGGCGAAGCATCCTTAAAGAATCCGAAATAACTGTGTTGATGTTCAAAATTTGCGGCTGAATAACCTGTTTTCGACTAAACGCCAGCAATTGCCGCGTAAGGTCGGCCGCCCGCTTTCCGGCCTTTAGAATTTCTTGCACATCGCCTCGAACAGGATTTTTTTCGTCAATGTCCATTAAGATCATTTCGGAATAGCCATTAATTGCCGTCAGAAGATTGTTAAAATCGTGGGCCACTCCCCCGGCCAATTGGCCAATGGCCTCTAATTTTTGGGATTGATGAAGCTGTCCTTCCAACTGCCGTTCCTTTGTAATGTCCCGCTTAACGGCCGCAAAATTAATCGTTTTGCCAAATCGATCTTTCACAGGAAATATTGTGGCATCTTCATAGAAGAGATTTCCATTTTTCTTTCGATTGATAAAAACTCCGTGCCAGATTTGACCCGATTTGATTGTCTGCCATAAATTGACATAAAATTCATTGTCTTGTTTGCCGCTCTTCAGTATACTCGGCTTTTTGCCAATGGCTTCCTTCCGGGAATAGCCCGTTAGCCGCTCGAAAGCAGAATTGACATATTCAATATTGCCGGCTATGTCCGTAATCACAACTGCTTCACTGGCTTGTTCAATGACAGAAGCCAATTGACTGATTTGTTTGTTTATGATTTTTTCTTCCGTAATGTCACGGGTGACTGAAATCACGCATGGACGGCCGTCGAGTTCAACCATCCGCGCGGAAAGAGAGCCCATACGAACCTCGCCGCTCTTGATTCGAAAGTGGGCCTCATAATTACGGACTTCCCCATTTTTTTCGATTTTTTTTACAAATTCGCTTTGTTCCTCCGTTGACAACCAGATGCCCAAAGGCTCAATCGCCTTCCCAACAATTTCATCCCGGGCAAATCCGGTTAATTGGGTAAATTGATTATTTATTTCCAGGTACCGGCCACTCTTTAATTCGTTAATACTAATCGCATCGGGGCTTGTCTGAAAAACAGTCCGAAAACGCTTCTCGCTTTCCCGCAGCAGCTCTTCGTTTTTTTTCTCTTCGCTGATATCCAAAGAAAAGGCAACAACCACATCTTTGCCGCCATATTTTCCCTTGTTCAGCCGGACGAATTCGGGAAATATTTCGCCGTTTTTGCGAAGCCCCCAGAATTCAAATTGCTGGGGCTCTCCTTCAAAAGCTCGTTCCACCATTTTTGCCACTTTTGAAAGATCATTTTTCCCAGGAGCGGAAACAAATT
>CAZIYL010000103.1:0-7986 GCA_964543425.1 uncultured Deferribacteres bacterium
TGCTGAAAAAAGCCAGGGAATATATGGATGAAATCGGTGCTCGATTTATTATTACCGGTGAAGTTTTGGCACAGCGTCCCATGACGCAGCATTTTAAAACACTGCGGCTGATTGAAAAAGAGGCCGGATTGGACAAGCTCATTGTTCGTCCGCTATCAGGGAAATTGCTTCCTCCAACGCTTCCTGAAGAAGAAGGCTGGATTGTGAGAGAGCAATTGCAGGATGTTTCGGGCCGTTCCCGGCACAAACAGATGGCTCTGGCCAAAGAATTGCACATTGAAGATTATCCCCAGCCGGCCGGCGGGTGCTGCTATCTGACAGATCATAATTATGCCAGACGCCTGAAAGATCTATTTAAATATCGTTCTAAAGAATCCTTGACATTAGACGATATGATTCTACTGAAAGTCGGACGGCATTTTAGACTGTCGGAAAAGTTGAAAGTTATTGTCGGCAGGGATGAACTGGAAAACAATTTTTTATCTAATTTTGAAACCGACCGCTGTTCATTTGAAGCAGTCGATGTCAGTGGACCGCTGACTTTGGCCGAGGGACCGGTGAGTGAATCTGATGCTTTGATGGTTGCTGCGATTACGGCTCGCTATTCAGACGCAAAAAATCAACCAGTTGTTAAAGTTCGGTACAAAAACGGAGAAAAAGTTAAAGAAATTGATGTTGAACCCATAAAAAATGGAACTCTTGACGCCTGGCGGTTGTAGAAAATAGTGATTTGGGTGTTCAAGAGTCCTATTTAACTTGGATTGAAATCAAAAATGATCAACAATATGGGAGAATAATGAAAAAAGACCCTAAATATCGTTACACGTATAAAGCTTCTTTGGCGAATTATTTGCAGGATATTCAGAAGGTAGCTCTTTTAACGCCTAAAGAAGAAATTGAATTAGCCGAACGCGTGAGAGAAGGAAATGAAGCGGCTCTGAATCGCCTGGTTGAGTCGAACCTTCGGTTTGTGGTGTCGATTGCCAAAGAATATCAAAACCGTGGTTTGCCTCTGGAAGATTTGATCAATGAGGGAAACATCGGATTAATCAAAGCGGCGAAAAAATTTGACAGCACCAGGGGATTTCGTTTTATTTCCTACGCGGTGTGGTGGGTACGTCAGGCCATCATGGAGGCGATTGTGAATCAATCCAAGATGGTGCGATTGCCATTTAACAAGGTTTGGGATGTTTTTAAGGTTGAAAAAACATTCAATGAGCTTCGGAACGATCTCGGGCGAGACCCAAGTCTGGGAGAGGTTGCCGTTGCGCTTGGGATTTCCCATTCTGATTTGTCCAGTATTATGCGGAATTTTGGTCGGGACCTGTCCCTGGATGAAATGATCGGTGATGATATTGATTCGACTCTGATGGATTTCATTCCCAATGATCAATCGCCGCAGCCCGACGAGAATCTGCAAGTAGAGTCCCTTCATGTGGAAATCAATCGCGTACTGAATTCCCTACCTACACGCGAAGGGACGATTCTCAAGCTTTATTTCGGCATCGGCGAAGAGCGCCCCCTTACGTTAAGCGAAATTGGCGATCGTCTTGGCCTGAGCCGGGAGCGTGTTCGCCAGATTAAGGAAATGGCATTAATTAAATTGCGCCGAACCACCAAAGGAAAAGCACTCAAACAATTTCTGGGGTAGGGGCATTTTAAAAAGAAAAGGCCGAATTTTTATTCGGCCTTTTTTATTTTATCTGAAATAGGATGAGCGCTGATTTTACAATACGAGTAAAATCAATTAGTGCTCGAGCGCCGGCTCTCTGGGGTAATTCTCTAATATTTTTCGAAAGTGGTATCCGTAAATGGATTGTGTAATGGCTACGGAAATGAGCTTTGGCCGCTTAATCAGGCTCCAGCCCAAAATCTTCCAGTAGTAGCGTCGGAATTTGCAGCGAATTCCCAAAACCCAAATGGATTTAAAAAGAGCTTTTACGTAAAAGAAATGAAAGAAAACATGGTTTATTTTGGGCATATTGTAATTGCTCAGGTAAACCTTTAAGCGCTGGTAATATTCACTGGGAGAATAAATCGTTTCCAGAATTTGCCGGTAACCTTCTAGCAATTTCTGGTAGTTCATTTTTGGGATAAAATTTGTGGAAAAATCCAGATTGTCTCCGGAAATGTCGCCTAATAATCGTTTCTCGGATTGTAATCGTTTGTAAAGCAGGGTACCTCTCGGAGCGTTCAGTAGTCCCACCATTGCCGTCATAATCCCACTTTTTTGAATGAATCGAATCTGTGCATCAAAAATGGAGGGCGTGTCATGGTCGAATCCGACGATGAATCCTCCTTGTACCTCCATGCCTGCAGCCTGTATTTTTCGAACGGAAGAAATAAGATCCAGATCAATGTTCTGGAATTTCTTGCATTCTTTCAGACTTTCCTCATTGGGAGTTTCGATCCCGATAAAAACCTTTCGGAAGCCTGCTTCGATCATTTGGGCCAACAGTTCATCGTCTTTGGCCAGGTTGATGGAAACCTCCGTATTCAAATAAAACGGGTATTTTTTCTTTTTCATCCAGTCAATAATTGCCGGAAGAACTTCAGCCTTCAATTTCTTTTTGTTCCCGATAAAATTGTCGTCCACGAAAAAGATAGCGTCTCGCCAGCCTGCTTTGTAGAGCTGATCCAGTTCATTCAAAATTTGCTCTTTGGATTTCGTCCTGGGACGATGTCCGTACAAAACGACAATATCGCAGAATTCGCAATTATAGGGACATCCTCTGGAATACTGAAGAGCCATTGTTGCATATTTATTCATATTAATGAGTTCCCATTTTGGGGGCGGCGTTTGTGTAATGTCAGGGTGCTCCATCGAACGATAGATCCGCTTGGGTGTTCCCTTGGCCAGATCGCTTAAAAACTGGGGGAATGTGATTTCTCCCTCGTCCAAAACGAGGTGGTCAATCTGAGGAAAATGATCAGGCTCTTCTGTAAAGAGCGGCCCTCCGGCCACAACCTTTTTGCCAAAAGCATGCGCCCGATTAATTACTTCTTCTGCAGATGCCCGCTGGACAACCATGGCACTGATCAGTACCAAGTCGGCCCATTGAATATCCCGGTCCTTCAGAGATTCGACGTTCATATCGACCAATTTTTGCGGCCAATTTTTTGGCATCATAGAAGCAATCGTCAGCAGTCCAAGCGGAGGAATGGATGCCTTTTTAGAGATAAATTTTAATGCGTGTTTAAAGCTCCAAAAGGTTTCAGGATATTGTGGGTAAATAAGAAGAATATTCATGATAATACCTCAAAGATTATTAGTCGAAATAATATGTATCCTTTTAAGATAAAATAATACTAAATATTTTAACGGAATGCAACGAAATTATTAAGGGCTATGTGAATTTTTGGATGAGATTCTTCAATTGCAAAACAGACTTGTAATAGTGAGAAATTTTTTATAAATTCTAAAGTATTCATATGAATTCCTTCAATATTTAAAGGCGTAGGAGTCAAGTTATGCCAGACAATCAGGTGGAAAGAAAGCCCTTTGTCGTAAAAGACTGTGCACTAATTGCAATTGCCACGGGCGAAAAGGCACAAAATTTGAGAGAATTGGGTGATCGAATAAAAACAATCGAGCCGGGTAGCATTTATTACCATTTTTGGGGGGGACGCCTGCGCCCGGGATTTGATGATCCTGAGTACAACAACGATTTTGCCTCGTGGGGGCGGCATGCTCTTCACGACGGGAAAATCGCAGAGCGGTTGGGAGCAATTGATCCACGGGAATTTGGAAGCATGGAGGAACTTCGCCAGGAAATAATTGAAGTCATCGAAGAGCGTTTGGACGAGAGCGAGATGGTCCCCTGGGCGAAAGCCGACGAGCAATTCAATTTTATGACTTCTCAGATTGTTATTTTTACGACCAAAAAGTCGATGGTTCATCCAAAGGAATTATCGGCGGCGATTCCGCACATGTCTGTTGGTAGTATTTTCTACCATTTTATCGACGCTATGCGTCGAACACCAGACAGTGTGGACGATTTCAGGGCATGGCTTTCCGGCTTTGATGGAGAGTATTCCGATCTTTGTGGACAAATTGCGAAATTAGACCCCTATTTTCAAACATTATCACAATTGCGAGAGCAACTCTCACAAATTTTTAAATCCTATTTTAATCGGAGCAAAAAATGAAGACAACCCTCCAACAGTATGCAAAAGTGACAGGCGAAACGGTTATTGATCATCTCTTGCAATTGGCAGAGCCCCTTAAGGGGAAAAAGGTAGTTCATGTCAACTCCACGCGAATGGGCGGCGGAGTTGCTGAAATCCTCAATAAACTAGTCCCTTTGATGCAGGATTTGGGAATCAACGCTCAATGGGAAGTTATCAAGGGAAATGAAGCGTTTTTTAAGTGTACGAAAAGTTTTCACAACGGACTCCAGGGGAATACTGTTGAAATACCCGCCTCTTCGCTGAAAGTTTATGAAGATACAAACGCAAAAAACGCCGAAAAATTATGCCCGATTTTAGAGGATGCCGATATTGTTCTTATTCACGATCCACAGCCTGCGCCTTTTCTGCACCTATGTTCTAATCGAAAAGGAAAATGGATTTGGCGCTGCCACATTGATGCAAGTCGGCCGTACCGGCCCGTGTGGAAATATCTGAGGAATTTTGTGGAAGGATATGATGCCAGTATTTTCTCACTATCTGATTTTGCACAGTCACTTCCGCACCCTCAGTATTTGATTGCTCCGAGTATTGATCCCCTCAGTGATAAAAATATGGACTTGCCCGAGGAAGAAGCCAATTCCGTGTACGATCGATTTGATCTGGACCCTGAACGCCCGCTCATTGTTCAGGTTTCCCGGTTTGATCGTTTTAAAGATCCCGTAGGTGTGATTCATGCTTACCGGCTGGCACGAAAATTTGTGCCGGGGTTGCAATTGGTTTTGGCCGGCGGAGAAGCCACAGACGATCCGGAGGCGGAACTGGTGCTCAACGATGTGTACGAAGCCGCAAATGACGATAAGGACATCTCCATTTTGCTGCTTCCTTCCGATGCTAACCGGACCATTAACGCCCTTCAGCGGGCAGCGGACGTTGTGCTTCAGAAATCGATTAAAGAAGGTTTCGGTTTAACCGTGACGGAAGCCCTCTGGAAAGGAAAACCCGTCATCGGTGGGAATGTGGGGGGGATTCGCTTACAGGTCGTGAATCACCATACAGGTTTTTTGGTTGATACGCCGGAAGGCGCCGCCCTACGCATTCGGTACTTATTTTACAATCGGGAGCAGCGGAAGATTATGGGAGAAAAGGCGCATCGATTTGTTCTGGAAAATTTTTTGATCACGCGGCATTTACGTGAATATTTAACACTGATGATCGATATTTTGGAAGGAAATCGCGAGCGAATTGATTTGAAATAATTCCCCGCACCTTGGTAAGAATGAGTGCACTCTAAAAACCACTAATCATACAAATTATACGGGGCTAAATTCAATTAATTTCAATAAAATCAATTCGCGATAATTCGTGAAATTAGTGGGAGATATCCTTTTTAGACTAAACTCAAGAATAATTTCCCTGGGAAGAAGAAATGATCCGACAAAATAGCATCTCGAATCCATTGCAAATGATTGCAGTGGTTGCATTGGTACTAATTTTCAGCCTTCCGATTTTTTTCTGTTCTCGTTCCTCTCGCAAAAACAAAGTGACCATTGCCATTGCCCTTCTTCCATCGGAACAAGTGGGCTATCGAAAAATACTGGATGATTTTTCGAAAGAATCCGGCATTTCGGTGGATTTGGTGGCTCAGCAATACGATCAGATTCGATCGGTTATTGAGGCCGAAGCACAGGGGGGCAAGGGCGAGTTGGATCTTGTAGAACTGGACATCTACATGCTTCCGCTGATGAGCCGCTTTATGCGGCCTTTGGATTCGTTGGGTCTCCCTCTGGATTCCCTAAAAGTCCACGTTCCGCCTGCAGCATGGCAGGCCGGATTTATCGGGAATCCCTCTCAGGTGTTGTATCTTCCGCATCGGCTCAACTGGCAGGCGCTGATTTATAATCGGGGAAAAATTCCGGTTCCTCCGGCTACATGGAAAGAATTACTTGAAGTTGCACGGAAATATCATGGAAGCATCGGTTTTAAGGCGGCAAAATACGAGGGGCTGGTATGTGATTTGTTCCCATTTATCTGGCAGGCCGGTGGTGACCCGCTGCGGCCAAACAGTCCCGAAGTGAGGAAAGCCCTGGCATTTCTCAAAAAATTGTCAGAGTTTTTTAATCCTGCAGTTCAATCCTACAAAGAAAATTCCGTTCTTCAGGCTGAAGAACACGACGAAATTTTCATTCACGAAAATTGGCCATTCGTTGTTCCTCTTCTGCGGGAAAAGGGATTGCTTCATCACCCGTTTGAAACGGCACCGTTGCCGGAAGGACCAGCCGGAAACGCAACCATTCTTGGCGGCGGTTATCTTGGAATTCCCAAAACGGCGCCGCATCCGAAAATGGCCGTCAGGCTGCTGAACTATTTAACTTCTGCGTCTGTGCAGAAAAAAATGGTGGCCGGATTGGGTTGGTTCCCGATTCGAGATGAGGGATGGAAAGGGCTGACCGAGAAGGACAAAAGGGATTTTTCAGGGTTCCTGGCCATGCGAAATTTTGTTCGTGCCCGCCCTTCGGTGTCTTTTTACCCGAAGGTAAGTCAAATCTGGCAGGACGGTTTTTGCCGGATTATTTTTGAAAAACAAAGCATTCCGGTTGTTTTAAAACGAATGCAGGAAAAAATTGACCGACTCAGACAAATGCAATTAAAATGAATTACCTGACCCGCCGTAATCTGACGTACTGGTTGTTTGCATTCCCTGCGCTTCTTTTTCTTTTTTTGCAAATTTGGCCGTTAGGTGAAGCGCTTCGTTCATCTCTTACAAATGCAAATGGTCAATTGACCGCCCAGAATTTCCGCGATGTTTTTGCCGATTCGCTCTTTCGGGAGGCGCTTCGGAACAATATCGTCATTCCATTTTTCAGCGTGCTGCTTGAAACGCTTGTCGGTGTAGGGATGGCGTTGGGCTTTTACAATCTGAGGCGCGGCAAAACTCTCTGGCGTACCGTTGCCATTGTTCCTTACGCTGTACCCGAAATTGTGTATGTCCTTACAATGAAATTAGTTTTCCGTGAGCACGGCTATTTGAACAGCCTTCTTTTCTCAGTTGCGGGCAGTTCCGGCATTGTGGGCTGGTTTCGGCCGGGGCATGTTTTGACGACCGTTATGATCATTTTAATCGACGCCTGGCGGGTAACGCCGGTGGTTTTTTTGATTGTCTTAGTGGCTCTTGAACAGTTGCCGGAGAGCTTTCTTGATGCGGCCAAAGTGGATGGTGCCACGGGGTGGCAGTTGGCACGATTGATTCAAATTCCGTTGATTATTCCGGCTCTCTTAATTGCCATTGCCCTTCGGGCGATTGACGCGTTTCGGATATTTGCAACACCGCTCATTTTAGTAGGAGTGGAGGGATTGCCGGTCATTACCTCTGTTGCCTACCATTACAAAGTCGATGCGAACAATCCCGCTCAGGCAAACGCAGCGGCGTTAAGTTTGGCCTTTTTCCTCTTGCTGGCAACGCTGGCGGCTTTTATGTTTGTCCGAAGGAGAAATAATCGAAAATGAATCAGTCATCACCACATCGTCCGCTCAAAATTTCACACGCATTTGCCGGCCTGGGATTGCTAATTTTGTTTATCATCAACATTTTTCCAATTTTGCTGGTTGTGCGTCAGGCAGTCGCGCCGGAAAGCGAATCCGTTTTGTGGCCGCTGCACGTGATTCCTCAAAAACTAACATTTTTGAATTTTCACGTTCTGTGGCAAACCCAGGCGTTGTTTTCGCATTTTTCTCTCAGTTTTTGGGTAGCGTTCGGAACAACTTTTCTTTCGCTTGCACTGGGATTTCCGGCAGGCTGGGCAGCCGCCCGATCCCGAAGAATTGGCGGTCTTGCAACCCGCTCGGCCCTGATCAGCC
>CAZIYL010000104.1:0-4285 GCA_964543425.1 uncultured Deferribacteres bacterium
AGTCCGATGATGTGGGTCGCGATGGCATTCCCGGAACATTTGACGAGGGTGAAGGCAACGGCGTTCCGGATCCGGGAGAACCGGATTTTGATCAGACGGATTTGGATGAGAGCGATCAGATGGGTCTCACGTCATTTGCAGCCCCTATCTATTCCACAGTAATCCCTGCCGACGACGATAAAATCTGGAAATTAATGAAACCCGGCAATATTAGTGCGGAAAATATTCAGCAGAATGCTGATAATATTTTTCTGTTTGGCTCAGGCTATTTCCCGTTTTCCCCGGGCGAAATGCAGAAATATTCCATCGGAATTATTATGGGTCAAAATAAGGATGATTTGTACCAGAATGCTCAAACGGCTTATTTTATTTACCGATTGAATTTCCAATTTACAAAGCCACCGGATCTTCCCACTGTACATGCCGTCCCCGGCGATGGAAAGGTGACACTCTATTGGAACGACAAGGCTGAACAATCAACTGATATTCTGTTTGGACACGATTTTGAAGGCTACGCCATTTACCGAAGCACAGACAAAGTCCATTGGGGAAATCCCATTACGGACAATAAGGGAATTAAGGTTTACGATACGCCGATCGCCCAATTTGATAGAAAGGATGGCGTTAAAGGAACCGATCCCATTGGAACAAACGGCATCCATTTTTACATGGGTGACGATACCGGACTGCGTCACACATTTGTTGACAGCAATCTGATTAATGGTATTACCTATTATTACGCCGTTACCGCTTATGATTCGGGAAGCGCCACAAAGGGAATTGCACCTCTGGAAACGCCGAAAGCTATTGGTGCATCGAATGTGGCGGCGGTGATGCCAAATGCTCCGGCCGCAGGGTATGTTCCTGCAGCCGTCGATATTCAACATGCGAAAGGCATTTCCGATGCGCAACTAAAAGTGGAAGTGATTGACTATACAATTCTGAAGGACACCAAATACGAAATTACGATTAACGACTCTGTGTCTCCAAAATCCTTTACTATTAAAAATCTTACGTCCAATGAGACTACACTGGAAAACAGTTCCGATCTAAAGGGGCAGAAACATTTTCTGGACGGTTTGGAATGGCGGTTTATTGATGTTCCGTTTGTAACGCCGATTGACAGTTTGACGAAATGGCAAGAAGGAAGCCAATGCAACTGGACGGTTAATGTAAGCATAAGTTCCCATGGTGTACGCCTGGCGCGGGATATTGAAATTCGGTTCTCCGACATGTACATCGACACCTCGGTGGTTATTAAGCCGCAGCCCACAAAATTCACAATTGTAAACGTAACGGATAATGAAAAACTACCATTTGTTTTTATGGACAAGGATAAAGATCACGAGCTCAGCTCGGGGGATCAGTTGATTATTTTTCTGAATAATAAACAAAGCTGGCAATTTACGTTCCAGGCACCTAAGGAAGGGAGTGTGCCCCCCGCAAAGGGAGATGTTTTCCAACTAAAAATTGGGAAACCGCTGGAATCGATTGACCAGTATTTTGTTCACGTGAATCCGGCTGGTATCGATCTTGCAAAAGCGAAAAAAGATCTGGATAAAATTGCAGTGGTCCCCAATCCGTATGTGGCGGCTTCGGCTCTTGAGCCAAAGCCTGCGTTTGTTTTCACTGCGGGTCGAGGAGAGCGCCGTGTGGATTTCATCCATTTGCCGAAAGATTGTACCATTCGAATTTACACCGTTACAGGCGAGCACGTAAAGACAATCGAACATCATGGTACTGTGTACGATGGTTCGGAGCCGTGGAATTTGCTAAGCGATGACAATCTGGACATTTCGTTTGGTATCTACCTTTATCATGTGAATGTGAAGGGTGTCGGCGAAAAAATTGGACGCATTGCAATTATAAAATAACAAACTTGAAGAATGATAGATAAAACCGGGAGGTTTTCGATGAAACGGTTTATTGTTGTACTGGTAGGGCTGATGATTTCCAGCTTTTTGGGATTCTCGCTTTCTACGGCTCAAACATCAAAAACGGGTACTACGGCAGCGCAATTTCTAAAAATCGGAATCGGTGCACGCTCTGTGGGAATGGGTGAGGCGTTTGTAGCGACTGCCGACGACATCAGCGCTATTTATTGGAATCCTGCAGGATTGGCGGCTCTTACGAATAATGAAGCTATTTTTTTCCACTCGGATTGGCTGGCGGGAATTAATTATGATTTTGCAGCCTTTTCAGTGCCGCTGGGAGAATGGGGGTCGCTTGGTGGATTTTTCTCTGCCCTCACCGTTCCGGATGACAAAGTGCGCACGGTTCACGATCCGGAAGGCACAGGTGAACTTTTCGGGGCATCTGACATTGCTCTGGGAGTTTCCTACGCACGGAAAATTACCGATCGATTTTCCTTTGGGATGAATGTGAAATATATCAAGGAAAAAATCTGGAATATGTCTTCCAGTGCAGTTGCGATGGATGTTGGTACGATTTACCGAAGCCAGTTTCACGATCTGCGTATTGGAATGATGATGTCCAATTTTGGAACACAAATGCAAATGGCAGGCAGAAACGCCCTCCTGTTTGTAGATGTTGATCCGACCATTAATGGAAATAACGAAATGATTCGCGCGCATCTGGAAATGGAAAAATGGGATATCCCTCTTCAATTCCGCGTGGGAATGGCATTTGATCCGATCAGAAATAGTCTGATGCGTCTCACGGTGGGTGCGGATGCGGTTCACCCGAACGATAATAATGAATTTATTAACACCGGTTTTGAATACGCATTTAAAGAAATGCTTTTCCTACGAGGCGGCTATCGGGGCTATGGAATGAATCAAATGGAAGGCGGCCTCACGATGGGTGGCGGTTTTCAGTACGGATTTGGCAGTACGGCAAAAATTCATCTGGACTATGCTTATGTCGATTACGGCCGCTTGAGCTCGGTGAATCGATATTCCATTAGTGTCGAGTTTTAATCGGAAAGTACGAGAATCTGAATTTAAAGAAGGCACTTCCTGAGGGGTGTCTTCTTTTTTTTATTGACGTCTGAAAAGGGTTAAAAAATACCCTCATCTCCGGGATAACTCGGAAATTTCCTGTCTGTGTAATTCCCCTTAAATCTTGACAAATATAAAATTTTATTGTATATTCAATATTATTAGAAATATATATTTTATTGCATGAGTATTCTCTAAAAACCATTAATTACACAAATTACGCAGATTGCAATCCAGTTAACTTTAATAAAATCAATTCGCGTAAATTAGTGTAAATTAGTGGGCAATATCTTTTTAGAGTGAACTCTTATATTGTTCGCAACCTTTAAAGCGGTGGCCCGGGAAAAAGGAGTTTGTATGACGAATCGTAAGCATAATTATCGATCTAATAAATTTGAAATTCAGGAAGTACCGATTCTTTATCGATTTCCTTTTATAAAAGTGAATGTTATTGATGATGTTGAACAAATTGATTTTCGTCTGTCAGGGCATTTTACCGCTGAAGATTTAAACGGGAAGTGCGTGTTTGACAGCCTTATGGGAGAAGCCCGTTGGCGGGTTGCCGTAGAAGCCTCTGCTCCTTCTCAATTTGGATATGGTATTTCAATTCACGAATATTACGATAGAGAACCTGCGAGGGAAATTGCCGGACGACTGCAAGAAAGGGGCCTTGAGCCTAAAATTCAGAGCTTTGGCTATCAGTGGCAGTTTGGAGACAAACGCGAAATTACTAATTCCACATATCGTGTGTGTCTGGATGGATTTTCGACAATCCGCGAGGCCCGAAGAGTTCAGAGGCAATTGTTCGATTTTCCGCAATCCACCATTTTCAAATATCGGGCACGGGAAGCGCGAGGCATCATGGAAATGTTTGATGTGAATTACAGCAAATCCACAAAATGCGGCGGCCCCATTAAGCTGACGCCTCGCGAGCGCAGCAGTACCATTTCTCTTCTAAATATTCGAAACAATAAAGATATTATGGAATTCCCCAATTTATACGACATTCAATTTCTGATTAATGATAAGGGAAAATTGCAGTGCGTGGCTGAGATGGATATTGAGGCTTATGTCGGGGGATTAATTACGGCGCAATATCAGGAAAACTACCCCGATTCCTATTTGGAAACGTTGTCCATTACAATCAGAAGTTGGGTGGCAGCCAATTGGGGGCGATTGCACAAGGGGGAAGCCTATCAATTTTGCAGTACGGATCATTGCTATTACCTGGCCGGTTTGCAGCCTTGGCCGCGGCGCGTGATGGAAGTGATGAAAAAAACAAAGGGACAGGTGTTGACTTGCGAGGGTGAAATTTGCAACACGCC
>CAZIYL010000104.1:4385-7959 GCA_964543425.1 uncultured Deferribacteres bacterium
GAATACACCCGCCAGGAGCTGGAGGAAATCATCTCGCAGAAAACCGAAGAGGATATCGGTACGCTATATGATATTGTTCCTCTCAAAAGGGGGACATCGGGGCGACTGGCAGAAGTGGAAATTTTGGGCAGCAGACAAAATGTGAAGCTGGTGGGAGATTTGACGATCCGCGAGGCCTTTTCCCAAATGCAATTGCCCAGCAGTTGTTTCATTGTGCGTGCGGAGATGGATGAACACGGCATTCCGACAATTTTTAATTTTATCGGCGCAGGGCATGGAGATGGCGTGGGAATGTGTCAGTTAGGAGCCATTTCAAAAGCCTATTCCGGACAAACGCCGCAGGAAATTATCCGGCATTATTTTGGAGAAGGAATTCAATTGGAAAAATTGCCGCTCACATAAATTACCGAAATTAAACTTTTGTTTATTTCAAGGGAAAGAGAATCCTCGGTAAAAATATCTTTTTTGTCTAATAATTTAATGAATAACAAGCAGTTAATGGTTAAATATTAGTTTCCTATATGAAGAAAATCTTATATAATAAAAAAGATATATTCAATAATAGCGCCAACAGTTCTTCTGTCAAGGAACAATTATCGTTATTTGTTGCCCCTCAAAAAGCATATAAATCAGAACCAACATTCGAAAAATTGGTTAGATTACTTCAAAGTAATTTAAATTTTCATAATCAAGGAAGCCATTATTCTTCTCATAATTTTCATTCATTTCCTGCAAAATTTCCGCCTCAGCTCCCGAAATTATTTATCGAGGAGCTGACAAATCCCAATGAAGTTGTGTTGGATCCCATGGTTGGGTCTGGAACGACTTTGGTGGAAGCTTCCCTTGCCAATAGGAAAGGGATTGGTTTTGACATTGATCCGTTGGCAATAAAAATTGCGCGGACAAAAACAACTCATCTAAACAAAAGAGAGCTTTTAAAATATGGCTCAGAAATTTACACTAATGCAAAATTCGATTTTATCAATAACAAAGAAAAATTGTTCGAATTATTACAAAATTATTTTAACCCCAGAACCAAAGAATTTGTAGATTATTGGTTTTTGCCGGAAACTCAACTTGAGTTAATTTCTTTATTAAACCAGATAAATAGGATTAATAAAGATGAATATAGAGATTTTTTTGAAGTTGTATTCTCTTCAATTATTATAACAAAGTCAGGCGGTGTTTCACTTGCTTTGGATCTTGGCCATACAAGGCCCCACAGAATAAAAGCCACATTAGATAATGATGGCAATGTTGTTTTTGGCGATAAGAATTTTGATGTATCAAAAAAGCGTTTTCTGACAAAAAATATTCGGCCTTCAATTGAGGAATTTAGAAAACGATTTGACCAAAACGTAAAAAGCAGTTTTCAGCGGGCTATTGGCCATAAACCGGAAATTATTTTTTGTGATGCTCAAAAACTTTGTCTCGAAAATGATACGATTGATTTGATTATTACTTCTCCGCCATATGCGTCTAATGCAATTGATTACATGAGAGCTCATAAGTTTTCATTGGTTTGGTTTGGATATAAAATAGAAGAACTGACAAAAAGGAGAAGTGAATATATTGGTTCAGAATCAGTGGCCAATTATCTTTTTGAAGATTTGCCGGAATTTACATTCCATAAAATTATGGATATTTCAATGGTCAATTTTGCCCGCGGCCGGACACTTAAAAGATATTTTTCTGAAATGAAAAAAACGCTAAAAGAAATGTATAGGGTTTTAAAGCCTGAGAAAACGGCTATTGTTATCGTTGGAAATTCGATAATGAAGGGGGTAGATACTGAAACGCATAAATGCCTAAAGGAAATTGGCGAATCTATTGGGTTTATTGTGCCGTATATTGGTATTAGAAAATTGGATAGAAATAGAAGAATGCTACCTGCAAGTAAAAAGATAGATTTAACTTCACAAATACAAAAGCGTATGTACGAAGAATATGTTATTGGATTCTATAAACCATAATTATTCGAAAGAGATCCATGAGCATTATTGAATTAAGAAAAAGTTATCACAGAGAAATATGTGAAAAGCTACTAAGGATTCGAAAAAATTCGATTAAAGGCGATTATCCTAACAATGCTGATGGTGATAGTAAGATTAGTGCAAAAATTGCCTGGGGAATTCTATATCAAATATGCGACACTCCCCAATATGGTAATATTTCAGGCCAAACGGCAGGGAAAATATTTGAAGAAGTCACTAAAAAATTTATACAAGAATCATTTGATTTATTACAACATTTGCGTCCGGGGCAATGGCATTATTTTTTGGAAACTGAAATTTCTAATTTTGAGCAATATAAAGATTTGGCAGAAGTAGAAAACGAACTGAAAAAAAACAAAAAGCTCGCTTCTATTTTTGGACGGGATTATATTATCAAACCTGATATTTTAATTAGTAGAGAACCTATCACAGATGAAGAAATTAACAAAACCAGAAAGATAATTATTGTTGAAGACAAGGTTGCGACATTAACGCCATTCCGAAAAACGAATTTAGAATCGCCAATGCAGATCTTGCATGCAAGTATTTCTTGCAAGTGGACATTACGCAGCGATAGAGCCCAAAATATCCGTTCCGAAGCATTTAATCTTATCCGAAACAGGAAAGGCAAATTACCCCATATTGTTGCTGTTACGTCCGAACCGACTTTGACCAGAATAGCAAGCCTCGCTTTGGGTACTGGTGATATTGATTGTGTTTATCATTTTGCTTTGAACGAGCTGAAAAATACCGTTTACGAATTAAAAGATGAAAGTCAAATTGACATGCTAAATATTTTAGTTGACGGCAGAAGATTGCGTGATATTAGTGATTTACCTTTTGATCTTGCTATTTAATGTCTGAATGAAAATACCTGAAAAGTGTAACGTAAGCATTTTATTTGTGTTGTTTTGCTATTAGAAACAAAGAATTAGCTCAATCAAATTTAACACACCGGAGGTCTGCGCTGTGTTTTCGTTCATCCACTATTTAGATAGGTAGCATTTTCAGGTGGTGCAATATACTGAAAAATATTATTTTAACAGTAAGTATTAAAATGTACATCAATTGGGCATTTGTGAATATAAACTTTATGTCTGCAATTTCATAAAATGAATTTTTTGGAGGTTTTACAAATGGAAATTGACTTACGGGAAACATTTCAGGAACTGATTAGTAAACTCGAACATTTGCGGAGTTATCTTTGACGTCGATCAACTGAAAATAAAAATAGATCAACTTCAGGAAAAATCGGCTGCGCCCGATTTCTGGAACGACACACAAAAGGCTCAGAAAGTTAATCAGGAAATCAGTCGGCTGAAATCTGTTGTGGAAGGCTGGAGTCGGCTTAAGGAAGAGCAAGAAAATCTACAAGTTCTTCTGGAGTTGGCTCAGGAATCCAATGACAAGGAGCTGGAATCGGAATTCCGCTCGGAATTGAAAACCTTCAGGGAGCAGGTAGAAGAACTGGAGTTGAAAAGTATTCTCGGTGGGGTTGACGATTCCAAAAATGCTATTCTGACCATTCATGCGGGTGCCGGCGGAACGGAAGCCCAGGACTGGGCGCAAATGCTGCTTCG
>CAZIYL010000105.1:0-7916 GCA_964543425.1 uncultured Deferribacteres bacterium
GGGCTAAGGTCATTCGATTCTCTTATGGAACCGAGCGAAGCGATTTTCTTGTAATGATTCATTTTTCATTCAAAAATAGATACAAAAAAAGAGATCGCTTTCGCGATCTCTTGTAAAAAGCTTGCCATCCGGGATTAAATCAACCAAAACTAATCATCCTATTCGATTATAAAACGGAAAAAAGAAATCTCCCTCCATTGATTCCAATAAATGCTTCTGTATTTCACGGCCAATCCGGTTGAGATTTTTCCATTTTTTAAACAGGATGGTTACTTGTTATTTGTTTGCTGTCGTATCGTGTACTGTTGTATCTACTGCAGTAGATCCAGCAGGGGCAGCTTTTTGTTCAATTTTCTGCGTTTTTTTGGCTTCCTGTTTTTTGCTACAGCCAAAGCTTAGCATAAATGTTGGTAAAGCAATCAATAATGCGACCACCATTAATTTTTTAAACATTTTGGCACCTCCTTCCAAGCGTTACAGATTTTTTGGCAAGCTTTTGGAAAATAATTATTTTTACAAAAACACCAATAAATTATCTATTTGTTAAATATATGGCATTCTATTTAAAATAGCAAGTTAAAATTTCATTAATTTAAATTAGTTTCCGCTTTAAATAGACATTCTATACCAAATGCCCGAAAGCTTGGCTTTCATCATTCTGGGTATGATACCTTTCCAAAAATTTGGAGCACTTAATTCTGGTAGAGATAGCGTTTGATTTTTTTTGTTGGCGTCTTCTGAAACGGTTCAGGCTGCTCAAAGATTTGGTGAATCTTTGAAAAACTGGCCACCCGTTTGTTCGTATCCCACTTAAGCTGCTGCAGTAGATGATCAATCCTTTCACGCATTGCGCCCTCCGAAAGCTTTTCCTTTGAGAATTCCTGATCCAAAACATCATAATCAAGGTACACCTTTGCAATGATTTTGCCGTCCCTGCCCAGCACCAGCGATTCGGCTACATAGTGCGATTCATTCAAAATTTCTTCAATTTCCTCCGGATAAATATTCTCTCCGCTGGAACCAACCACGACATTTTTCGACCGCCCCTTGATGAAAAGATATCCTTCATCGTCCAAATACCCACGATCTCCGGTACGCAGCCATCCATCTTCGGTAAGCGCTTCTTTTGTAGCATCCGGGTTGTTAAAATAGCCTTTCATGACGTTCGGCCCCTTGGCATAAATCTCACCCACGCCGGTAGACGGTTCCGGATCTACAATTTTCAGTGTCACATCCAAAACAGCGGGGCCGGTGGAAGCAACCTTCACTTTTTCAAGGGGATTGGCTGTTAAAAGCGGCGAAGCCTCCGTCATTCCGTAGCCAGTTGTGTACGGGATATTCGCTTCTTGCATAAAAGATTCCACTTCCGATCCAATCGCCGCACCTCCAAAAACAAAAAATCTTAATTCACCACCAAAAGCCTCCAGCAGCTTTTTTCCGGCGAGTTTGTGCAAGAGTTTTCGGAAAATAGCAAATTTATAAGCTTCGCGTGTCAAAGCCTTTTTCTTGATTTCGGCAAGAACCTTTTTCTTGTAGATTTTATCCATAATCAGCGGAACAGATAAAATAATAGTGGGCTTCACTTTTTGCATGGCCGGAAGCAGCGTCATCGCCGTGGGGAGTCCTTCGATATAATAAATGCTTGCCCCCAGGTGCATGGGCGCGAGAAATCCCATAGAGCCTTCGTACGCATGAGAAAGGGGCAAAATCGACAGAAAGCGATCCGTGGGGCCGGCTGTCACCGTTTCTTCGGCACTGATAACATTTGACACAACGTTTTTGTGGGTCAGCATTACCCCCTTGGAATTCCCTGTTGTACCCGATGTGTAAATAATCGAAGCTAAATCGTCTTCATCCGGCGGGTATTCTTCCAGATTCTTAATTTCGGAATCCGCCGTAATTATCGCTTTGGTCAGCGTACTGCTGCGATAACCATCAATGCTAAATTCAGAATCATCAAGTGAAAGGATGCATTCCAGCTCACCTAATTTTCCATCTTCCAATTTTGAGGCCAATTTTCGGGTGGTAAACAGAAGCCTGACCCCGGAATTTCGAATAATGTGGTGAATTTGTGTTGGATGGAATTCGGTTAAAATGGGAACAGCCACTCTTCCCGAGCTGACGATTCCCAGATAGGCCGCCCCCCAAAGGGGACTGTTTTCGGAGAGAATGGCCACGCGATCACCTTTTTTTAGCTTTTCCCACTGCAATACCTTTGCAATTTGCAGAACCAATTTTTTGAGGTCAAGGTAGGTAAACGGGCTGTCTCCAACCATCGAAAGGGCGTTTCGATCGGAAAATTCTTTAAAACTTGTGTAGATCATCTCACGAATAGTCCGCCTGGCTAATGAGGGTCCCATGGATTCATCCTTTTAGGTTGATTGATTGAACAAGCTGCTAATTCACGAATTTTATTTGAGCAAAAAATATAATTCCTGAATTCACGGCGTTCTTTATTAGATACAATTCATCTTACTTGCGAATTCCCAGCGCTCTGAGCTTCAGTTCACGCAAATCTGGCATGATTGCATTCTTTCCCAGTCCAAAGTAATCATGAAGCGTTAAATAAATTTCGTATAACCGGTGGTAAACACGCCGGTTTTCGGGAATGGGACGATAAACCTTATCTTTCAATCGAGCCATTTTTTTCGTGGCTTCTTTGAAATCGTCATATCCACCGTTTTGCTTTCCAGCGGCAATCGCACCAATGATGGCTGCGCCTAATGCAGCCGCCTGTTGGGATTCGGCCACGCGAATTTCCCGTCCGGTCACATCGGCGTAGATTTGCAGAAGTAATTCGTTCTTCTCGGCCAGGCCGCCGCAGGCATAGAGCTCTTTAATAGGAATTCCCTGCTCCTCGTGAGTTTGAATAATCTTTTCCGTTCCAAAAGCCGTGGCTTCAATTAGCGCCCGGTAAATCTCCTCGGGTTTGGTTCCAAGGGTCATTCCAACCAGCAGGCCGGAAAGATTGGCATTCATCAGAATGGAGCGATTCCCATTCCACCAATCCAGAGCCATCAGGCCGCTTTCACCCGGTTTCAGCTTTGCGGCCTTCATTTGCAGCAGATTGTAGATGTCCACGCTCTTTCCCTCCGCTTCCTGGTAGTACTCCGGAGGAACCGATGTTCGCATGGACCAGGCAAAAATATCCCCTACCGCCGACTGCCCCGATTCGTACGCCGTGTAGCCGGGGACAATTCCATCCTCGACGATTCCGGCAATTCCTTTTGCCAGAACATTTTTTTCGCCCAGAACCATGTGGCAGGTGGACGTCCCCAGCGCCAACACCATTTTTTCGGGCTCCGCCACAGAGCTGCCAAGAAGCGCCGCGTGCGCGTCAATAATGCCTACGCCAACAGGAATGCCCGGTTTTAGCGAAAAAGCCTCCGCCATCGATGCAGTCAACCCGCCGGCAAGAGCGCCGACGGGGTAAATCTCATTGGAGAGTTCTTCCTCCACAAACGATTCAAACCGCGGATCCAATTCCCGCAAAAATTCCTTTGACGGATACCCCTCCTCTTTGCTCCAGAACGCTTTGTACCCGGCCTGGCAGGCACTGCGTTTTTCAGTGCCGGTTAGCTGCCAGACAAGCCAATCTCCCGCTTCAATAATTTTGTCTGCAGCCGCGTAAACACGCGGATTTTCGTGCAAAATTTGCAACGCTTTCGGAAACAGCCACTCCGAAGAAATCTTACCGCCGTACCGCTTTAAAAAGTTTTCCCCACGTTTTTCCGCCAATTCATTGATTTCATCTGCCTCGGGCTGGGCTGCATGATGCTTCCACAATTTTACCCAGGCATGGGGTTCATCTTTAAATTCATCTAATAGACACAGCGGTTTCCCATCGGCCAGTGTGGGCAAAATTGTACAAGACGTAAAATCAACCCCAATGCCTACAATGTCGTCGGCACCGGCACCGGCTTTAAGCAACGCTTCCGGAATAATATCCTGAGCAACAGCGAGATAGTCCATCGGATGTTGAAGCGCCCATTCCGGTCCCAGGCGGATTTTGCCATTCGGCAGGACTGAATCGATTACCCCGTGCGGGTAGTTTTTTACAACGGTCGCCAATTCTTCCCCATTTTCAACATCTACCAAAATTACTCGTCCCGATTCCGTTCCAAAATCCAATCCAAGAGCAATCCTTTTGTTCATAAATCAACCCTCATTTTTCATTACGATCCCTTTACCACCATAATGAATGATGGTGATTTTACAAGAAAGAAACCTTTCAAAAAAGCCACTTGGCTCCCGAAATCGCCTTGAACAATCCCTACAATTTATTGTGGCAAAAAATCTTTACAAAACCATAACAGTAGAAAAAAATCTGCCATTCAATTGTAAATTCAAAATTTACGTCCATTTACTCTGAAATTTACGCAATTCCGTCTAAAATTACAAGGAATTTTTTCGCAATTTTCGCGATTGTTTTAAGAGCCGAAGCTTTAGAATACTCATACCAAAAAGAATAGCCCACGAATTTCCATCAATTTGCACGAATTTTTCATAAATAAAAAATGCACCGAGGCGCATTGGATGGGAAAACAATATTGAGTGCACTCTAAAAACCACCAATTGCACAAATTATACGGGATATAATTCTTTTAACATCAATAAAATCAATTCATGATAATTCGTGAAACTCGTGGGAGATATCCTTTTTAGACTGGACTCAATATTCAAATCGTTTCCCACGGTGGATTTTCCGGGAGATAGGCATCGAACTCCCGAATAAATTTTTCTTCCACTTCCGGCGTGTATTTTCCGTCTAAAAACAATTCCAGCACATCATTGTAGAAACGCTCCCAGGAGGCCTCCTCATGCCCGGGGTTGATTGGATAAAACATTACGCCATTTGCCTTTGCCGCGCGCATGTCGCCGGGGGCATCACCCAGCATCAACACGTGATCTAACGGGTATTTTCCTGCCGTCGCCAGTTGGAGATGCTCTTTCTTGCTTCCCATCTCCTGACCTGCAATCAGGTTCACAAAGGCATCGATGCCATGTTCCTTCCACTCACGCTGAAGCGCCTCCCCGGGCGTGGCCGAAACCACAATTACATCCGCCCGATCGGAAAGCTTTTGCAGGCTTTCCCGCACAAACGGAAAGGGCGGCACCCCGTGAACCATGTCCGCAATGGTCGCATTGACCGCCTCACTCCAGACGAGCGCCTGCTTCAGGATAGGATCATCGCTTTTTTGAACGGCTTCTTTCAGCGATGGATTTCCCAGCGAAACCCCCGAATCGATAAACTTTCTCAAGGAAGGAACCTCGGGAATGCTTACTTCCCTTCTTAGCACTTCAGGGCGTTCCCGAAGCAGATCAAAAACCTTCACCAGCGCCGGGAAGCGATTGATTCCCCGCCATTTGGAGTACAAATTCACAAACTCCGCTGCCTCCCGAGTATATTTTGACACTGCCTGTAAATCCCAATGTTTCACAATGTTTGGGATAAAACATTCTTTGTGTTTTAGCTCCATTGTGTCGAATGCACAGCCATCGGAATCAATTCCGACAAAATAGTCGTGTTTGGGTTTAAATTCCATTAGTGGTTTTTGTGCCTCAGAAATCATTCCAAAATCTCCTTTGTTTTTGAATAATACCAACTACCGTTCTGAAATAGCCCGAGAGTAAACCCTCGGGCCAAGTCGTTCATTTCATAAGTCCTTTTACGTATCTTTCGCAGACAGTTAACATCGAAGAGCATTGACCTAAAACAAACCCAAAGTCCGAATATCGAAATTTGAAACAAATCCAAAATTCAAAGGATCATATTTCTCAAATACTAACCAGATCATTCTTCTGCCTGGTTTTGAATTTTAGTCATTGGAATTTGCTTGGGATTTCGGATTTTGTGCTTCGGATTTTAAATCATTTCTACCCTTCCGTCATTAACAATATCAACCTTTTAAAATACGTCATAATAATTGCGAAAAGAACCACCAAGTACAAGGACGCCTCCTGAAGGATGCTAAAATATCCTCGGATACCATTTCTTAGGGGATTCTTCAGAATCCTTCCTCTATTTAGTGCCTGCACGAAAATGTAGCACAAACCTCCGTCTTGTGAATTTGGGTTTGCCAATTTTTTATTTCTAATAGAAAACCAAGGCAAGCAAGATACTTGTCTTACATTTTTCAGGTGTCTTAGTTCAGACTTTATTTATCCCCAATGTTTACCTTGGGGCTACCCCCCTTTCAACGATAGGCTTGAGGAATATAGTCCGAGAGCTTTTTTTCGGCGAAAATCGGTTTCAATCGGGCAAAGCGCTGAATACCGTTGACGACGGGGATACTCACCCACTCATTGCCCATCAGGGGCCGGGCATACGCGACAAAATCATCCGTGACGTCAAAGCGATTCCCCGACAACCAATTTGCCGGAAATTTACGCTCCGAGTTCGCCACCTTTTCCAAGGGAACCTGATCGAAATAAACGGAATACGCCGCTCCGGGATTCCGCAAGACCGTCGCCATGGAACCGGTTTGACCCGCCCGGGCAATCTCCACCGCTTTTGCCCCTACCCCGTAAGCCTCTTCCATGTCGGGAACAGAGGCGTAAATTATGGCATGTCTCTGGTCGGTGCCGGGCACCTGCCCTCTTGCCGCTCCACGCGCCTTTAAGCCCACACGATTCAAATAATTCACCACCACCTGTTGAACAGTCGTCTGACTGGCACTGAATTCCGTGTGGCCGAAAGCATCTTTCATTTCACCAATGTTTCCCACATTAAATCCCTCGCTTACCATGACAAGGCATCGCCCGCTGCGCGAAAGCTCCCGATTTACATTTTCTGCCAGGTCTTCAAGCGAAAGACCCGATTCCGGCATGTAGATTTGCAGAGGCATCTCCCGGTTCGGATCGCCCAGACGCGCCGCCGCCGGGATGAATCCAATCTTTCGTCCCATGGCCTGAATAACCAGCACGGGATCGGAAGGACTGGAACCCCGATTTTCCTCATTGGCATTTTGGATCGCATATGCCCAGTAGCGGGCCACGCTTCCGTAGCCGGGTGTGTGATCGATTAATTGAAAATCCGGATCCCCAACATCATTGTCAATGGTTTTCGGAATCCCCACGGCAATTAATTCGACCCCCTCCTCGGCCGCCAGAACACTCACTTTGTGCGCCGTATCCATGGAGTCGTTTCCGCCGATGTAGAAAAAATACCCCACATCGTGTGCACCCAACACCTTTAGAATCCGATCAAAATCTTCTTTCTGATGGGCTTTCAGCTTGTAACGGCAGGTTCCAACGGCGCCGGCTGCGGGAGTTGTGCGCAGAAGTGAAATTTCTTCCTGAAACTGCTCTGAAAGATTCAACAGCTTTTCCTTTAAAACTCCTTCAATTCCGTGAAACCCCCCGTAAATGGTTCCGAACGCTTCGGGATATTTTTGGCAGGTCTCAACAACCCCCCGCAGCGAATTATTAATGACCGGCGTCGGACCTCCGGATTGAGCAACCAGCACATTTTTGGGCTTCTTCATAAACGCGCTCCTTCTCCAATATCTTGGTGGTCTTTTTTATAAGAGTGCACTCTAAAAACCACTAATCGTACAAATTATACAGGATTAAATTCCATTAACTCCAATAAAATCAATTCATGATAATTCGTGAAATTAGTGGGAGATATCCTTTTTAGACTAAACTCTTATAAGATTTGTTGCCTGTCTTTGCAATCGGTTCGCATCCTACAATCTTATGTCAAAATAAATGCAAAATGCGAATATCGAAATTTGAAACAAATCCGAATTTCAAATGGCTCAATTTCTCAAACGTGAACCCAATCGTTCTTTTGCTTCGTTTTGAATTTCGGACATTCAAACTTGTATAGGATTTCGGATTTTGTGTTTCGGACTTTAAATCTCTACCGTTGCGAGTTTTGCAAAAGTGATTGAAAAATATTTAGTGAAAAT
>CAZIYL010000106.1:0-7833 GCA_964543425.1 uncultured Deferribacteres bacterium
CTTAGGTGCGAAAAAATAGATTGTCAGAATATCCAAAAAAATTAATTTTTTTAGATTTATTATTATTCATTATAATATAAGTTGTTAGGTAAAACCCGCAACGGAAGAGCTTCTAATTTGGAAATGGCTTTTTCACTATAAAAAATGAGCGCCTGCAATTTATTGCTTGCAATTCAAAACAGATTTTTGTATTATGAGAATAATTAAAAACAATCGTTTGCGCATTTTTCATGTGAAATAATCTTGCGCGTTTACGTGGCTAAATTTTTCTTTCGCCCCGTGCATCGGAAATTGAAGACCGTTTTATGAATAACAATTTGCTTCGCAAATTAATTCCGGCGTTGAGCCTTTTGGTCTTGTCTCTCGGGCTGACTGTTTTGTCACCCTATTTTTCTTGACGGTTGATAATCTTTTTGCCATTGGGCTTCAAATGGCAGTTGTGGCCATTATGGCTATCGGGGAAATGATGATTATCATCACGGCCGGTATTGATCTTTCCGTGGGAAGCGTTATGGCCCTTTCGGGAATTGTTGCCACCCAGGCCATGACCCATCAAATTGGCATGTACCCCGCCATTCTGCTGGGAATTCTTATCGGCGGCATTGGCGGCTGGGTAAACGGTGTTCTCATTGCCAAAGGCCATTTGCCCCCGTTTATCGCGACTCTGGGGACGATGGGAATTGCGCGGGGGCTGGCGCTGATTTTTACAAATGGCGTACCCGTTTTTGGTCTCCCCAAATCCTTTGAATTTTGGGGGGGCGGACACGTTTTGCGTGTAATTCCGGTTCCACTGATTGTGCTGACAATTCTGGCCATTCTGGGACATATTTTACTGGCGCATACACGCTTTGGCCGCTACACCTACGCCATCGGTGGAAATACGGAAGCCGCCCGTTTGTCGGGCATTCCCGTGGGGCGCTATTTAATTTGGATTTACACACTTGCCGGATTTCTGTACGGGGTTGCTGGCATTATTATGGCGTCGCGGTTAAGCACCGGTCAGCCAACGGCCGGAACCGGCTACGAGCTGGATGTGATTACGGCCTGTGTGGTGGGCGGCGCCAGTTTAAGTGGCGGCGAGGGTCAGATTTTAGGCGCCATGGTGGGCGCTCTCATTATGGGCGTAATTCGCAATGGCAGCAATCTTTTGGATGTGTCTGCCTTTTGGCAGCAAGTTCTCATGGGCAGCATTATTATCGCAGCCGTTTTTGCCGATCAGTATCGACGGCAAAAAGACCATTTTTAGACGCCAAATAATTTTTCTCATAGATTAGCGGCGGAAAGGAATGCCGCGAATTCGCAAATTTCATTCAAGCAAAAGATGTAATTTGCGTCTTCGAGGTTTATTCTTTTAAAAAAATAAAGAATTCAGTACAAAGAACAATCAAAATCCCAAAAACAAATGACTTACTGCTAAGGAGGATTTTATGGTCAAATTTGCAGTGATTGACTGGGTGTGGTTGATTTCGTTTATTGTATTAATGGTTGGCTGCGGGATTTTATTTTACCAATTGGGAAAGCGTTCCGAGGCGGATTTCTTCTTGGCTGGACGCGGTCTTCCGTGGTGGCTGCCGGCGGCATCTGTGTACGCCACGCACACCGCAACGGACACGCCCATGTGGGTAACGGGTGTCATTTACCGCTACGGTTTGGCGGGAATCTGGTACACCTTTTTTTCGGCTTGGGCGGCCATCAGCTCATTTGTTTCCACACGAATTTTCCGCCGCTCGCTTGCGTACACTCAGGCGGAGTGGCAAAGCCTGCGTTTCAGCGGATTGGGGAGTGAGCTTCTGCGAGGTTGGGTGGCCGGCTGGCAGGTGTTTATGAATATGTTCATTATGGGGTGGGTTGGAATTGCGATGGGAAAGGTGTGTAATTACGCCTTTGGTTGGCCCACGTGGATCGGGCTGGTGGTGTTTTCCTCGATTGTGGCCATTTACGTGTTGGCAGCAGGCTATTGGGGCGTGGTAATGGCTGATTTTCAGCAGGGAATCATTGCTTTTTTTGTAATTATAATTGTGTCCCTTTGGGGCGTGTTTGCTGCCGGAGGGCCTCACGGAATTGTGATGAAACTTCACACCATGGGGCAGGCGTGGCGCCTGAATCCGTTTTCCTTTACCGGATGGTTTTCCGGGAATTTCCCATCTGTCTGGTTTGTGACAATGCTTTTTGTGGCAATTTTGGGTGGATTCGGAATGGGCACGAGTATCGACTGGTATGTGGAAGCCCAGCGAGTCCAATCCGCAAAGAACGTCAAGCACGCCTCGTATAGTATTTGGGCCGGTAGTGTGATGAATCTGATTCGTAATTCCATTTGGGCGGTTGCCATTCTGGCGTTTTATGTAATGTTTCCGAATATTACAAGTCAGGCCAAATATGAGATGGGCTGGTACCGATTGGGATTCGATTTTCTTCCGGCCGGAATGCTGGGTTTTTTTTGCGGCAATTTTGGCCATCCACTTCTCCAGCATTTCAACGCAGCTTAATCTGGGTGCCATGTACCTGACACGTGATCTTTACCACCACTACGTTAATCCCCAAGCGTCCCAAAAAACACTGGTTTGGGCGGGACGGATTTCCACGTTGATTCTTCTTTTAGGTTCGTTTCTGTACGGTCTGATGATGGAAAAGATTACCAAATGGTTGATTTTTGCTCTCTGGATTATGGCCGCAGGTGTGTGGCTGCCAAATATTTTGCAGGTGATCTGGTGGCGGTTTAATGCCTGGGGCTATCTTGCGTCATGGATTGCGAATCTGGGATTTAGCTGGCTGGTGGTTTGGATTTTACCGGCTTTTGGTGTGATTCCCGATTTGCCGGATTATCTGCAATTCTGGGCCCTCATTGTTTTGGGGGCGCTTGTATACATTCCTGTCACGTTTCTCACGAAACCGGACGATATGAATCGACTGGTAAAATATTACGTGATGTCCCGTCCCATTGGATGGTGGGGCCCCGTTCGAAAAGAAGCCGAACGGCGGGGCCTCATTCAGGAACGACGAAAAATGTTTGAAGAAATCAGTGCGCCTGAGGTATAAATTCAAAATATGATATTGAAGGGGTTGTTTATTCTATGATGCGGCAATTTTTTGTTCTTTTATTAAAAACTCGTTTAATTCGTGATAAATTTGTAGATAATTTTTTTATGAAGAGATTTTGGCTGTAAAATAAGATTAGGAGGTCATTATGAGTTTTGTCCGACGTAAATGGACGCCTGCTCAGGCAGATGAGTGGACAAAGGAAGATTGGTTCACAATTGTTCTTTCTGTTCTTTCGTTTATTCTTTTGACCCTTGGGGCGGCGCTTTCTTTACTGCTTTTTGCATGGGGATACGTTATTCTTTTCCTGGGAATTGTGGCGGCGGTTTTGATGTTTTATATCATCGATCCGAAATTAAGTGTTCTCTCCGCTGACTATGATAAAAAGCAGCGGGAATATTTGGATGAGCTTGAGAAAATTGAACGCTGGGAGGAAGAATCATGAGTAAGGGATTTATGGTTGTGATTGGGATGTCCATTGCGTATCTGGCATCCTTTTTGGGGCTTGTTTTTGCCTGGATTTACCACAAGAAAAACAAGAAGGAATCTCAAAAATAAAAGGGAAACGGTCATGTTAACTATTTTATTACAGACATCGGCTTTTCACCGGTACGGCGCGCCTATTTTCGGTTATGTATTTCCGGGTTTGGTTTTTCTCGTTTCATTTGTTGTTACCTATTGGCTGTACAAACATTTTACAAAGGAAATCGAAAAAGAAAAAAGCGCCAGTAAGCAAAAGTAAATGAGGCGTGCGTGCATCAGTAACCGAGTAATTCCATTGTTTGGGAAATAGAATCTCTGAATAAAAAATAAAAAAAAATGCTTGACAATCACTGCATAGTTATTTAAATTAGTAACACAATCGATTGCTAATGCTGGCCACGGCAATTATTCCAATTCACCCTAAAAGAAAAGAAACGCGCTTTGAGAGCTACTATTAAAGATATTGCTCGTCGAGTTGGTGTCCATCCTTCCACCGTTTCCAGAGTCTTAACTGGTAAAGCTGAAATCTACCATATTAGAAAAGAAACTATCGATAGAATTGAAAAAGTTGCCAAGGAACTGAATTATCACCCCAATGAAATCGCCCGCGGCTTTCGACTAAAAAAGACACAGACAATTGGCTTAATCGTTCCTGATATTTCCAATCCTTTCTTTTCACGAATTTCGAAAAGCATTGAGCAAGAGGCTTATCGCCACAATTACAGCGTGATTCTTTGTAGCACGGATGAAGATCAGAAGCGTGAAATTGATTCGGTTCAAATGTTAATCAGTAAGCGTATTGATGGTCTGATTTTGGTGCCGGCACAGGACGAAAAGGATCACCTGCGTGAGCTCATGGATGAGAATTTTCCTTTTGTGCTTGTAGACCGCATTTTTGACGATATGGAAACCAATGGGGTCATTACAGATAATCTGGGAGATGCCTACAAAGCTACTCAATTTCTTGTGGATAATGGCCATCGGGAGATCGGTTTTATCAGCGGCCGTCCGAATATTTACACCATTAAGAATCGTCTGGAAGGATACAAAAAATGTCTGGAGGAAAATCACATCCCTCTGCGCCCCCATTGGATTTCTCCGGGCGGATTTGTTTTAGACAGCGGCTACAGGGGAACCAAAGAGATCCTCAGGGGAAAGAATCGTCCTACAGCCATTTTGACTTCCGGAAATCTAATCACTATTGGAGCCATTCGTGCCATTTTAGAAAGGGGTATGAAAATTCCTGACGACATTTCAATTATTGCTTTTGCCGATATGCACTCATCTCCCTATTTAATCTCTCCGCTTACGGTTATTGCTCATCCCCTTGAACGCATTGGTAAAGAAGCATTTCGCCTGCTGATAATGGCCATAGAAAATCCCAAAGCACCGGCAACGGTGGTCCGTTTAGCAACCGATTTTACAACGCGCAATTCTGTCAGACGGGTTGAACAATAGAATTCATTCCAAGGAGTTGTTGTATGAAGAAGATGGAAATAGCGGTCTTAATAGGATTCCTGTCTATATTCATTTTAAACACAGGTTTTTCCCAAACTCACCAAACTTCTTCTCAAGAATATGGAGTAACGGTTATTGGCGGGCCAAGTGTTCCGATTATGGGTTTGAGCAATTGGTACAAAACAACACCGCAAATGGGAATTCAGGCTGTTTATCAATACAACAAGAATGTGGAAATTTGTCTCGATCGGATCACCTGCATCGATATCCCGATGAGGCCGATATTTACAAAATTCGGTTTATTAATTTACCCAAGCATTGCATGATTCGGATTTATTCAGCCTCATGAGATATGATTTACAAAGGGGAGGCTCGCTCCCGAAATGAGGCTGAGTTTTGGTGGCGGCAGGATACCATTTCATTCTCCGGTCGAATTGTGAGTGGGATTTATTTGGGCGTGGTGGAGTCGCTTGACCCGCTCAGTAAGGGAAAAATTCAAAAGGGTGTAATGGCGACATGCAGCGCTCTGTTGAAATGAGTGATGCGGTTCTGAAAAGACTCAATCTGAAGCGTTCACGTGTTTTTTTCGGTCAAGAAATTCAATATCCCCCCGCAATTGCCTCTGCTTTGCACGGGAAATATGATGTGGTCGTCACCAGCTCCAATCCCTACGGGTACTACCGTTCCGGCGAAATGCCACTGGAAGAATTCGAATACGCCGGCAAGAAAATGCTGATTTTGCTGGGTGGCGGGGGGAAAAATCTAAAATGCTGCAAATGGGATTGGGCTTTTTTTGACGATGGAGAAGTGTTCAAGACTCGCGATTACGCAAGCGATTTTTATCGGGTGCCCGCATGGAAAAAAAAGAACATTGACAAATTCAAACGGCTGGAAAAAGCAGGATACAGATTTGTCACTGTGAGTGAGTTTGTAAATATTCTAAAGGGAAAAAACTACAAGATTCCGAAAATGGCGTACATCCCTGAAGGTACCTGGAACATGGGCGCCGGTGGCCCTTACAATTGGCTTGGGAAACAAGGAAGCGGCAATGAGAAAGACGGGCTGACACGGGCGCGGAATTTTATTGCACGCGGCTGGGTGCTGGTGGCGCAAACCCTTAACAAAATAGCTGAAAAATTGGGTGGGGATAATGCTCTCATTCGTTCGGTGCTTCGATTGTCCTGGAAGCATCTGTTGTTGGGAGAGGTCTCCGATTCGTCCGGCTGGTCGCCATTGCCCATTGAGGTGCGCTACACAGACGAGGAATGTGCCATTGCCGAGCAGGGCTCGCGCGTTTTGATCAAAGAAGTGTTAGATGCCGCTAAAATGAGTAATCAGACGGTTCGGGTTGACCTCAAAACAGGCATTGTGGAACCGGTGAAAAATGTTCCCAAAGTGGTTCCCGTTGCGGTTGATTATTCCCCCGTCCCTGTGGAGGTGCGCGCCGAAAATTACACAATCACTGTACAAAAATTCTCGGGGAACCTATATAAATTGAAAATCAACGCCAAGCGCCCCATCGATGGAATGGTGAAAATTGCTTTTCCGCTGGTGGGAAAGCTCCACTACTATTCGGCGCCTATGGGTGAGGATTCGCTAGTGGCTGTACCGGATGATCTTCTGCACGATCCCATTTTATCGCTTTCAAATAGATTATTTACACTGGGAAACGGCTGGAATCTTATTAAAGACAACTATGTGGAACACCTGGCTGGCACGTGGGAGTACAAAACCAACCGTCTAATTTTTCGGGAAGGAGTGCGACAAGATTTGCCCGGGACGAGAATGACGTTCTATCTCTACAAAGCCGCTCCAAAAGACGCGTTACAAATAGCCAATCGCCTGAACGTTTGGCCCGTTTACCGCGTTCAGATTCAGAATGGAACGGTTTTGTTAAACCGTATTTTGCCGGAAGAGTTCCTGGCCGAAATCAAGTGACTTTGAGAATGGTTTATCTGTAACTCCATTTATCCTTTGGAGATACCTGTAAAATTGAACCAGCGCTGTTGACTTGAATTGATTTCTCACAGGTGAAGGGTTTTATTCCCGGTAAAGGTTTTAAACCGAATGTGAGGGAAAGAATGAACAATCAACATGTGAAAGAAATGCGGATGTTTTGGGCGCTGATGACTATATCGCTTGCGGTAGCCGTACTTTTTGCAGCGGGAAAGCATGTGTGCTCAACGAGATGGCTGTTGTCACTTGGCATTTACATTCTGCTCATGGCGGCACTTTTCGGATTGTCAGTAACCCATTGGGTAAAGGCGTGGCGGATTCGTTTTCAGGGAAAAGCAGCCGCGGGAGCGCTTCCTGTTTTGGTACTTTACCTGATTTATGTGATTTATGCGGCTCTTGCAGGCAAACTCAGCGGTGCCGCTGCTCTGAAAGGATTTCTTTACCTGGGGTTTTCCTACGGGGTTTTGCTTTTGGATCGTTCTAACGGTCAGTGATTAACTATCTGGAATGCCCTGGTCATTTTGCTAATCTGGCTGCCGGTTGAGTTCAGCCTGATTCCAAAAATCTCCGCACCCATTGTGGCCGGAGTGGATTATTTCAAACTGGCCGCCATTGTGGAAGGTCTTTACCTTTTTATCATCTTTAAGCCGGTGGAAGGATTTGGGTTTAATTTCCTCTGGACAAAAGGGGATTTGAAAAAGGTCGCGGCGTATTTTGGTATTTTTATTGTGTTTTTTGCCGTTCCCATTGGAATGCCCTTTCATTTTATTCGACAAACGCCCCATCTAAAACCCTGGTATGAATGGATTATTCAGTACATTGCCATTTTTCTGTTTACCGGTATTCCGGAGGAAATCCTTTTTAGGGGAATGATTCACAATTTCCTGCAAAAAACCATTC
>CAZIYL010000107.1:0-7810 GCA_964543425.1 uncultured Deferribacteres bacterium
TGGTTATAATCAGAGCTTACACACGGGAAATGCTCGTGATCCATTTTGTACGCCAAAATCGCTTCCCTCAGGGTTACCAGATTACCCCGAAGCTTGGCCGTTTTTGCGCTTTTTTCTGAGCCGTTCATATTCATCATCACAATTCCGGCCAGAATGCCGATAATGGCAATTACAATGAGCAATTCAGCGAGCGAAAAGCCCTTTTCACTTTGAATTTTGCGAAACATTTTAACATACTCCTTTTTTGTTATGTTTTAAGATTCACTTTTTAAATCTCTATCGTTGCGAGTTTTGCAAAAGTGATTGAAAAATATTTAGTGAAAACACGTTAACCCGTTGCACCCACGTTAACCGGAAATGGTTAAACTAAGCGACGAGGGAAGTCCCCTCTATCAAGAGGGCATTTAGGGGTGTGTTATTATTAAATTCACCTCCTTTCCTATTTAATCGTATTCAACACACTCATTAATGCAGAAATAAGAGAAATGGCAATGAACCCAACAAATAATGCCATTACAATCAACATAATCGGTTCCAAGGCTGCAACAAGGCGCTTGAATGCATTGTTTGTCTCCTTGTTGTAATAATCAGCTATTTTTGTCATCATTTGGTCCAAACGGCCTGTTTTTTCGCCCACGGTTACCATTTGAACAAACATCGGCGGAAAGAAACCGGTTCTTACAACCTCTTCCCCCAGATTTTTACCCCTGACCAAATTGGAGTTAATTTGCTGAAGCACATTTTCAAAGATAACGTTGTTCACTACATTTTGCGCCATTCCCAGGGAGCGAAGAATTGGAACCCCACTGCTGATCAGTACCCCAAATACACTGGAAAAACGAACCAGAGCCATTTTGTAAACCAAGCTTCCGAAAACAGGAAAGTTTAACTTCAGATAATCCCACATTTTTCTTCCCGAGCGGGTTTTAATTATTTGTCGGAAAATAATGAAAAAAACTAAAGCCCCAAAAAATATATGACCATAATAATGCTGAAGAAATTCACTGCTCTGGACCATAATTCGGGTGGTGACAGGAAGTTTCGCATGCGATTCTTGCAAAACGGAAATGAATTTGGGAAGAATATAAACAAGCAAAAAAGCCATAATTCCAACCGATAGAATGACAAGAAAAATCGGGTACATCATGGCATTTTTGATTTCCCCCTTAACTGCTTCTTTTCTTTCCAGAAAATTGGCATAATTCTCCAGCACTTTATCCAATTGACCGCTTTCCTCGCCTGCTTTGATCATATTGATTAGCAGGGATGGAAATATCTTTGAATATTTTGATAACGTCACAGAAAAAGAATGTCCCTGTGTGACATCATTTTCCAGATTGGCCACAATTTTTTGAAATGCGGGATTTTTGATTTGTTTCGTCACAGTGGCCAATGCCGATGCCAGCGACACGCCTGCCCCAAGAAGTGTCGCCAACTGGGTGCAAAAAAGCATCATCTCTTTGGAAGAAATTCGGCCCAAATGACTAACAGAAGCGCTTTCCGATCGGACACCATGCTGTTTCGTCAAAACAATCGGATAGTAACTCTTTTCTTTCAGGGAGTGAATAGCTTCATCAAGCGATTCAGCCGAAATGGTGCCCGTGTGTACCTTTCCAATTGAATCGCGTACCCGAAATTTGTATTTTTCCATTGCCTGCGCCATTTTTCAAATAGTTAGGAAAATCAAGTGACTCGAAGGACCTCTTCGATTGATGTCAATCCCTGTCCTGCTTTTCGGAGACCGTCCATCCGAAGGGATCGCATGCCATTCTTGATGGCCATCTCACGAATCTGACTATCTGTGCCATTTTTCAGAATGAGCCTTTGCAGCTCATCATCCACAAGCAGCAATTCGTGAATCCCCAGCCGCCCTTTGTATCCGGAACGGTGACATTCTCGGCAGCCCTCCGCCTTGTAAAATTTCTTATTCAGATAATCCTCTCCTAACCCCAGGCTTCTTATTTTTTCGGGCGAAACCCTTACTTCCGATTTGCAGGCATTACACAATCGCCTTGCAAGGCGTTGTGCAAGCACGCCCAGCAGGGAAGAGGCCACTAAGAAGGGCTCCAATCCCATATCCACCAGCCTTGTGACGGCACTTGGAGCATCATTTGTGTGAAGCGTGCTCAAAACAAGGTGACCGGTAAGGGCAGCCCGGAGAGCGATTTCTGCCGATTCCGGATCCCGAATTTCACCCACCATGATCACATCCGGATCCTGACGCAAAATGGAGCGAAGCCCCGACGCAAAGGTCAATCCGGCTTTCGGATTAATCTGAACCTGGCTAATGAGCGGGAAATTGTATTCCACTGGATTTTCAACAGTGATGATGTTTTTGTCCGGCGTGTTGATTTCATTGAGTGAGGCGTACAGCGTGGAGGTTTTTCCGCTTCCGGTGGGGCCGGTAATCAGGATGAGTCCCTGCGGCCGATGAATCAGATGATCCCACGTTTTGGCAACTCCCGGGGAAAAACCCATTCGGGAAAGGTCGAGAATAAAGCCCGTTTTATCCAAAATTCGCATCACGACCTTTTCGCCCTTGACGGTTGGCAAAATGGACACACGCAAATCTACAATTTTCTCTCCCGCTTTATATTGAAAACGGCCATCTTGCGGGAGGCGTTTTTCGGAAACATCCAGATTCGACATAATTTTAATTCGAGAGATCACTATCGGATGAAATTTCAAGGGCAATTTGAATGCCTCATGCAGAATTCCGTCGATACGGTAGCGAACCCGCATAATTTTCTCATCCGGTTCAATATGAATATCGCTTCCCCCATCCCGAATGGCCTGCGTGAGAATAAGGTTTACCACTTTAACAATCGACGATCCTTCTTCAGTGGTATCTTCAAACATCTCCCGCGACGGTTCTTCCAGGGAAGTATCGTCCAACTGAATATCCTGGATAACCTTATCCAGAGAATTTTGCACACGATAGTATTTTTCAATCGCTTTTTGAATATCCGATTCCGAGGCCAGAACGGTTTGAATATTTAGTCCCGTTTTATGGCGCAGGTAGTCAACCACATAGACGTCGAGAGGATCTGCCATTGCAACGGTGAGCGTATCATTTACCTTGAATAATGGAATAATTTTATGTTTCTCCGCAATTTCCCGCGAGATAATTTCCACAACGGCCGGATCAATGGCATAGGAGTCTATTTTTGCCGTAGGGATACTCAGTTTCAGGCTCAGGGCTTTTAATAAATCTTTCTCACTCAAAACGCCCTGTTCAACCAGAATTTCGCCGAGACGCTTGCCTGCCCTCTTCTGAATCTGAAATGCTTTTTCCAGCTCTTTTGAAGAAATCAGGCCCATTTCGATTAGAATTTCACCGAGGCGTTTATTTCGGTAATTATTGATCTGTGTTGGTTCCATCACGATATTCGCAAGTTTTATTCCTGTTTTGCTATAATAACCTCCCAAAATCCCATCTTGAGAGGGGTGTGTCATCTATCTCCTTCAAAACAATTTCTCGGCCTGAAGGCCGAGGCTGCCGGAAAACCGCTAACCAACCGGCGGTTCAAATAAATAGGCCAAATTGTCCCGAATCTCTGCCACCGCCCAAATGTTCTTGCCTGAAAATACATTTTTAAGGTGCGGCGGCAGCAATCGGATTTGCTCCGGGATTTTAAGCGTTTCTGTTCCGATTACGTCACTGGCAAGAACAGCAAAATCGGTCTGGTTGTGTCCCAAAAAAACAGCCGTCCCATTAAATAACCGGTGGTCAAATGCGTCCGCCGTACCTGTCAACGGAATGGCGGGAATAAGTTGCCCGTTGTTTTCCACTCCGTACTCAGGAATACGGCTCAGGATGCTCTTTATTCGTTTTTGTTTTAAGGGCTGCAGATGTTCCGTTCTGATTCCCCATTTTACAAGCTGCACAAAATAAATATCCACGCCCCACCAATAATTTCCGGAAGCAAACAAAAGAATATCCAGCGTTTTCGTGGCTTTTTCACGCATCTTTGGCAGATTCCTCTTTTTCTGTAAGCCGCAGCAGAATAAAAAATGTGGCTCCCGAACCCATTCGACTTTCCACCCAGATTTTTCCGCCCAATTTCTCCACCAGATTTTTGGCAATATAAAGCCCCAGACCGGTCCCATCCGGCTTGTCCGTCAATGTATTTCCCAATTGTTTGAATCGCTCAAAAATAATCTGTGTGCTTTCCGGCGGCACTCCCACCCCGGAGTCCCTCACAAAAACTTGCAACTCTTTGTCAGAGGTTTCCCGGGCGCCAATTTCAATTGTTCCCCCCTCCGTGGTAAATTTAATAGCATTGTCAATCAAATTCACCAGCGCCAATTTTAGATATCGTGTGTCCGTTTCAACTTCCGAGAGCCCCTTCTGAATGGATTGTTTGAACTGAATGGATTTTTCCCGCAACCTCTCACGGAAAAGATCGGTTGTTTCCTGAACCAATTTAGGGAATGCAAACCGGGATTTTGAAGCCGTGAGCCCGTCGCGATTAATTTCTGCAAGTGTCAGAATATTATCGATAATCGTCAACAATCGGTACGCCTGGGACTGAATAATCTGCAAAAATTCCTTTCGTGTTTCCGGATCGTCTTCCTCAAAATCCAAGAGGATTTCCGTGAACGATTGAATGGCGGTTAGGGGCGTGCGGAGTTCATGGGAAATCGACGAAATAAATTCATCCTTCAATTGATCGATTTTTCGCAGACTCAGCAGCTCCCTGGCTTCTGATAAATCGCGAATCGAGACAATGACCCCGCCAAAGTCGTCCGAGGCTGTTTGAATTGCCGACGCACGAAAGCCAAGCGGAATTGATCGTCCATTCTTCTGAAAAAGTACATCATCCTCCTGAAAGCTTTCGTCGTGCAGGGCCAATCGAAATGCCTTGTCCAACAGCCCGACAATCGTTTCCGGCAAAACTTTTTTATAATCCTCTTGAAGAACATGACTCATTGGCAATTGAAATAATTTTTCGGCTGCGGGATTGAAAACGGCAATTTGCCCTCTCTCATCGACGGCAATCAACGGATCGGCCATGTCGCTTAAAATACCGGTGAGGAAATTCCTGATTTCCGAAACGGTACGATTTTTTTGTTGCAAATCATGGTAGAGCTTAGCATTTTCAATCGCCATCGCTCCCTGTGTGGCCAGCAGGATAAATTGGTCCATAAGTCTGGAGGTAATTTCCTCATCACTTGACTCAATAAAAATGACCAAAATTCCAAGAGGAACCGAACTGACAACAAGAGGAACAAAGAGCGCCGCTTTCCTGGACCCTGTTTCCTCATCGGGCATGAGAATAATTCGATCATTTTCAACAGACCACTTCAGATAGCCGTTTTTCTCGAAGTCCTTCAACTTGCGATTTGCCGCGGGAGAAATATCCCGACTCTCATATAATCGAATCTTCTTCGATTGTTGATCCATCAGATAAAGAGCGGCTCCTGAAAAATCGACAATTTCTCCAAACGCATCCAGGACCCGGTCCAGGACAACGGAAAGATTATGCGATTCATAGAAAACCGTGGAAAGATCGTAGAGGCGCTTGTAGTCATCGTAAACCGTCTTCAGAGTTTTCGCTTCAGAAGGACTATTTGTGAAGTGACCTGAACGCTCCGCTATGAATGTCTTCATTTTATACCCTCGAGCCCGGCCAAGGAAGATTTAACACTAAATATGTTGCCCTCTCTTCCAAATATTTTTATACAAAAAAACATATCCGTTCCTCCCCCAAAATTAGCCGGCCATATTCAGAAAAACCGTTGCTTTATTGAATTCTTCTTTGATCGCCACAATTAATTCTCCCAACTCCTCGGGGGAAATCTTAAGCGTTTCCCAGCTTTTGGGATCAATAACTGGCGTCAGAGAATCGCCTCCATAGCCAATTCCTTCAATGCGCGAAATGGCATCGGCCAGATGAACCACGGAAACCATTTTTTTGAACCCATTCGCAAGGGTTGGTGTGTGGTGATAGGCAATAGCCGCCACCAAATCTTGAGGCAAATTCCACTTGCTGGCAACCCATTCTCCGAGAATCGGATGCCCGAAATTAAGAACCTCTTGCTCGGCATCCAGAATACGGACGTTCCGGGTTTCGACAATATCCAATATTTTAAGAAAATCCTCGTGGAGATATTCGTCAATTACAACCTTCCCGATATCGTGCACCAACCCAGCCACAAACAGCTCTTCCGGATTGCCCAGGCCAATGCGTTTCGAAAGAACCCGCGCTCCCACAGCCGTTCCGATGGAATGTTCCCAAAATTTTACCCGATTAAAACGCTGGTTCGAATAGCGATCGTCAAATGCTCCAAAAATGGATGCGCTCAAAACCAGGTTTTTAATCGTACTAAATCCAAGAATGACCGTAGCCTGATTGAGCGTTGAAATTTTGCGGGGCATTCCGTAGTAGGCGGAGTTCACAACCTTCAGTACCTTCGCCATTAGTGCCTGATCTTTTGAAATAACCGCCGCCAGTTGGCTGGCCGTCGTGTTGGGATCTTCAATCATGCTTATCACCAACTCCACCACTTGCGGCAGGGTCGGAAGATTATTAATTCTATCAACGACAGTTTGCAGCCCAGTATTCATGATTATCCTTCGTCGGAAAATATCGATTCCACTTTTTCCAGTAATTTTGAGGGACTGAAGGGTTTAGTCATAAAATCGTTGGCACCTAATTGGAAACCTTTTTGACGATCGGCCTCCTGCCCTTTTGCCGTTAACAAAATTACATAAATATCCTTTAGATCGGGATCGTTTTTCACAGATTCAACCACCTCAAATCCATTCATTTTGGGCATCATGACATCTAAAAACATCACGTCCGGTTTTTGGCCGTTTGAATTTTTTAGAAATTCTATGGCCTCTTCTCCATTGGTTGCGGCGTGCACATCATATCCCTGTTTTTTCAGAACAAACTCCAGGGAACGCCTGATAAAGGGTTCATCATCTACTACGAAAATTCTTCCATTTGCCATTTTTGTTACCTCCCGGAAACAGCCATTCGCTTATTCCTATGTGTTTCATGTGATTTTTCAAGGCTTCTTATTTTGTTAATAAAGGTTTGGGCCAATATGTCCGGTGAAAACCCGGCTGCAAACGGACCCAAATTAATTTGAAGATTTTTTTCCAGTGTGATTAAAGCATTTTGATATTCTCTTTCAGCCAGCTTCAAATGCCCATTCATCTGATACAAGTCCCCCATGTACAAACGAGCCAATACATAATCGGAATCAACATACAAGACCTTTTTAAAATTTTCAATCGACCCAGCCACGTTGTTTAATTTAAGGAGAATCAGAGCCTTTAGAAAATAAGCCTCCTTGTCCAGGCAATTTTTCGAAAGAATAAGATTTACCGCATGACTGGCTTCGTCTAGTTTTGATAAATTGGACAAAATACGCGCTTTCAAAAAAAGATATTCAATTTCTTTTTCCGGCGGAATGATTCGAATTTCACTCATCATTCGGTTTGCCTGTTCGTATTTTTCAAGAGAGAATATTGCCTGAATCTCACTCAAGTGCTCATCGAATGTTTTTTTGTGAGGTTGAGGTGTTCGACTTCCTGATCTGTTTCGCTTGCGTTCTGTTGCGGGTAGTTCGGGACGCACCCGAAGCGGCTTTTGCGTCCGTTGCTCTCGAACCGACTTTATTCTCGGAGTTTTCTTTTTGTAGAAAAAACTGTTTTCATAATGAACCGACTCAAAATCCTGCGAATATGAAAAAATATTCTCCGAGAATCCAAGAAATAAAAATCCCTTTTCGTGGAGAGCGGTGTGAAATCGCTTCAGCAGGCTTTTAATCCGTTCCTTGTGAAAATAGATAAGAA
>CAZIYL010000108.1:0-7628 GCA_964543425.1 uncultured Deferribacteres bacterium
AAATCTTACAAAATCCATATTCCCAAAAACAGGAAAATAATCTACAAATATTCCCAAAAATAAGAATATTTCTATCGAAAAGATGATTCATTTCATCGGGGAAAAACAGGTAATATTTGAATAAACAATTGGATAACTGAATATTGTTCCGGATAGGCACGCTATTTGTTATCTATATTTGAAAAAATAGAAAATCAATCGACAAAAATAAGAGAAAGTTGTGAAAGTAGAACTTCAATTTGACAAAACAGAGCCCCTTTACACCATCGGGATTGCCGCTCAAAAGCTTCATGTTGCCGTTCCTACGCTGCGAATGTACGAAAAAGAAGGATTACTTGTACCTCATAAGACAAAAACAGGTCGGCGAATTTATTCCAATAATGATCTCGTTTGGGTAAACTGCATTCGAAAAATGATTAATGAAAATGGACTGAATCTCGAAGGAATACGTCGGCTGCTTTCGTTGATTCCATGTTGGGAAATAAAAAATTGTCCGCAGGAAAAACGAGAGAAATGCCCTGCCTATCAAAATAGCGAAAAGCCTTGCTGGATGCTTGCACAGGAAAAACGAAAAGTGGATCCTGAAGTTTGCCGGTTGTGTCCCGTGTATTCAAAGGCGTTGCATTGCGAAAATATGAAGGTATTTTTGAATGAGGTCAGAACAATTCAATAAAAAAAGGGGTGTTTGAATGAAAAAAGCAAGTAATAGTCGGGTGAGAGAATTTTTGGTTTTGATTTTTGTGGCGGCTTTGCTTGTAGCGGCGGGGTGTGCGCCCAAACCGGTGCGAATTATGTACGAGAAGCCGGAGTATAAACAAGAAAAAGTGAATGCCAGAAAAGTTATTGAAGAGGCCAAGAAAAAGGGCTACGACCACGCCCTTCGATTCGAGAAATATGGGATTACGGCATACGAGGGACCAAAAACCTGTTTGAAGTGTCATGAAACCATTCGGATTCAAAACCCGGATACAGGGGAATGGGAAGATGTAAAAACAATCGACAATGTTGTGGAGTCTGTTCACATGAAGTGGTATTCGGTTCCGGAATATACGTATGATGTGCACGGGAAAAAGGTGAAACTTCCCATGGGAATGATCGATCGGGCCTGTGGAATTCCAGGCGCACAATCCGGAATTTCATGGGCTCTGCAAATCAAAAATAAAGAAGACGGAAAATTTTACTCGGAGGGGTGCGGACAGTGTCATATCGGCGGTACGTACGGACCGCCTGTTTACCGGATGATGCGGGATGTTTCTCCGATGGGCAAAATTACCAAAAATGAAAAGGAATCGGTCGATTGTCTGATTTGCCACGCCAAAGAATATGATATTTCGAAAAAAGAAGTGGTCAAAGATGAGCACGGGTTTCGCTGGGCACAGGACAGAAGTCTCAAAGCGGCCGTCAGTGTTGGAATTCCGACAACCTGGAACTGCCGGTTATGCCACGATCACAATTTTCTTGGTGACAATGGCGTCGATAATGTAAAAACAGCCGCCGGAACGCACTCCATTATCCACCAGTACGTGAAACGCGGGAGCCCCTACACACCCGCACAGGACGTTCATGCCGCCGTCGGAATGAGCTGTCTGGATTGCCATAAAACATACGGGCATTTTATTGCAAAGGGAAAGAAAACCTGCGATCTGGTTGCCAATGACTTACCTCAGGTTTCGCTTACATGTGAACAGTGTCACACTTCCAGCCCGCACAAGAAAAATGAGGATGTGGCAGATATTTTAAACACGCACACAGAAAAATTGTCCTGTACGGCCTGTCATATTACAGGTCTCCCGGAAAATAATATTCGCTACAATGATTGGCGCAAACCCATTTATGAGGATGGATTTTTCGTTCCGACTCCCAAAATAAAGGGCGGAACCAAGGGTGTAATGGCATTTCGATGGTTCGATGGTACGGGCGGCTTAATGGCGACGCCTAATGGCAAAGAAGATGATGGTCAATCCAAAATTACTCCATTTAAACTATTCAATGCCATGATGGCCGAAGATTCTCATAATGCAACACCAATCCAACAGGGCTGGATCCTTTCATTCGATACCAAAACGTACATGGAAACCGGAAATCCGGAAAAGGCCATTCAGGTGGCTCAGGATAAACCCTACATGAAAATGTTTTATGGCCTGCCGATGAAAATCATGTTCATGGACGAATTGGCTCGTGATCTCGGCTACAAATCCTGGGATCGATCCTATTACAAACGTCCGGTGAAGGATCGGTACTTCTGGACGGATATGCGTTCTGATGGTTACCTCATGCTGGATCACGGAATCAAGGCCAAAGGACGATCGTGCACCGAATGCCATTCTAAAGACAGTATCCTTGATTTTAAACTCCTGGGTTATTCGCCGGATGAAATTGAATCTCTGCAAGAACCAAGGGAATAGCAAACAAAAATCAAAAATTGCAAATAAAGGCCCCAATCTATTTGGGGCTTTTTGTTTTCCGGGGAATGCATTAGTTTATTTAGCGCTATTTTCTAGCTTATCGTAATTCGGAAGAAATAGAGGCAGCCAAAAGCACATTCAAAATAAAAATGGAAAATGCACAAAATGCCAATTTTAATCTTGCATTTTTAAAATGAAAATTGTAAATTAACTAAACTTGGAGGCAGATATGAAAGCAAATGTTGGAAACGCCGATCGAATTATTAGAATTGTTCTTGCGATTATTTTTTTTGTGCTGGCTTTTACCGTATTTGCAGGAACCTGGAAATGGATTTTTATTGTTCTTGGGCTAATTGCTCTGATTACCGGTTTGGTTCGTTTTTGTGCGTTGTACCCGTTGTTTAGGATAAGCACAGTTCATAAAGAATAACTTAGCGTCGATTGCAATTAAACACAAACATTAAATTAGGAGGAAATGAAGAATGGCTTTAATGATTACCGAGGAATGTATCAATTGTGGTGCTTGTGAGCCGGAATGTCCCAATGAAGCGATTTACGAAGGTGGCGTGCCATGGGAATTGAATGGCGAAACACACGACGCGCTGTCGGACGATATTTATTACATTGTTGCTGACAAATGCACGGAATGTGTCGGCTTTTACGACGAGCCCCAGTGTGCGTCCGTGTGTCCGGTGGATGCCTGCGTTCCTGACCCCGATCATGCAGAAGATCACGATACCTTACTGGCAAAAGTGAAAAAATTGCATCCGGATCAGAATTTCGATTAATTACGAAAGTTCAGCCATTTGCAAGGGATTTCTGAAATATGATCAGGAATCCCTTTTTTTCTTTGGAATATTTTATAAGTTTACTCTAAAAAGGATATCTCCCACTAATTTCACGAATTATCACGAATTGATTTTATTGAAGTTAATGGAATTTAGCCCGTATAATTTGTATGATTAGTGGTTTTTAGAGTGCATTTTTTATAAAAAATAGGAGGAAAGGAACATGGTTGTTGCCGGAATTAAAATTGTACCGCTTGGGACTGCCGATTCTCATGTGAGTGAATATGTTGCAAAATGCCTCGATGTGCTGGACAAATATCCGGATTTAACCTACGAATTAACCCCAAATGAAACGGTGGTACAAGGTGAATTGGATCGAATCCTGCAAGCGGCGAAGGAAATGCACTTGGAGCCGTTTCGTCAAGGTGTTCAACGCGTGGTTACCACCATTGTGATTGACGATCGGCGTGATGAAGAAATGACAATGAAAGGGAAAATTCGGGCAGTTGAAGAAAAAAGACAAAAATAGCATCGTTTTTTCCGGGAAAGCGGCCAATAGCTACGATTCCTGGTTTGAAATGCCTTCGGGGGCATTTGCGCTTGATTTGGAACACAGCCTACTGCTAGCACTGTGTCCCGATTGGCAAGAAAAGCGCGTGCTGGATATTGGCTGCGGCACTGGGAATCAACTTCTTCTTTTTCGAAAACAGGGAATCGATTTGGGTGTTGGAATTGACATATCGGAGAAAATGCTTGGAATTGCCAGAGGAAAATTTCGGGAAGGTGATGCAAAAAATCTGTTTATTGTCAAGGCATCGGGTGAACGATTGCCGTTCAAAGCCAAAAAGTTCGACCGCATGACCAGCGTCACCGCTCTCGAATTCTTCAAAAACCTGCGTCTCTCTATTCAAGAAATGCTGGCCCTAAACGCCGATGATTACTTGATTGCCGTGTTGAATCGCTGGAGCCTTTCGTCGCAGTGGAGGCGATTTAAAAGCTATTTTGCCAAAAATGTTTTTCGATCCGCCCGTTTTTATTCTCCTTTTTCCTTGAAGAAATTTTTCCGCGAGGGCGGATTTAGCGCTGAGGATTACCGAATGATCTGGAAAACCACGCTTCACTTTTTCCCAGTCTACTTTCGCTTTTTGGAACCTGTTTTGAAACAATTGGATAACGCTCTAACAGCATTAGGATCGCCTTTTGGGGCATTCCTTGTTTTGAAGATTGCCCGAAAATCGGCTGCAAAGGAAGAAAAATGATCGACTTCAGTGGCAGTAAAAACCTTGTCTGGACGTCGGACCACTTTCTGACGGAAGAAGATTTTAAAGATTTTCGTCAGGCAGTCGATGGGGTTCTGGCGGTTGACAAAAATCTGGTTGTAATTAGCTTTAGTGAAGCCGCTGAGCGAATTTCAGGTTACACAAGTGATGAAATTGTTGGCCGGCCGTGTTATGATCTTCTCAAAATGCCCATTTGCAAAAGCAATCCATTATTGGGACAGACAGTGGAATCGGGGCGCATTTTTTCAAATATTAACACAACTCTTCAAAATGCGGCGGGGGAGACACTGGAAATTGTCATTAGCATTTCCCCGCTGATGAGCGTTGATGGCGGGATTGCCGGTGCCGTTTTAACTTTCCGTGATCTTGCTGAAATGGACCGCCTTGCCCGAGAGCTTCTCGTTCGAAATCGGGAGCTTCTTTGGGAACGGAATAAGCAGATAGCCATTTTGAACAGCATCACCGACGGCGTTTTTACAATTGACTCCGAGTGGCAAATTACCTCCTTTAACCGTGCCGCAGAAAAGATTACCGGTTATTCCCAGGATGAAGTGTTGGGAAAGCACTGCTGGGATGTTTTTCGCGGAAGCAATTGCAGAACAAATTGCCCGATGCAAAAGGCCCTCCAAAGCGGCGAGCCCACATTTAATCTGGAAGTGGAAATCATCTCAAAAGAGGGAAAAATAATTCCCGTGAGTGTTACGAGCTCGGCACTCATTAATGAAGAGGGTATTGCCATCGGTGCAGTTGAAACATTTCGAGACCTTTCGTCCCTGCACGAATTGAAATCGGAATTGCAAGAACGGTACCGTTTTGATCAGATCATTGGCAAAAGCAAATCGATGCAGGATTTGTACGATCTTTTGGAAGATGTGGCAGCCACCGATGCCACCGTTCTGGTTCAGGGCGAAAGTGGTACGGGGAAAGAACTGGTGGTAAAGGCCATTCATTTTAACAGCGCAAGGCGGGCGGGGCCGTTTATCGGCGTAAATTGCGCCGCTCTTCCGGAAACTCTTTTGGAAAGCGAATTGTTTGGCTACGAGAAAGGAGCCTTTACAGGAGCCATTCGCGCAAAACCAGGACGATTTGAGCTGGCCAACGGCGGTACTCTTTTTCTGGATGAAATTGGCGAAATGAGCTACCCGTTACAGGCCAAACTATTACGGGTGTTGGATGAACATATCATTGAGAGAGTAGGGGGAGTTAAGTCGATTCAGGTGGATGTGCGAATTGTGGCCGCAACGAATAAAAATCTGCGGGAAGCCGTTCAAAACGGCACATTTCGCAGCGATTTGTTTTACCGTTTGAACGTGGTTCCGATTCATCTCCCGCCGCTCAGGGAAAGAAAGGAAGATATCCCTCTGCTGGTGGATTATTTTGTTCAGAAATTTAATGAGAAAATGGGAAAACAAATTCGGGGCGTTTCTTCGGAAGTCCTGCGTATTTTTATGGATTACGATTGGCCCGGAAACGTGAGGGAGCTCGAAAATCTGCTGGAATTTTCTTTTATTCAATGCAAAACATCTGCAATTGATGTGCGGCATCTTCCGACGGAGTTCCAATCGTACCTGCATTCTGTACAGATGATTCGCGAAAAGCCGCGGGAAGCGATTTTTGAATATGAAAAAAATCTCATTCGCCAGAGCCTCATTCAAAATATGGGAAGCCGCGTAAAGACAGCCCGGCAGTTAGGAATGAGCAAAGCAACACTCTGGCGGAAAATGAAAAAATATGGTTTGTTTGAAATCAATAAAACGGATTGAGTTGAACCCGGATTCTTTCAACTCAATCCGTTTTCATGATTACTTCAGGTGAAATTGAAGACCCATCTCAAAATTTCTGCCCGGCATCGGATATCCCAATTCCATTTGAAAACGCTCATCTGTGATGTTGCGGAAGGAAAACTGTAAATCTACCCACTGATTAAGATGAGCAGCTCCCAGCAAATCCACCACAAAAAAGTCAGGCAGCTTTTCCTTGTGATTGTTTTCGCTGTACAAATTGTGTACCCAATGAGACTTAATCGTAAAATGCAGTTTTTGATTCTGAAAAGTGAGAAGATTCACCAGCCTGTGTTGAGGATTGTAACCCGTGATGTTGCCCACATCCTGATGGGTGAACGAAAGTTTATTTTCAATGTGAGCGGTGAATCGCAATCTCAGGGCAGCTTCAATTCCTGTAAAATCAAAAGAACCCACATTTCGAAATTTTTTATCGGGAAAATAAAATTGAATCAGATTTTCACCTTTTAATCGATATGTTGTCAAATCAATCTGAAAAACCTGGGCGCTGTAATTTAAGCCAACTTCAAAACTTCTTGTTTTTTCGGGTTGTAAGTCCGTGTTTGAGGGGGGATACAAATACAATTGCATGACGGAAGGCGAACGGAAGCCTCTGCCGGCATTTGCACGGAACGACAAAGAATTGTTGGCTTGATAGACCAACCCAATGGAAGGAACGGACGTGAATCCGTAAACCTGATGGTGGTTGAGGCGGTATCCGAGGGAAGCAATTAGTTTTGAAAGAAACATCTGCTGGGTCAAAAAATACGGAGCCCATTCCTGAACCGCCCAGGATTTATTTCGATTCAGATCCGTTCCGCCGTAATTTCTGAAATCAATCCCAAGCACAGTCTGATTGCTTTTCCACAGTGAAAATGCCTGATTGAATTTCGCGCCATTTGTGAAATCATCTGAAAGATAGCCGTCGTAAATAGCGTGGTGTCCATCGCTCCGATAAAGCAAAAGCTTTGTGTTCCCGAGGGAAGATTTACCTTTCAGTTGAAGGTCGTACCCGTTGCGGGTGAACCGAAACCAGTTGTTTTTTAAAGGATGACTTTCGGGTCCCGGGTCCAGCCAGAATCCGCGATAGCGCTTGGCAGAGGCTTGAATGCTCCAGTTTGGCAGGGGATTAGCGTAAACTTTTGCAAAAAAATCGTGCGCCTGGTAACCGCCGGTTTTGCGATTGCTGTCTGTTCCGTAGCCATTCCAGTACACGGCGGCGCCCAACTGCTTGGAGCCGTAAACTTCCTGAATATTAAAAATTCGCTCCCGGTAGCTTCCGGCGGAAAATCGCAGAGCCGTTTTCTTTTGATTGCGAATGTCCGGGGATAGGAGATTAATGACACCGCCGGTTGCATTTGAGCCGTAGAGAAC